>JACRDN010000019.1:0-300000 GCA_016218575.1 Elusimicrobiota bacterium
CATTTCCCTGGGTGACCACCTCTTTGCTATTCTTCATTTGAGCGTAACCTCCTTGGTGGGCCAGTTCAAGCTGGCCTCTTTTGATTTCCTCAACCAAAGGTTACGCTTTTTGCTTTTTCTCCATCAAACGGGACGCGGCCCCGATCGGGTTTGATTCGTAAGGGCATGGTTTACAGTCCAGCGCATGGGGATACGGATTTTACGGTACCTCTTTTTGATGATTTTATGCGTCGAATCATCCCAGATTGGAAAATGGGAAAAAAGTAAATCGAGGACTATCTTATGTCTGATCTGGTCCATAAAAAATGCGTCCCCTGCGAAGGAGGCGTTCCCGCCTTGACGCGCGGGGAGGCCGCAGGGTATTTGAGGGAGCTTGAGTCCTGGCGGCTCTCAGAAGACGGCAAGAGCATCCGACGGGAGCTCCTGATGAAGGATTTTCGGGCGGCCATCGAGCTCATTAAGGCAGTCGCCGAGGTCGCCGAGGCCGAGGATCATCATCCCGATCTCCATCTGACCGGCTACCGCAAGCTCGCCGTCGAGCTCTCCACCCACGCCGTCGGGGGGCTCACCGAGAACGACTTCATTTTGGCCGCCAAGATCGAGTCTTTGCCAAAAGCTCTCAAATATTGAAACAGTAGTTATCCACAAAAACTCTCGGGAAATTTTAGTGGACAAGTTCGGGGAGCGCTGGTTTCAGTGCCGGGCGAGATCGCTGGCCTGAGGCGCAAGATGGAGGGCCGTCTCGGCTGAGGGCATGACCTTCTTCTTTTCCAAATCGACCTCGAACTCGTAAATGGGGGTGTCGAATTCCGAGACCTCGCCGTAGGGCCGCAGGGTGAAGTGATAGACATCCCGGCTCAGGCGCTCGATGAGCCACGGGGAGGATTCCGTGGCGGCGCCGATCTCCGGGGCCAGTATCTCGGCAACGCTCCCGGAACCCCCGGAGGGTGCGTAGGCGTAAATCAGGCGCAAGGCCTCGTCCACGTCTCCGTCCTCGGGCAACAAATCCACCCCCGCGTCCCGCGGGGCGTCCTCCCCCTGGGCTGTCGGCGCCGGAGCCAGGCGCGCGGAGGCCTTGGACGGCGTCGGGGGAAGAATGATTCCCTTGGAGAGGTGCAGCCCTAGGGCCAGCAGGCCCAACAGCGGCGCAATGAAGAAATGGAGAAATGACGGCCTCGCGGGAGCGGCGCTGAGCCGAGCTTCCCTAAAGGAGGAAGTCTCGAGCTGTTCAATTTTCCGCTTCTGCTCATGCAGGATGGCCTTGAGGCTGTTGAATTCACGGCGCAGGATCTTGAGGGAGGGGTTTTGCCCGCGCAGCCGGTCCCGCGACTCCTCGGCGGCTTGAGTCAGGCGGGCGAGTCGGGACTCCAGCTCCAGGATTTCCGGGGCTATCTCGCCCTCGATGGAAGCGGCTTCAGCGGTCTCCACGGCCCGAGTATAACAGGGGGTCCGGGCGGGAGGATAACAAATTTGTTAACTGTTAGCCTTGCGACTGTATCCGGCTGAGCTCATGGTGGATGAAATCCAGGTCCAAGCGAGCGGGGTCCGTGGAAATCAGATATCCCGACCGCCGCCAAGAACGGGGCGAGAAAGCTCCGCTCACCTATTTATCTAACCGAGGCGCCGAAGCGCCTCGATCCTGGCGTCGAGGGGCGGATGGCTCGAGAAGAGCAGGGCGACTATGCCGTGCCCGTGGCCGTTGATCTTGAAGGCGGAGAGGGCCGGGGCCCGGTTGTCTTGGACCTGGACCGAGGACTTGAGGGACTCCAGGGCGTGGATCATGGTCTCGCGGCCGGCGTAGCGAGCCGATCCCGCGTCGGCGCGGTACTCGCGCAGGCGCGAGAAGTAATAGATGAGAGGAGAGGCCAAAAGCATGAGCACGGACTCGAGGACGGAGACAAGGATGTAGTGGGCGAAGTAGCCCAGTCCCGAGCCCCTCTTATCGTCGTCGCGGCTGCGCATGGCGTTGTCTATGGCGAAGGCGATCACGCGGGCGAAGAACATGACGAAGGTGTTCACCACTCCCTGGAGCAAGGTCATGGTCACCATGTCGCCGTTGGCGATATGGGCGATCTCATGGCCGATCACGCCTTCCACGGCCTTGGGGTCCATGCGCTCGATAAGCCCCGTGGAGATGGCCAAAAGCGAGCGGCTTTGGCTCGGGCCGGTGGCGAATGCGTTGACCTCGGGGCTGCGGTAGACGCCGATCTCGGGCAAGGTGGCAAGGCCGGCGCGCTGGCAGAGGCTGCGGACCAGGCTTACGATGCGCTCCTCGGCCGCCCCGCCGGGTTTGTCGGGGTCAATGAGCTGGACCCCCATGGCCATCTTCGCGGTCCAGCGCGAGATCTGCAGCGAGATGAAGGCGCCGGCGAAGCCGAAGATCGAGCAGAATATCAATAGAGCCTTGTAATTGAGGCCTTGGGCCGTGAGGTAGGGCTCCAAGCCCAGGAGTCTTAACAGGAACGAGACGGCCAGGACGACCAAGAGGTTGACCGCGACAAAAAGCATGACTCTTTTCATGGATTTCACTCTCCTATGCAGCTCAAATGATATTGTATCATAAGAAAAAACAGTCCGGAGACCGCATGAACGCCCAGATGAAAGCCCCCTTGCCCATCAACGAGCCGGTTCTGGCCTACGCCCCAGGAAGTCCGGAAAGGAAGGCCTTGAAATCCCGCTTGAAGAGCCTTAAATCCGAGACTGCCGATATCCCTCTCTTTATCGGAGGCAAGGAGGTGCGCACCGGGCGGCTGGCCGATTGCCGCAGCCCGCACGCGCGCGGGCATCTTTTGGGCCGCTTCCACCAGGCCTCGGTCGCGGAAATCCACCAAGCCATCGAGGCGGCGGTTTCGGCCCGCCGGGAGTGGGAGGCCATGCCCTTTGCCGACCGGGCGGCCATATTCCTCAAGGCGGCCGACATGCTGGCCGGCGATTTCCGGTGGACCTTGAACGCCGCCACCATGCTCTGCCAGTCCAAGAGCGCCCACCAGGCCGAGATAGACTCTGCCTGCGAGCTCATCGATTTCCTGCGCTTCAACGTCCATTTCGCCGAGATGATATACGCCTGGCAGCCGCAATCCTCTCGCGGGGTCTGGAACCAGGCCGACTACCGGGGCCTGGAGGGGTTCGTGCTCGCGGTGACTCCCTTCAACTTCACGGCCATCGCCGGAAACCTGCCCACCGCGCCGGCCCTCATGGGCAACACCGTGGTCTGGAAGCCGGCCCTCTCCACGGTGTACACGGCGCATCACCTGATGCGGCTCCTGCGCGCCGCCGGGCTTCCGGACGGCGTGATCAATTTGGTGTCCGGGCCTCCCGCGGACATTTCCGCGGCGGCCTTGAACAGCCCGGATTTGGCCGGGGTGCATTTCACCGGAAGCACCGAGGTTTTTCATGGAATATGGAAAACCGTGGGAAACAACATAGCCAAGTACCACGGTTACCCGCGGCTGGTGGGGGAGACGGGAGGCAAGGACTTCGTCTTCGCCCACGCCAGCGCCGATCCCGAGGCCCTGGCCGTCGCGTTGGTGCGGGGCGCCTTCGAGTACCAGGGCCAGAAATGCTCGGCCGCCTCCCGCGCCTACATTCCCGACAATCTCTGGCCCAAGGTCAGGGAGGCCTTGGGGGACATGCTTTCATCCATCAAGATGGGATCCCCCGAGGATTTCTCCAATTTCGTCAATGCCGTAATAGATGCGAAGGCCTTCGCGCGCATCAAGGGCTATTTGGACCGGGCCAAGGCCGACTCGAGTTCCAAAATACTATGGGGGGGCGGCTGCGATGACTCGGTCGGGTACTTCATAGAGCCGACCGTGATCGAGGCCCAGGACCCTCGAAGCGAGGGCATGTCCAAGGAAATATTCGGCCCGATACTCAATGTCTTCGTCTATCCGACGGCCCAGTATCGGGAGACCTTGGAGCTTTGCGAGAAGACCTCGCCCTACGCTTTGACCGGCTCCATCTTCGCGGCGGACCGCCGCGCGGTGGCCGAGGCCTCGCGGGTGCTAAGCCACGCCGCCGGCAATTTTTACGTCAACGACAAGCCCACGGGGGCCGTGGTGGGCCAGCAGCCCTTCGGAGGAGCCCGGGCTTCTGGAACCAACGACAAGGCGGGCTCTCACCTCAACCTCCTGCGCTGGACGAGCCCGCGCATCATCAAGGAGACTTTTGATCCCCCTCGGGATTACCGCTACCCCTTCCTTCAGCCAGAGTAAGGGCATTGGCCAAGAGCAAAGCCGTCGTCACGGGCCCCACTCCCCCGGGAACGGGAGTGATCCAGCCGGCCCTTTTGGAGGCTTCCTCGAATTCGACGTCTCCGCGGAGTTTGCCGCCCTCCTGGTTGATTCCCGCGTCGATCACGATGGCTCCGGGCTTGACCCAGGATCCCTTCACGATCCCGGCCTTGCCGGCGCCGGCCACCACGATGTCGGCACGGCGGATTTCCGCCTCGAGGTCCGCGGTGCCGGAATGGCACAGGCAAACCGTGACCCCCATGAGGCTCAGAAGATGGGCCGCCGGCTTGCCCACCACGTTCGATCTCCCGATCACTGCGGCCTTTTTTCCGCGCAGCGGCGCGCGGGCTTCCTTTAGAAGCTCGGCCACGGCCAGCGCCGTGGGGGGGGCGATGAGGCGGCGCGCCTCGAATTCGCCCAGGCTTCTGGCCATGGCGAAGCGCCCATAGCTTTCGGGGCAGGCCGCCTCGACGTCCTTCTCGGCAGGCAAGGCCTCCAAGAGGCGCGGCAGGTCCACGGAAGTCGGGAAGGGCAAATCCAGGAGAATCCCGTCCACGCCCTTGTCTTGGCAGAGACTGGACATGAGTTCCAAGGCCTGGGCCGTGCCGGCCGCCTCCAGGCAATGGATTTCAACCACGGCTCCCACCTCGGCGCAGGCCTTGAGGGCGGCACGGCGGTAGGTTGTCGAAGCGGAGGTTTCCTCCCCGGTCACCACGGCCAGACCTAGAGGCTGACTGCGGGACGATCGCAGGGCGCATGCCCTGCTGAGAAGAGTTTCCTTTATTTTCCGGGCTAGAAGCCCGCCGTCTAGCAGTGACGCATTCATGGGGAAGACTCCATTTTTTGGACCCACCGAAAAAGGCGGAGCAGCAGAGGAGCCGGCCGCCGCAGGCGTCTGGCCTGATCCAGCAAGGGCCCGACGATGGCCTGAATTTCAGTGGGCCGGCCCGCGCGCAGATCCTGAAGCATGGAGTTGCGCTGGGCCGGGGCGTTCTCGCAGGCTCTCAGAACGAGCCCGGCCATGTCCCGGTAGAGAAGTCGTCGCCCTGCGGCGCGCGCCACGGCCACGGCCTCGGACAGGGTTTGGAGCAGAAGTTCCCTCAGCGCCGCATCCCGGGCCAAATCCCCGTTCGGCGCCGCGGCCAGGGCCCCCAGTGGATTTACGGCCGCGTTGAAGCAGAGCTTGGTCCAAAGCAGGGCCTCCTCGCTGTCCTTCAGTATGACCTTCCAGCCTCCCTCCAGCAGCAAGGCCTTGGCCTCGGACAAGGCTCGGGCGTTGGCGGCGTTGGCGGCTAGAAGTATTTGATCGCCGTAGGTGTGGGAGTAAAGGGACGGCTCCGGGTGGTCCGCGCCGAAATAGCAGGAGCCGAGAACCGCGCGGGACGGCCCGAAGGCCCTTTTCAAGATAGGGGCATGGGAAACGCCGTTCTGAAGGCCGACCGCGGGCGTGGATGGCCCGGCCCAGGGCCGGGCCGCGCGAAGAGCCGCGACCGTGTCCCGCGCCTTGACGCAGAAGAATATTCCAGCGCAGGGCTTTCTGGGGGTCTGGCGCGCGCTTAAGAGCCCGCGCCGCACGCGGCACTCTCTCCCGTCCGGGCCGCGGAAAATTACTTCCCGGCGGAGAATCTTCTTCTCCTGGTCGGGATCGCGCGCCAGGAGAAGGGCCTCGTGGCCGGCCGCGGCCCAGCGGCAGGCCACGACCATTCCCACGGCTCCCGGGCCTACGACTAGAATGCGGGACATGACGCATTCTACAAAAGAAGAACCCCTGCGGCTAAGGAAGCTGCAGGGGTTTTGCGGAGCGGATGCGGCTTAGGCGTTGACCATCTTGGCGCGAGAGATGTCGCCTTTCTTGTCCAAGTAGTAAAGGAAGCCCTTCTCCTTCTTAAGACCCACCTTCTGGACCTTCTCCGGCTTGCCGCCTTTTTTGCCGCCGCGGGCCATCTTGGCGCGGGAAACGTCTCCCTGCTTGTCGATGTAATAAAGGAAACCCGTCGCGCGCTCGATGCCAACCTTGTGAACTTTCTCTGCCATGATGTTTGTGACCTCCTCCGTCCTGAGGGATGCAGCGTCATATCCCTTCAGCTTGGCCAATATATAATAATCCCCGACGGCATGGCAAGGAGTTTTCGTCGGACGTCTGAGAGCGCCGGGAAGCTAGGATTTCTGCCCTTTGAAAAGGGGAATTTGCGGCTCTTCCGGCTTCATGATCAGGCGCTCCTTGAGCCACGCGTCGACGAGGGGCTTGGAGAAGCGGTATTGCCGCCCGATGCGCGAGGCGGGAATTCTTTTCTGGCGGATCAGTCCGTAGATTTTGGAGCGGCCCATCGCCAGGTATTGGGCCAGGGCCTTAATGTCCATGACCTCGGGAACGTCGCCGATGAAAACCCGCTTGGCGGCTTTGCGTTTTCGTTTCATGGCTGTAACGATAGCGTATTTTTTAGTTTTCTCTATCTTCTAACCATTCTCAGTATATATTATGTGTTATATTTTGTCAAATATTTCACCTGCTGCCCAAAAGCTTACGTGAACTTTTGGGATTTATTCCTTGTCAGACTCGCCTCGGATTTGTTATAGTATCGTTCCAATGCAAATTTACGAAACCGTGTTGATATTGAAGCCGGCGCTTTCAGAAGCCGAAGCGGCCGATTTTGTGGAAAAAACCAAGCAGCTGATCGCCGCGCAAGGCGGCGAAATGATAAGCCAGGACAATTGGGGACGTCGCAAGCTGACCCATATGATCGGCAAGGCCCGAGAGGGAACCTACGCCTACTTGAAATACAAGATCACTTCCGAGGCTCTAAAGAAGCTGTACCATAATTTCAGCATCAATGAGAATCTTCTGCGCCAGATGACGGTCGCCTCCCAGGAAAGGAAGATGCGGGAGAAGAAGGGCAAGGCCAAGAAGGCCCCCGCTGCCGCGGGCCAGGAGTGATATGGCCGGCGTGCGCCTGCCTGAGCAGAATCAGGTTCTTTTGACGGGCCGTTTGACCCGCGATCCAGAGGTCTTCTTTACTCCCCAGGGGACGGCCAAGTGCTGGTTCTCGATCGCGGTCAATCAAGCCTATAAAGACAAGGCCACGGGCGATTGGAAGGAACAGGTAAGCTACATTCCGGTCGTGGTCTGGCGCCAAGCCGCCGAGCGTTGCAAGGAAAAGCTGCGCAAGGGCAGCCCGGTCCACATCGATGGGCGGTTGAGGAGCCGCGAGTACGAGGACAAGAAGAGCGGGACGAAAAGAACCGTTTTGGAAGTAGAAGCGCGCCGAGTCCAGTTCCTGGCTCAAGCCGAGGGAGGCTCTCAGTCTCAGGAAGCCCGCGACGAAGCCGCTCAAGAGGCCGCGCCGGCCGGCGTGGTCAACGATAGCGAGGAGGTTCCCTTTTAATGTCTTCTGAAGAGCAACATGCGGCAAGCCCGGCCCCCGCGCCGGCTGCCGCCGAAACGCCGGGCGCGTCCCGCCCCGCCGCCGCGCCCGCCGCTAGGCGGCCGGAGCTGGGGCGCCGCCGCGCTCCCTTCCCCGTGCGCAGGAAGGTTTGCCGCTTCTGCGCCGAAAAGGTGCGGGATATAGATTACAAGCAAATCCAGGTCTTGAGGACTTTCGTTGCTGATAGCGGCAAGATCCTTTCCAGCCGGATCACGGGCAATTGCGCGGGGCACCAGAGACAGCTCGGCCGCGCCATCAAACGCGCCCGCAATCTGGCCCTGTTGCCGTACGTGGTTTATTGACTCCCATGAAAGTGATATTGCGCTGTGACGTCGAGCACGTGGGCCGGTCCGGGGAGGTAAAGGATGTCTCCGCCGGGTTCGGCCGCAATTTCCTCCTTCCCAAGAACCTGGCCGTTACGGCCTCCTCAGAGGCCCTGGCTTGGTGGGAAAAGGGCAAGGAAAGGCGAGAGAAGCTCTTGCAGGCCCAACGCGAGCAGGCCAAGGAGCTCTCGGCCAAGATGGCGGGCGTGAGCCTGTCTTTCTCCCGGGCCGTGGGCGCCGAGGGGAAGCTTTTCGGCTCCGTGGGCAAGAGCGACATCGTCAAGAGCCTCAAGAGCTGCGGATTCACCGTGGACAAACAGGCCGTGGTCCTGGAGTCCGCCATCAAGACAGCCGGCGATCACGAGGTGGAGCTTCGGCTGCACCCCGAAGTGAGCGCCAAGATCAAAGTCGCGATCGCAGCCAGGCAATAGGCCCGCGCCTTTTGCCTGGGCCGGAGGACCATATCCGAGCCATGGCGAACAATCCCGTCCAACTGCCTCCCCAAGCCCTTGAGGCCGAGATGGCCGTCCTCGGCTCGATGCTCATAGAGAAGGACGCCGTCGAGAAGGCCGTCGACGTTCTCCACGAGAAGGACTTCTACCTGGAGTCCCACCGCAAGGTTTTCCGGGCCTTGCGCGAACTTTTCAACCGCGGCCAGGCCGTCGATGTCATAACCGCGGGCGAGGAGCTGCGCAAGCTCAAGATCCTCGATGAAGTCGGCGGCATGGAGGCCTTGACCGGTCTCGTCAACAAGGTGGCGACCGCCGCCCACGTCGACTATTACGCGCGCCTGGTCAAGGAGAAATCCATCCTCCGGGAGCTCATCACCACCTCCACGGCCATCGTGAGCTCCTGCTACAACGAAGCCAAGGAGCCTTCCCAGATACTCGACGAGGCTCAGGCCAGCATCCTCAAGGTGGCAGAGAGGCAAACCCTCCACGGCGTGGTGGAGGCCAAGGAATTGGCCCACGACGTGATAGAGCAGATTGAGCTGGCGCACAAGCGCAAGCAGGCCGTGACAGGCGTTCCCTCGGGCCTGACCGACTTTGATCGGATGACGGCTGGTTTCCAGAAGTCCGATCTCATCCTGATCGCCGCCCGGCCGAGCCAAGGCAAGACCGCGCTCGCCCGCAATCTCGCGGCCAATCTCGTGCTCGCCGACAAGCCCCAGCCGGTCCTGATCTTCTCCATGGAAATGGACCAGCACGCGATCATGCAGCGCTTCATTTCGACCGAGGCCCAGGTCAACCTCCAGCAGGTGAGGAACGGCTTTTTCCCGCGGGACCGCTGGACGGATCTCACCAACGCGGCCGCGCGATTCTCCGAGGCCCCGCTTTTTATCGTGGACACTCCTGGACTCACTGTACTGGGCATACGATCTCTCGCCCGTCAACTCGCGGCCGACCTTAAGAAGAAGGGGACCTCCTTGGGCATCGTCATCGTCGATTACCTCCAACTGATCCGTGGCTCCTCCTCGCGCTTCGAGAGCCGCCAGCAGGAGGTGTCGGAGATATCCCGGGGGCTCAAGTTCCTAGCGCGCGACCTGAAGGTGCCCGTGGTCGCCTTGTCCCAGCTCTCTCGCCGCCCCGAGGACAAGGGGCGCGGAGGCGACGGACGGCCCCAGCTCTCGGACCTGCGCGAGAGCGGGGCTCTCGAGCAGGACGCGGATCTCGTGGCTTTCATTTACCGGGAAGCCTACTACAAACGCAACGACCCGACCTTGGAGAACAAGGCCGATATCATCATCGCCAAACAAAGGCAGGGCCCGACGGGCAGCGTCCAGGTTTCCTTCATCCGCGACTACACTCGCTTTGGAAACGCCACGAGCGAATCCGAGCCCGCCGCCGAGATGGAGGAGGCCCAGGCGACCTTCGGCTGATGCGGCGTTTCTTTCGGCCCACCTGGGCCGAGGTGGATCTTTCGGCGCTCAAGGCCAACCTGCGCCTGTTCAAGTCCCGCGTAGCCGGCTCAAAGGTGATGTTCGTGGTCAAGGGAAACGCCTATGGCCACGGGGCCGCGGCCTGCGCCAAGGCGGCGCTGGGTCCGGAGGGGGCGGACTGCTTCGGGGTTTCCTCCGTCGAGGAGGGGATCGCGCTGCGCGAGGCCGGGATCCGGCGCCCCATCCTGGTCCTGGGAAGCCTTTATCCCTTCGAGAGCTTCCTGGCCGCGGCACAGTTCAATCTCATCCCCACCGTGGCGAGCCTCGAATCTGCGCAGCGCCTGGCAGAGGCCTCGCGGCGCCTTGGGCGCAAGGTCCCCTGCCATCTTAAGATCGAGACCGGGATGGGGCGCATCGGGCTTAGCCCCAAGGCCGCCTTGGGCGCGGCGGAGTGGCTCTCGGCGGAAAAGTCGGTCAAGCTCTCCGGCGTCTATACCCATCTTTCCTGCGCCGAGGAAAGCCCCGAGTTCACCGCCCGCCAGCTTCGGCTGTTCAAGCAAGCCGCGTGCGCCATCGCGTGTCTCGCCCCGGCGGGTTTTCTCCGGCACGCGGCCAACTCCGCGGCGGCCCTGCGCTGCCCGGAAAGCCGCTGGGACATGGTGCGGCCGGGCCTGGCTCTGTACGGGCTCTATCCGGGCTTTAAGCCCGTGCTGTCTCTTAAGAGCCGCGTCGTTTTCCTCAAATCCGTGCCGGCGGGAACGCCCATCAGCTACGGGGCCTCCTACCGGGCCCCGGGGCCCCGCCGGATCGCCACCATTCCCATCGGTTACGCCGACGGCTTCTCGCGCGGTCTCTCCAACAAGGGGCGGGTCCTCGTTCAGGGCCGCTTCTGCCCCGTGGTCGGGCGCGTCACCATGGACATGCTGATGGTCGACGTGACCGGCGTCCCCCGGGTCCGGGTGGGAGACGAGGTGGTGCTGCTGGGCTCACAGGCAAGCCGCCGCGTCACCGCGGGCGACATGGCCTCGGAGCTCGGCACCATCGCTTACGAGATCACCACCTGCCTTTCGGCCAGAGTGCCGCGGGTGTATCTGATATAATAAAAACGGAATGGCATCGATCCTGGCCTGGGTGGGGCGTCCGCTCCTGGAGCTTGTCGAGGCCACTGGTCAATTTGCGTTTCTCATCCGCTCGACCTTCCTTTGGCTCGTGCGCTCCAGGATCGAATGGCGGCAGACCTTGCTGCAGATGATGCGCATCGGCGTTGAGTCCCTTCCGGTGACCGCCATGACCACGTTTTTCACGGGAATGGTCCTGGCCCTCCAGACCGGGGCCTCCTCCAAGCACTTTTTCAACGAGCCCCTTTTCGTCGGAACCGTGGTGAGCTTCGCCATGGTGATGGAGCTCTCACCCGTGATGACGGCCATGGTGGTCTCGGGCCGCGCGGGAGCCGCCATCGCGGCCGAACTCGGGACCATGAAGGTGACCGAGCAGCTTGACGCCCTCTATACCTTGGGAACCGACCCGATCCGCTACCTGGTCATCCCGCGCTTCCTGGCCTTCTTGGCCGTCCTGCCTCTTTTGACCGTGGCATCGGACTTCACCGGGGTTTTCGGCGGCTGGGTGGTTGCGGCCTTTAAGCTCAAGATCCCGAACAACATTTTTTGGCACGATATCGTGGACAACATGGAGATCCGCCATTTCATGCACGGTTTCTTAAAGACCTTCGTCTTCGCCTTCGTCATCTCCTTCATCTCCTGCTTCCAAGGCATTACGACGCGGGGGGGCGCAGAGGGAGTGGGCAAGTCCACCACGGCCGCCGTGGTCATCAGCATGGTCTCGGTCCTCGTCATGGACTACTTCGTGACCGCGGTCCTGGTAGCCTTGGGCATTACATGAGCAGAGCCATATGAGCCAGAACGAGATTTTGGAGATGCTGTCGGGCATCGGGGCCGTGATCACTGGAAGCCACATTGTTTATACGTCGGGCAAGCACGGCTCGGCCTACGTCAACAAGGACGCAATCTATCCCCACACCCGCGAAACCTCCCGCCTCTGCCGGGCCCTGGCGGAACGCTTCGCCCAGGACGGGGTGGAAGCCGTTTTGGCCCCGGCGGTCGGAGGGGTGATTCTCTCCCAATGGGTCGCGCACCATTTGACGGAACTTAAAGGGAGAGAGGTGCTCGGGCTTTACGCGGAGAAGTCGGAGGACGGCCGCTCCTTCGTGATCAAACGCGGCTACGACCGGCTTCTGGCCGGCCGCAGAATCCTGGTGGTCGAGGACGTCCTAACCACGGGCGGGTCCGTGAGGAAGGTGGTCGATGGCGCCAGGGCCTTGGGGGCCGTGATCATCGGGGTGGCGGCTCTCTGCAACCGCGGAGGCGTCTTAGCCCGCGATTTGGGGGAGGTTCCTCGCTTGGAGGCCCTCATTAACATCTCGCTTGAGTCCTGGGAAGAGAGGGACTGCCCCCTCTGCGCCAAGGGCGAGCCCGTCAACACGGGCGTGGGCAAGGGGCGGGAGTTCCTAGCCCGGAGAAAGCTCCAGTGATCGAGGCTTCCGGCGTCAAGAAAAGCTTCGGTGCCCGAGCGGTCCTTCGCGGGGTCGAGCTCATGGTCGAGGAGGGGGAAACCTTGGTCGTCATCGGGGGCTCGGGCTGCGGCAAGAGCACCTTCCTCAAGTGCGTGATCGGGCTCATTCGCCCTGATTCGGGGAGCATCATGGTCGACGGAGTGGACATCACGAAGCTCTCCAAGGAGTCCGAAATCGCCAATTATCGCCGGCGCTTCGGCTACCTCTTCCAGGAGTCGGCCCTCTTCGACTCCTTGACGGTTTGGGAAAACGTGAGCTTCGGGCTGGGCTACCTCACCGATATCCCTCCTGATACATACCGAGAGGTCGCCAAGGAGAAGCTGGCCCTGGTGGGGCTCAAGGATGTGGAGGACATGAAGCCGGCCGAGCTTTCTGGCGGCATGAAAAAGCGGGTGGCCCTGGCCAGGGCCATAGCGGCGGAGCCCTCGTATATTTTGTATGATGAACCGACGACAGGCTTGGACCCGATTATGTCGGATGTCATCAACGACCTGATTCTGGACCTCCAGAGGCAGCTCAAGGTGACCTCCATCGTCGTGACTCACGATATGAAATCGGCCTATAAAGTGGCTAGCCGCATCGCGATGCTCCATGAGGGCCGCGTCCTGGGAGTGGCCCATCCCAAAATCATCAAGGTGAGCGACAATCCCTATATCCGCCAATTCGTCGACGGCATCAGCCGCGGTCCCATCCAGATGAAGCTCAAGGATTTCGAGCCAGAGGCCGGGCACGCCCGAGAGCCCCGCCGTGAAGGCGGCAAAGCTTAGTGTCCCTGGAAGCCAAGGTCGGAGCCTTCGTCGTGGCGGGGTTTGCCTTGATCGGCACCGCTATTTTCCTGCTTGGAGATCTCAGCCTCGAGAAGCGCTACACCCTCTACGTGAGTTTCCGGGACGTGGCCAACCTCACCAAGAACGCCCCGGTTAAGCTCTCTGGCGTCGAGGTCGGGCAAGTGAGGGACATCCTCTTGTCGGACGGCCGGGCCAAGGTCATCGCCTCCATCCGCAAGGGAGTGGACATCTACCAGGACGCGCAGTTCACCGTGGGCTCCACGGGAATCATCGGCTCGAAGTACCTCGAGGTTTCCCAGGGCCACCCCTCGGCCGGCGTCATCGCCGCCGAATCGACCGTGATGGGAACCGACCCGGTCTCCATCGAGAAGGCCATGACCCAGGCCTTGGGCAGCCTCGAGAAGATCATGAAGGAGTTGAGCGAAGATGGCCCGCGGGGCTCTCTTACCTCGAACCTCAAGGACACCGTGGCCAACGTCCGGGAGCTTACCGCCAACCTCAACGACTTGATCGCCACGGCCAAGCCGAGCCTCACCAACACCATGGAGCGCTTCGACCAGATATCGGACAAACTCGACAAGGTCCTGGCCAAGAGCGACCAGATGATGACTGGCCTGTCCACGGACAAGGGCACGGTGGGCGCTCTCTTGCACGACGAGAAGATGAAGGAGGACGTCAAGGAGACCGTCGCCTCGGTCAAAGAGGCGGCGGCCACCGCCAAGGATGTTTTTGGGCGCATCACCCAATTTAGGGTTTACTGGAACCTGGACTGGCGCTACGAGCACGCGGTGCGCACCTCCCGCGCCGACATCGGGCTCAAGATTTCGCCCCGAGAGGGCCGGTATTACTACATCGGAGGCTCCAATCTCGGCAACGTCTCTGACGAGAGGCGCGGCACGGATTACGCCCAGTTCAACCGAGTGGACGCCCTTCTCGGCTGGGAGCGGGGGCCCTTCGATTTGGCGGCGGGCGTTATCCGTTCCGGCGGGGGAGGCCGGCTCTCGGTCACGCCCTTTTACCAGCATCCCATCGGCAAGAAGTTCAGCCTGGTCGCCCAGGGCTACGATTTCGGGCGCAACCGCGTGGTCCAGGGCCGGAAATTCGACCATCCGCAGTACGATGTGGGGCTTCTAGCTCGGATCAACCGCTATTTGGGGATCGGGGCCCGCGTCGAGGACCTCCAGGAGACCAAGCGCTACCAGAGTTGGGTCAACGTCACTTTCGAGGACCAGGACATCGCCTATCTTTTCGGAGTCATCAGCTTCGGGGCGGCCGGCACCAAGGGCCGCAGCAAGAAATAGAGGACAAAATCCCTAATTATGTCACGGCTTAAGAGTGTCTACCGCTGCCAGGAATGCGGCTACTCAGCGCCCAAGGGCATGGGCCAATGCCCGGATTGCTCGGCTTGGAACACCATGACCGAGGAAGTGGTCG
Source organism: Elusimicrobiota bacterium (assembly GCA_016218575.1). Lineage (NCBI taxonomy): Bacteria > Pseudomonadati > Elusimicrobiota > Elusimicrobiota bacterium. Next base: position 14,669 of record JACRDN010000019.1, read on the forward strand.
AGGTCCGGCCATCCGGAGCCGCGGGGTTGCGCGGCGGAGGCGCTCGCCTTATGACGGACTTTAGTTCCGACGTCATCGCCCTTGGCGACGTCGCGCAGCAGGACTTGGAGCAGGGGCGCTTCGCCACGGGCATTACCGAGTTCGACCGGCTCCTGGGCGGGGGCGTGGTGGAGGGCCAAGTGATCCTGCTGGCCGGCCCTCCCGGGATAGGCAAGTCCACCTTGATGCTCCAGGCGGCGTGGCGCCTGGCGCGGGGCCGGAAAGTCGTCTACGTTTCAGGCGAGGAATCCTTGAAGCAGGTCTCTGGCCGCTGCCAGAGGCTCGGGATCAAGAGCCGCGCGGGCGCCGAGGAAGGTTTCCATCTTCTCTCGGAGACGAGCCTCGAGAAAATCCTGGCTGTGCTGGAGGAGGTCCGCCCTTGGGGGCTGGTGCTCGACTCTATCCAGACCGTTTACCATCCGGAGCTCGCCTCGGGCCCCGGCTCGGTGACCCAGGTGCGCGAGTGCGCGGCCGAAATCCTTCGGGTGGCCAAGAAGACCGGCGCCGTGGTATTCCTCTTGGGGCACGTGACCAAGGATGGGACCTTGGCCGGGCCGAAGGTCCTAGAGCACATCGTGGACACCGTCCTCTACTTCGACACGGAGCGCCACGATCTGCTCAGGGTCCTGCGGGCGCAAAAGAACCGGTTCGGTCCCACGGACGAGGTGGGACTTTTCGAAATGAATGAGAAGGGTCTCGCGGAGGTCCAGGATCTGGCCTCCTTTTTCCTGGTCGAGGACGGGATGAGGCCCCAGGCCGGCAGGGGCGTGTCCGTGACCTTGGAGGGTTCTCGTCCCATGCTGGTCGAGACCCAGGCCCTGGTCGTCTACACCAAGTACCCGCTGCCCCGGCGCATGGCCACGGGACTCGACCTCAACCGCGTCCTGGTGCTCTTGGCGGCCATGGAGAAGCACGTCAAGCTCAGGCTCGAGGAGAAGGATGTCTACGTGAGCCTGGCCGGGGGAGTGCGCCTCAAGGACCCGGCCTTGGACTTGGCCGTCTGCCTGTCGGTCTTGAGCTCGGCCAAGGAAATGCCCTTGGACCCGGACTGGGTGCTGCTGGGCGAGGTGAGCCTCCTGGGGGAGCTCGGCCGGGTTCCCCATCTCGAGACTCGTCTCAAGGAAGCCGCCAAGGCCGGCTTTAAAAAAGCCTTGATCCCCGAGCGCGCTCTCAAGGAGCTTTCGCGCAAAGACCTGGGCCTGGGCCTGGTGGGAGCCGCCGATCTTCCGGCCGCGGCGGAACTATTGTTTGCGGGAGGAAATTCATGACGTTATGGCTGTTTAGACTAGGCGTGGTAGTGGCTTCGACGAGCATCGTTTATTTCCGCATCACCCCGACCTCCGCCGGCGCCCTTCTGGGAGCCGGAGTGGGGCTTGCGATCGTGGGCTTCGAGTATCTTCTGGCCGAGATCAACCTCTTGACCATGATCTCGGGGGTTTTGGGGAGCTCTGGGGGCATCATTCTCGCCAAGCTCCTCGATTACACCGTGTTCCAGATGGGGAACGAGGCCCTTTATTTGGCCTGGGACAAATACTCGGTCCTGCGCTACTTCGCCTTCGGAATTCTGGGTCTCATCATCGCGGTCAAGAAGTTCCCTGAGTTCGACCAGCTTGACAAGGACCTCCTCAAGATGAGCCGCCGCCGCGGCGCCGACGTCAAGGTCCTCGACACCAGCGCCATCATAGACGGTCGGGTGATAGACATCTGCGAGACGAAGTTCCTGATCGGAACCTTGATCGTGCCGCGCTTTGTCCTGCAGGAGCTGCATCACCTGGCGGACTCGCAGGATTCCCTCAAGAGGGCCCGGGGACGCCGGGGCCTCGACGTCTTGGCCCGCCTGCAGGAGAACGCGGACATTCCGGTCAAGATACTCGATCGGGACATCTCCGACGTGCCGGACGTGGACGGAAAGCTCGTGCGCCTGGCCAAGGACATGGGGGCCAAGGTCATCACCACGGACTTCAACCTCAACAAGGTTGCGGCCTTGGAGGGGGTGACCTGCCTCAACATCAACGACTTGGGGACCGCCTTGAAGCCCGTGGTCCTTCCCGGAGAGGCCATGTCCCTTTTCGTGATGAAGGAGGGCAAGGAGCGCGACCAGGGCGTGGGCTACCTCGACGACGGCACCATGGTCGTGATCGAGGACGGGCGCAAGCACATAGGCAAGCGCCTGGAGGTCGGGGTGACCTCCATTCTTCAGACTCCCTCCGGCCGGATGATTTTCGGCAAGGCCCGCGGCGAAGTCAGGGAGCCGGTCAAATAAATGAAATCGGCGGCCATCATAGTCGCGGCCGGAGCCGGGACACGGATGGGGCGGCCCAAGCAATTCCTGCCCCTAGCGGACAAGACCGTGGTCGAGTGCTCCCTGGACGTCTTCCTTCAAATGGAGGAGATGGAGAAAATAGTCTTGGTCTTGAGCCCCGCGCACGTTGAGGAGCACGGAGGGCGCCTGGCCTCGAACCGAGTCGCGGTCGTTCCGGGCGGAACCACGCGCATGGAATCGGTGCGCCGGGGCTTCAGGGAGGTTCCCGAGGACGCTGAGGTCGTGGCGGTCCACGACGGAGCCCGGCCGCTGGTGACCATTGCCACGGTGCGGGCGGTCTTGGAAGAGGCCTACGAGTCAGGGGCCGCGATCGCGGCCGTCCCGGTCAAGGACACCTTGAAGAAGGTCTCCAACAAGCAGTTGTGGGTCTCTACCACGCCCGTGCGCTCCGCCTTCTGGTCGGCCCAAACCCCCCAGTGCTACCGCCGCGAGATCCTTGAGGAAGCCTTGGAGAAGTTTCCGGACGAGAAGGAGGCCACCGACGAGAGCCAACTCGTCGAGAAATCCGGCCACAAGGTCAAGATCGTTCCGGCCGGCTACGAGAATTTCAAGATCACCACTCCCGAGGACCTGATCATGGCCGAGGCCCTCTTGGAGGAGCGCCAAGGGGGCCGGCGACGGCCCTGCGTGGGGTTCGGCTACGACATACACAAGCTGGCGGAGGGGCGCGAGTTGTGGCTGGCCGGCCTGAAGCTCGACTTTCCCAAAGGCCTCATCGGGCACTCCGACGGCGACGCCGTGCTCCACGCGGTGGGAGACGCCATCCTGGGCGCGCTCGGAGCCGGCGAGATCGGGCTCATGTTTCCCCCGGAAAATCCCAAGATCAAGGGAATCCCGAGCAGGGACATCCTGGCCGCGGTCATGGCCAAGCTCATCACGGCCGGGGGCGCCATCTCCCACCTCGATGTCACCATGGTCGCCGAGGAGCCCAAGATGAAGCCCCACTATGAGGCCTTCAAGGCCTCTTTGTCGGGCCTCTTGAGCGTTGCGCCGGAGCGCGTCAATATCAAGGCCAAGAGCCATGAGGGTCTGGAAGCCATAGGCCGGGGCGAGGCCATCGCCTGCTACGCCGTGGCCACGCTGCTTCTTCCCTTCTAAAGACCGCGCCTTGATGAGGGCGCGGCCTGGGTGCCGTCGGAAGATATCCACCAAACTTCGCGGCGAAGTTTTGGGGATAAACTCGGCCTTGACTTCCCCGATGGGAGGGCTGTCTAATTAAAGTATGCCGGTAAAAACGAGCCTTGAGAGCTGTATCCCGGTCGAGCTCAAGCAAGTCTTCTGCGTGAGGGGCTGATATTAGCGCCTGCCCCGCTTTGCCTCGAGAAATAGCCCGAGCAGGGCGATCCCTCCCATGAACCCGCCGATATGCGCCCACCAAGCCACCCCGCCCAGGTGGCGGGTCCCGGCCAAGGACAGGCTTCCGGAATAAAACTGGGACCAGATCCAGATACCCAGGAATAGCGAGGCCGGGATCTCGACGGTCTTAAGGAAAACGAAGATCGGGATCACAGTGAGCACGCGGGCGTAGGGGTAGAGGATGAAGTAGGCCCCCAGGACCCCGGCGATGGCCCCCGAGGCCCCCAAGGTGGGGATGGATGAGCCCCAGGAGGCCCAAAGTTGGGCTGCCGAGGCGCAGAGTCCGCAGAGTAGATAGAAGAGCAGATAGCGGAAGTGCCCCATCCTGTCCTCCACGTTGTCCCCAAAGATGAAGAGCATCCACATATTGGAGAGGACGTGGGCCCAGCCCCCATGCAGAAATAATGACGTAAAAAATGGGGCGAGGTAGTTGACGGGCCCAAGCGCGTGAAGCAGTCCCGGCGCCGCATAGCGGGCCGGGACCAAGGAGTAGCGCAGGAGGAAAGGCTCCAAGCCCGCCCCCAGCGAGAGCTCGTAAAAGAAGGCGGCCGCGTTGCCCAGGATGAGGAGGAGATTGACGGCGGGAAAGCGCCGGCTGGGAATGTTGTCCCTGAGCGGGATCATGCAGGGCTATCTTAGCATGGCGGCGGGTCCGTGGGCTCGCCCTGTCGGGGTTGACGTGATGGTCCAATCCAAGCTCTTGCCGCCCTTGAAGGATATGCTGCCGGAGACGTGATTGTTGAACGGCATGGATCCTCCTGCCGTGAAGGAGTTGGAAAGGCGCAAGCGCCCTTCCTCCAGGGTGTACTCGCCGCTGAAGTCTCCCGTGGTTTCCCCGGACATATTGGCCGAGTCGGTTTTCAGCTGGACGGTTCCGGTCATCGCGGACAAGACGTCGCCTAGGGACCATTGGAGAGAGACTTTGTTGGCGGAGGCCGCGTCCGAGATCAGACGGCCGATGCTGAGTTCTCCGCTGCTGTCAATGGGCAAGGAAGCCATTCCGAACGCGCGAGACATTCCCGCGAATAGGGAGCGCAGCGCGGTCATGTAGGCCAAGTCCTCCATCTTAAGCTTGGAGGCTTCCCCTATCAGCCGCACGAGCATGGAGGAGGCTGGCTTTCCTTGAGCCGGAGGATTGCCGAACATGATGACGGCCTTGAAAGCGTCCCCCTGGCGTTCGCCCTCGGCTGAGACGGTGCCGAGCATCACCGGGCTCTTGCTGTCGCCTCCGAGGTGGATGTCGAGCGAGGCCTTGCCTTCCAATCCCATCTTGGTCAATCCTGGCGCCAGGGCCGCGAGCTGCGCCAGATTCAGGTTTTCTCCTTTCAAGGAGAGATTCTGCTCCACGAGTCCGTCTTTAGGGAAGGAAAGGCTGCCGCTGATTTCCAAGCGGATGTTCCCCAGGTGGATATGGCCTTTTTTTATCTCTATCTCCGAGCCCTTTTTGACGATGGAGATCCCCGCGAGTTTTAACTCCGGCAGGGGAAGCCCGGGGATGCTCGGGGCCGGGAGAGGCATTGAGACGTCATTGAACGCGCCGTCCATGGGCATTTGGGCCATCGGCCGCAGCGGGCCGAGGATGGCGCCGAGGAAGCTCCCATCCCCTTCCTCCCCGCCGTTGGAGCGCCCATTCCCATCGCTTCCACGCCCACCTCCGCCGTTGGAGCCGCCGGATTCGCCGCCTCCGCCGGAGGTTCCGCCCTTCCCGAGGCCGGATTTTCCGGAACCTCCGGCGGAGGCGGCGTTCTGGATGGGCGCGGCCGCGCGGCCGATTTCCGGCGCCGCCACGGAGCCGCGGGTTTCTCCGCGCAAATCGAAAATCCGCGAGCCGCCCTCGGCTTGCCGCTCGGGAGGGAGCGTGTTTGGCACCTCCTCAAGGCTTTCCGTCAGGATCGCGGCCGGGTGAAGGGCTCTGTTTCGAGGCAAGCGGGCGTCCGCTTGCGGGGTCCGCAAGAGTGGGAGCGGCAAATGCCCGACCTGAGCCATGGGAACGGCCCTTTCCAGGGCCACCGCGCCGCTCAAGGGCATTTTGGCCGCGGCCGGCGAAGCCAATTTCGGCGCGGCCCAGGCCCCGGCGCCGCAGGCCAAGAGAATCACGAAGGAAGAGGTCAATGACTTTCGCATGAGTCGGCTCTTAATGTGAACGATGTTTCGTTAACAGGGATGATAGGTTTTGGAGCCGCGAAATATCCTAGGCCCTATGGGAAATTTATTGAGGGAATTTGGCCTAGATAAGTTTAGGCCCTCCGACCCGTGCCGCAGATTAAGAGTTTTACCTGGAGCGCGAGACTGTGAGCCAGGGCAGGATGACGGCGGGCTGGTAGCCGAGCTTGGCCTGCCTAAGGCCCGGAAGCCCGCAGTCATTTTGCCTATCCAGGAGGTTGTCGGGGCGATTCATACGGGGCTTCTTTAAGTGGTAAAATGTGCCTCGTTATGGGACTAAAGCTGTTCAACACCTTAACCCGCCAAAAGGAGGACTTCAGGCCTCTGGCGCCCCCTATTGTCGGGCTTTATACCTGCGGTCCCACGGTATACAATTATCTGCACGTCGGAAACTGGCGCACCTACATTTTCGAGGACATCTTGAAGCGCGCGCTCGGCTTTTTTGATTACAAAGTGCGCCATGTCATGAACATTACCGACGTGGGGCATTTGACGAGCCAGGCCGATGAGGGCGAGGACAAAATGGAGGTGGGGGCGGCCCGGGAGGGGAAGACCGCATGGGAAATCGCCCGGTTCTACACCGAATCCTTCCTCCAGGGCTGCCAAGAGCTTAATCTCCTGCCTCCGGACGTGCTTTGCAAGGCGACTGATCACATTAAGGAGCAAATTGATCTCGTCAAGCGCCTTGAGAAAAAGGGGCTTATCTACTCCACCTCGGACGGGCTTTACTTCGACACGGCCAAGTTCCCGGCGTACGGCCGCTTGGCGGGATCGGAGCATGCGGTCATTTCGCACGTTGGCGGCCTTCAAATTGGAGCGCGCATCGAGGCCAACCCCGAGAAGCGCTCCCCCGCGGACTTCGCGGTCTGGAAGTTCTCGCCCAAGGACAGGAAAAGGCAGATGGAGTGGGACTCCCCCTGGGGGACGGGATTTCCGGGCTGGCACATCGAGTGCTCGGCCATGGCCATGCGTTATCTCGGAGAGTCCTTCGACATCCACTGCGGGGGCGTGGACCATATTCCCATCCATCACACCAACGAGATCGCCCAGTCCGAGGCCGCCACGGAGAAGCCCTTCGCCCGGTTCTGGATGCACGGCGAGTTCTTGCTTATGAACAACGCCAAGATGGCCAAGTCCGAGGGGGGCTTCGTGACGCTCAGCCATTTTAAGGACCGCGGCTTCTCCCCGCTTGACTTGCGCTACCACTGCCTGACCGCCCATTACCGCAAGCAGCTCGATTTCACCTGGGAGGCCTTGGAGTCCTCGAAAACGGCCCGCAGGCGCTTGAGGGAAATCGCCCTCGGGCTCGCCAAGGCCTCTCCATCCCCGACCTGCGCCGACGACTGCGCGGCGTTCAAGGAAAGCCTGGGCGACGATTTGAACGTTCCGGTGGCCTTGGCCGCGCTGTGGGACGGGCTCAGGCGGGACGGAGTCCCGCTGGGGGCTAAATTAGCCCTGCTTGAGGCCGCGGAATCAGTTTTGGCCCTGGGCTTGTTCGAGCCAAGGGCGGAGGAACTCCCAGCGCGGGAGCGTGAACTCCTGGACGCGCGCGCCAAGGCGCGCGCGGACAAGGATTTTGCTCTTTCGGACGAGCTGCGCCGCGAACTCGAGACGCGCGGCATCCTGGTGGAGGACACCCGCCAGGGCCAGAAATGGCGGCGCAAATGAGGAGCCCTGGCCGAGGCCGGACGCGCGGCGCTCCCCCCAGCCCATCCCTATGGCTGGGCGGAGTCCACGCCGTCGAGGAAACCCTGCGCTCCAAGGCCGGATCGTGCCTCGCTCTTTGGGTGGAGCACCGCTGCCAGAATCCCGCCATTGCCGTCATCATCCGGCTGGCACGGGAAAAGAGCGTGGCGGTGCAGTTCGTACCCCGTCGGGAGATGGACAAGATGGTGCGGGAGGGTCGGCACCAAGGCGTGGCCCTCAAGGTATCGCGGCAAGAAAGCCGGGACCTTCTTTCCTTCGTCGAGACCTTGAGAGAGGAAGCGCGCCGGAATCTCGTACTCGTGGCTTTGGATCAGATTCAGGATCCGCACAACCTCGGAGCCATCGCCCGCTCGGCCGTCAATTTGGGGGCCGGCGGGCTCATACTCCCCGAGCGCAGATCCGCCCCCGTCACACCGGTCGTGGTCCAGGCCTCGGCGGGAGCCGTCCAGAGGCTTCCGATCTTTCAGGTGGTCAATCTTGCCCAGTCCTTGGCGCGCTTGAAGGAGGCGGGCTTCTGGATTTACGGAGCCGACATGGCGGGCAGGCCTTCCTGGCAGGCGAGCCTCAACCGGCCGCTGGTCTTGGTGATCGGCTCGGAGGGGGAGGGCTTGAGGCCCTTGGTCCGCCAAAGCTGCGACGAGTTGATCTCGATCCCCCAGGCCGCGGCCGGGGTGGCGAGCTTGAACGCCTCGTGCGCCGCGAGCGTGCTTCTCTATGAAATCGCCAGGCAAGCCGCCCACCCCCATGCTCGATAGGCATCACCCGAGCCTTCCCGCTTCCGCGTCCCTCCCTCCCCTCACCAAGGCCTTCAGCCTCACCGCCGTGGTGTTCCTGGCCGAGCTTTTCGGAGGCTGGTGGACCGGGAGCCTCTCCCTTTTGGCCGACGCCATGCACATGGGGGTGGATCTCCTGGCTCTGGGGATGGGGCTTTTCGCGGCCATAGTCAGCCGCCGGCCTCCCGACGCCAAGAGAACCTTCGGCTACAAGCGCGTCGAGGTCCTGGCCGCGCTCGGAAACGGGGTGGCCTTGTGGATCGCCACGGGGATGATCCTGCGCGAGGCGTACGAGAGGTTCTCTTTTCCGCGTCCCGTGGCCGCGCTCCAAATGATGGGCTTCGCGGTCTTGGGGCTGGCCTGCAACATCGTCTCGGGGCTTTACCTCTACAGCTCGAGCAAGCGCAACATCAACCTGCGCGGCGTGTTCCTCCACGTGGTCTCGGACACCCTGGGCTCGGTGGGGGCCTTGGCCGCCGGGGGCGTTATCTGCGCCACGGGCTGGTACGCGGCCGATCCCTTGGCCAGCGTTTTCATTTGCCTCGGCATCGTCTTCACCTCGTTTTTGCTGATGCGGGACTCCATCCACATCCTTCTGGAGGGAGCCCCGCCCCACTTGGATTTGGAGGAGATCCGCTCCGCTTTGGCGGGCCTTCCGGGAGTCAAGGAAGTGCACGACCTGCATCTTTGGTCCCTGACCCAGGGAAGCGAGTCCATGAGCGGGCACGTGGTGATTGACGAGAGCCACGAGGCCGAAGCCGTGCTTCAAGCCGGGACGTCGCTGCTCGAGAACCGATTCGGCCTGTCGCACGTCACTCTGCAAATCGAGAAGAGCCATGAGCCTGAAGAATAGGCGAGGAGTCGTTTTTTCGGCCGTTTTCCTTATCCTTGGGCTGTCTTCGGGGGCTTGGGCCATGCCGCGCATGGTCGTGGTGGTGAGCGTGGACCAGATGAGGGCCGATTACCTCGACCGCTTCGCGGGCAAGTACCGAAGCGGACTCAAGCGCCTGCGGGAGGAGGGGGCGGTGTTTTCCCAGGCTTATCACGCCCATACTCCCTCCGAGACGGGGCCGGGGCACGCCGTCATCATGACCGGCCAGTTCCCGGAGCGCACCGGCATCGTGGGCAACGAATGGCGGGACTCAAGCGGCTCCATGACCTATGTGGTCGCAGATTCGCTTCACGCCATCGGGCCGGAGCATCTTCTCTCCTACACCGTGGGCGACGCGCTCAAGGCCAAGGATGGGCGCGCCCTCGTGGTCTGCCTCTCCCTCAAGGACCGAGCCGCCGTGCTCATGGGCGGCAAGAAGGCCGACCTCGCGCTTTGGTTTGACAAAGGCGGGAAGGAATTTACGACATCCTCCTACTACGCGCTGCCATCTTGGCTGGAGGCCTTCAACCGAAAGTTCGCCCCGGAGATCTCCGGAGATTTTCTCGACACTCCGGCCTCCGACCGGCTTCTGCTCGATTTGACCGAGGAGGCCCTGAAGCGCCTGCCCTTGGGAAAGGACTCGATCCCCGACATCCTGGCTGTGAGTTTCTCGGGGACCGATTACGTGGGGCACCGCTACGGCCCTGACAGCCCGCAGATCGAGAATCAAATGCTGTCCTTGGACGCCCTCCTGGGAGAGCTCCTGGACCGGCTCAAGGCCAAGGTCGGGGCCGGCCGTTTCGACCTGGTCCTGACCTCGGACCATGGGGTGGCCCCGGTGCCGGAGAGCCCGGAGGGCAAGGCCCTGCAGGGCCGGCGCGTCCTCTGGAAGAATTTAGAAGCCGCTCTCGAGCTGGCCCTCGAGTGGAATATCCCGGCCGGCAAGGATTCCAGCCGGCGCTGGGTGCTGGGTTTCAGCTATCCCAACCTCTACTTGAACCTGGATCTGGCCAAGAAGCTGGGCCTGGAGCCCTCCGCCTTCCTGCGCCGCGCGGCGAGGGCCTTGCGGTCCGTGGACGGCATGGCCGCGGTCTACATTCCGGGGGAGCTCGACCCGAGCGACCCGTACGCGGAGATCTATCGCCGCAGCTTCATGCCCGGGCGTTCCGGGGATTTGATGCTGAGGGTGGCACCCGGGGTGGTGCTGACCGACCGGACCGCCGGGAGCGATCATGGCACTCCCTACGATTACGACGCGCACGTGCCCCTGATCTTCTGGGGGCCCGATTTCAAGAGCGGGCGCTTCGAGGAGCGGGCGCTCGTGGCGGACTTGGCGCCCACCGTGGCCGAGCTCCTCGAGGTTAAGTTTCCGACGGCCCAGGGCCAATCCCGAGCCGAGTCCTTTCGGGAGGAGGCGAGATGAGGAAGTCTTTTTTGACGGTTGTTTGCGCCGCGTTGGCCTTGGCCACGGTTTCCGTTCAGGCCAAGCCGCTGTACTTCGGTGATGAAAGGCTTCTGCCGGAGTCCGGGGCCTGGGCCAAGCCCGAGCGCTTCAAATCCGCCGGCCCGCGATTTCGCCGCGACCGGGAAGTGGATATCCTCCACATCAAACTCGAGATAGCCCTCGATTTCCAGAAGCAGTCCTTCGAGGCCGCGGTCACCCAGCGCTTCAAGGCTTTGGGGCCCGGAGTCAATCGCCTGGAGTTGGACGCGCAGGGCCTCGATATCCGCAAAGTGACCGGCGCGCGGGGAGAAAAGCTTGATTTCGAGGTCCTGCCGGAAAAGCTCGTGGTTCATTTTCCCAAGGCCTTGGCGGCCGGCGAGGAAGGCAGCATCCGGATCGAGTACGCCGGGTCTCCCCGCCACATGGGGCTCCACTTCTTTAAGGCCGACGAGCGCTATCCCGGCCAGCCGGACATGGTTTGGAGCCAGGGAGAGGCCGAGGAAAACCGCTTTTGGATCCCGCTCTACGATTACCCCAACGAGCGCGTCTCCACCGAGGTCGTCGCCACGGTTCCAGAGGGCTTCACCGCCGTTTCAAACGGCAAGCTTCTTTCCCAAGGCCCGGGCCCCAAGCCCGGCACACGGGCCTTTCACTGGCTGCAGGAGCGCCCGCATGTGGCCTATCTCGTCACTTTGTCCGCGGCGCGCTTCGTTCCCGTGGCCCTGAGCGCTCCGGAGCCGGGGAAGGGCGTTCCCATGACGGTCTGGGCCCTTCCCGGCCAGGAAGAGGACGCCAAGCGCACCTTCGCCAGGACCCCGGACATGGTCCGCTATTTCTCCGAGCTTCTGGACGCTCCCTACCCTTGGGAGAAATACGACCAAGTCCTGGTCTATGAATTTTTCGGCGGCATGGAGAACACCTCGGCCACCAATATCCTTGACCGCGCCCTCTTGGACTCCCGGGCCTCCCTGGACCATGATTCCGACGACTTGATCTCCCATGAATTGGCCCATCAATGGTTCGGGGATCTCGTCACCTGCAAGGACTGGTCGCATATCTGGCTCAACGAGGGCGTCACCTCCTATTTCCAAGCCCTTTGGAAGCGCAAGGACAAAGGGGCCGACGAGTTCGCCTACGACCTGCACCAGAAGGCCCAGAGGTATTTCGGCGAGCACGGCTCCTACCAGCGCGCGGTGGTGACCGAACGCTACGAAATTCCCATGGACATGTTCGACGCCCACACCTACAACAAGGGGGCCTGGGTCCTGCACATGCTGAGGATGGAGCTGGGCGAGGATCTCTTCTGGAAGTCCTTCAAGCGCTACCTGCGCGAACGCCAGGATTCCGTGGCCGAGACCGAGGATCTGCGCCGGGCCGTGGAGGAGACCACGGGAAAATCCATGCTCCAATTCTTCAACCAGTGGCTTTACGGCCCAGGCTACCCATTCCTTCTCATCAAGGAAGAATGGGACCCAATTGGCAAGGAGCTTAAGCTGCGAGTCATCCAGAAGCAGGCCAAGGACGGCATGCCTGTCTTCCGCTTCAAGCTTCCCCTTCAATTCGACAAGGACGGCAAAAAGGTCGTTGCCGAGGTTTCCAAGGAGGAGGAAAGCTTCTCCTGGCCGCTCGGCTCCCGGCCCAGGATGATCCGCCTGGACCCCGAGCAAAGCCTCTTGGCCGAGTATAAGCTCGAGTTTCCAGAGGATATGCTCATCTCCGCCTTGAGGGAGGACCTCTCCGTGTCCGGGCGCCTGAGGGCTCTTTCTGCCTTGGGCAAATTGCCCAGCCCCAAGGCCTTGGCCGCGATCGGCCAGTGCCTGCTCAAGGACCCTTTCTGGGGCGTGGCCGCGGCCTGCGCCGCGGAGCTCGGGAAAATCGGCGGCCCCAAGGCCCTGGCGGCCTTGAAAGAAGGGGCGCGGAGCAAGCATTCCAAGGTTCGCGCGGCCTCGGCCTCAGCCTTGGGCCAATTCTTGAGGCAGGAGGAGGCTTTGGAGGCCGTAAAGCCCCTGGCCGGGAAAGACCCCAGCTACCGGGTCGAGGCGGCCGCGCTCGCGGCTTTGGGCTCCTTGCGCTTGCCTCAGTCCCGGGCCCTGCTCGAGCCCAAGCTTGGGGACGGCTCTTGGGACCAGGCGATCCGCAGGGCGGCGCTTTCCGGCTTGGGGCGGCTCAAGGAGGAGGCGACGCTCCCGCTTTTGCAGGATTGGGCCGGCCCGGGCAAGCCGGCTCTCGCCCGCTCGGCGGCTCTGGGGGCCTTGGCCGAGGCCGGCGAGGGAAAAGAGCCCGTCCGGGACTTCTTGGCCATGGTCTTGGAAACCGAGGAGGATCGCGTCGTCCGCGGAGCCGCGATTCGCGCTCTTTCCTCGTTGGGGGACCCTCGGGCCAACGTTTCCCTGTCAAAAATCGCGACGCGGGATCCTTCCCCGGAGGTCCGCCGCGGGGCCGAGGAGGCCATCGAGAACATCCGCCAAGGAAAGAAGGGCCGGATAGAGGAGCTCTCCAAGCAAGTGGATGGGCTGGTGGAGAAGTTGGACCGTTTCGAGAAGAAGCTTGATGAGCTCCAGAAAAAGGCGAAATAACCGGGAGCGCGCCGGCATAATCTTTCTCAATAGCGAGGTGCCCAACCTTGGGCTTGTGCGGCGGATACTTCCCCTATGCTCCGTGCATCTCTGCAGCGACGGAGGATTATCGCGCGCCCTCGGCTTTGGGATCGAACCTGACTTCGTGGTGGGGGACATGGATTCGGTTCCGAGGCCCTTGCCGGCCCTTAGGCGCGCGATTTTCAGATGCGACTTTGATGAGAGCCTCTCGGACTTCGAGAAGACCTTGCGCCTGGCTTCGGAGCTAGGCCTGCGCCGGCTCTATGTGGCGGGGGCCTTGGGGGGGAGATTGGACCATGTCTTGGTTAACAGGACCATCGCGGAGGCTTGGGCCGGGGAATTCGACATGGTCCTGGTGGATCAGGGCCTGGCCCGGCTATTGCGGCCGGGGAGCTACGCCTTCAAGCTCCCCAGAGGAGCCATTTTTTCTCTTCTCGCGGCTGGCGCCGCGTCTCGAGTCAGCCTTTCAGGCTGCCGCTATCCCCTGAAGAACGCCGTCCTCGAGCCGGGAAGCCGGGGACTCAGCAACGCGGCAAAGGGGCCAGCGGCGGTGCGCCTGCGCCTTCACGACGGGCTCATGTGGTTTATTCAGCCTTTGGCGGCGCGGATATAGGCGTATCCCTGGACCAAGCGCTCGAGGTCGGAGAGCCTTTGGATGACTACCTTGCCGTAGCTCGAGGAGGCCGCGAGCATGTAGCCGTCGCCGATGTAAATCGCGGCGTGAGTCACGCCCTTGTGGGCGATGGAGGCCTGGCCGCTGGTGTCATGGAAGTAGATCAGGTCCCCGGGATGAGGCGGCCCTTGGCGCAAGGCCAGGAATTTATTTTTCTCGGCCAGCCAATATTGGTCGTCCGCCAACCGGGTGAAGCTCTCGGGAAGCCAGCCGAGGACTTTTTCCACGGCTTTTTGGGTCAAAAGCGCGCAGTCCATGGAAGAGAGCCCGTCTCCTCCTAGATCATAGGGCAGTCCCAGGAATCCCGCGGCGGCGGCCAGGATTTTGCCTCCCAAAGTTTTCGGCTCGGAGGCCAACGCGCCGCTTTCCAATTTGGCCAGCATTGCCGCCGTCTTGGGGCCGATGGTTTTTCCTTCGCCCGTGATCTGGCGCGTGGCCTTGAACAGAGCCAAAGCCCTGGCGAGATTTTCGTCATAGCGGCCCCAATCCGCGCCGTCGGGGGATCCGAGCACGAGCCTCGGGTTCCACTTGAGAAGAGCGGCCTTCACTCGGGCGATGGGGCCGTGCGGCCGGGGGTCTTTGTCTCCCGGCTTGAGGCCCGCCAATTCCTTGGCCAAGGCAGGCACGGCCTCCTCGGGAGCCTTGATCTTGAGGCCCTTGGGGGGTGCCTGGGTGACGTTTTCCGGGGGGAACTGGCTTCCCGGCCCGGCCGAGACGATTTCGCCCGGGTCCTTGGTCTCGAAAGCACGGCTTAAAGCGTCGAGTTTTTCCTGCACCTGCCGGGCGACGGACGGCGGGAGGCGGGGCTGGGAGGGGTCGGGGCTCTTGCCGGCATTGTTGTCGAGAATGGCCGACAACAGGGATTTGCGGACAGCGCTCTCGCGTTTTTCCTCCTCGCCGCCGCGCGCCGAGGGTTTGCGCTTCCTGTCCCGGTAAACGGCCTCGGCCAGGGATTCAGAAGAGGGGTCGTCCTTCTTGAATTGGCGGGCCGCGGCCCGGATCATTTCTCGGTAGAGCTCGAGGCTGTCCTCCTCGGCCCTGCCCTGCTGGACGTACTCAGCCTGGTCCATGGCCTGGACCAGGGAGTCGAGCTCCGCTTTCACGGCGGGCTGCCGATCGGCCGGAACGTTCCCCAGCCGGCTCTTTAAGTGATCGTAGTCGGGCAAGGGAGTTCCCGCGAAGTAGCACTGCGCGGCCTTCTGGCGCACGTGCCCCATGGCCACCTGGAGGGGGAGAAGCTCCTGGGCGCGGGCGCCGAGGCTCAAGGCCAGGCATAACGCCGTCCAGGGGAGAACATTCCTCATCCGCAATAGAATAGCCGCTTCGGCTCGGCCGGACAAGGAACTAAAGGCCTATAGGCTCCTGGGCCTTTAGGCCCAGGGCTGGGAGCGTCCTTGTGGGAGCAAGTTATTCACAAAAACTTCCCGGGAAATTTTTGTGAATAACTTCGAGGCGTGGGACATCGGAGGGGCTCCGTCCGGCGCGGAGCCGTTCCAAAGCCGGCCGCAGGGCGGCGCGGGCTTCCGGGGCTCGGCCGGTTCTCTCCAGTTTGGCCAGGCCCTCCTCGAGAAGCTCGCGGGCTCCCGCCAAGGCTTCGGGGTCAAGCTCCAGCTTGTGGAAGGCCGCCGCGATCTGGATGAGGCCCTGGAGGAAAATCTTGGGCTCTCCCTGGGCCTTTCGCCAGAAGGCTTCCAGATGTTCGTGGGCGTCGAAGAACAGCCCGTGGTTGAACAGAAGCACCCAAAGTTCAAGAGCTTGCTCGACGGCAGTCCCCGCCCGCGGACGGGAAAACCATTCTTCCAGGGCCTTGCGGTGGGGCGAGCTGGGTATGAACTCGCCAATGCGCCGGGGGTCTTCCAGGCAGGAGACCAGAAGGGCGTAGCGCTCGTGCTTTATCTTTCGCGCGGCGGGACCTTCTTGACCAGAATGTAGAGCTTGCCCTCGTTCCACTGGTAGCGCGCCGTGGTCGAGGCCTGCGGCCCGTGCCCCGCGTAGATGTCAACGCGCCCGGGCCCCTTGATGGCTCCGCCCGTGTCCATGCAGAGGGCGAAACGGCTGTTGGCAAATTGCCCCAGGAGCGCTCCCTTCTTGTCTGCCTGGGGAGAAACCGTAGCGAAGAAGGCCAGGGCTCCGAGGGGAATCACCGCGGGATCCACGGCGATGGAGCGCGCGGGCACCAAGGTCTGCTCGATGGTTCCGAAAGGCTCCCCATCGGGCGGCAGGGGTGCCAGCTCGAAGAAAGTGTAGCGCGGATTCTGGGCCAGGAGCCAATCCTCGACCTCGGGGTGCTCGCGCAGGTATTTGCGCAGCTTGTCATGGCTGATTTCCTCTCGCCCGAACACGTTGGCCTTGACGAGGAAGAGCCCCACGCTGTTGTAGGGCAGGGCGTTGGTGGCCGCGTATTTCACCAGCATTTCCTTGCCGTTCGGAAATTGCAGGATCCCGGAGCCCTGGATGTGGAGGTCCAAGCCGTCGAACTTGTTCTTGAGCCAGGCGATTTCCAGCCCCCGTCCCGCGAGCCTCTTGCGGATGTCTATCTCTCCCCGGGAGAAATAAGGAAGAACGCGCTTGTTCTTGCCGCTGCCCTCGATCCGGCCGATCAGCGCGTCCCCGCCGTATTTCTTGTCGAAGAGGCCGAGCTCGACTTCCACCATGTCGGAAGGTCTGCGGTAGAGGGGGTAGGAGTATTTTCCGGTTTTCTTGAGGCTGGCGGCCAGAACCGGCTGGTAATACGACGAGAAGACGACTTTTCCGGCCCCGTCCGAGCCCTCGGATTGGTAAACGTCGAAGGTCTGCCGTATCTGCGCGTTGATTTCCCCGGAGCTGACCGCGGTGTTGAGGATGTCGAGAAGGGCTTGGATCGAGTCGGCGAGAATGGCCGCGCCGTAGTCGCGGTCCCCGATGCGGATGTACTTCGGCCCGGAATAGGTCTGGAGGTAGGCCATGGTCTTGCGCGCGGCCTTGATGAGGCCGTTCTTGGAGGAGAAGGAATCCGCGAAATCCGGGTATTGCTCCGGCTCCAGAAGCCGCAGGGAGGGTCCTCCCTTGGCCGTGGCCGTGGAAACGGAGGGACCCGGGGCCGGCTGGGCCGATGAAGGAGGAGCTTCGCTCCAGAGGAGAAAAACAAGGGCAAGGATTTTCATGCGGAATCGGGGACAGTATACTGAATTTCGTTTGGAATTAAGTATACTGTCCCCTGTTCATCACATTTTTTTCAGAATCGGGAGCAATATGTACCTTAAATCGATCGACGTCGTCGGATATAAATCCTTCGCCGCCAAGACTCATTTGGACTTGGGCCCCGGCATCACTGGAATCATCGGCCCGAACGGCTGCGGCAAGTCCAACATCATGGAATCCGTGCGCTGGTGCCTGGGGGAAATGTCCTGGAAATCCTTGCGGGCCGATTCCATGGTGGACGTGATTTTCTCGGGCACGGCCAAGCGGCCTTCCCTATCCATGACCGAGGTCACTTTGACCTTCGACAACGCATCGAGCCTTCTTCCCGTGCAATTCTCCGAGGTGACCATCACCCGCCGGATCTTCAGGTCCGGGGAGTCCTCCTATTTCCTCAATAAGACCCAGTGCCGCCTGCGAGACATCCGCGAGCTTTTCCTCGACACGGGACTGGGCGGCGACGGCTACGCCATCATCGACCAGGGCGGGGTGGATTTTGTCCTGTCCTCCAAGCCCGAGGACCGGCGCTCCATCTTCGAGGAGGCGGCCGGGGTGGCCAAATACAAGGCCAAGCGCGAGGAGGCCTTGAGGAAGATAGAGCGGGTCGAGGCGGACATGGCGCGCATCCAGGACTCGTTGGCCCTCATCACGGACCAAGTCAAGAAGCTCGACTCCGATGCCAGAAAGGCTAAGCTATACCAAAAATACAAGGAGGAGCTCGCCGCCCTGGAGGCCGCGCACATCCTCGATCAACTCACGACTCTCGAGGCCGAGGTGTCCCAGCTCTCGGCCCTGGCCGCGCCGCTCGAGGAGATCGTGGGCACGCGCCGCGTGGAGATGGACGGCGAAGGCGCCAACCTCGCGGCCTTGAATTTGGAGAAAGCGAGCCAGCAGGGCCAGGTCCTGGGCTGCAACCAGAGGATTTCCGAGGTCAAGTCCGAGATCGGGCGCCTAGAGGAGCGCATCCAGGCGGCCCGGCGCGCCATGTCCGAGGCGCAGGAGCGCGCGGCTTCCTGCCAAGGGGAGCTCACCTCGATGGGCCAACGCCTCCTGGGGCTGGCGCCCGAGATGGAGCGCTCGAGCCAGGTCGTGGCCGACGCCGAGTCGGCCCGGGCCCAGGCCGAGCAGGACTTGAACAACTGGAGCGGGTCTTTGCGGGCCCTGCAGGAGAAAAGCTGCGGGGCGCAGGCGGGGCTCGACTCCCACAAGGCCGCGGCCTTGGACCTGGCCGAGAGGATATTGTCCCTGCGCCGGGGGCTCGCCCAGAGCGAGTCATCCTGGTCTCGCCAGGAGACCCAGCTGAGGTCCAGCCTCCGGGAGCTCGAGAAGGATTTAGCCCAGGCCGAAAACTCCCGCGTCGCGATAGAGTCCGCGCGGCAGGGCCTGGAGTCGCAGCGGGCGCAAACCGCCGCCGCGGGGGCCGCATGCGAGCAAGCCCAGAAAATCACGGCGGACAAACGCTCCCAGGAAGGGGCCCTGGCCGAGGATACCTTGAGGCTCCACGCCAATTTGGCCGAAAGCCGGGCCCGCGCTGAGGCCCTCGAGGTCCAAGGCGGCCAGAACCCTTACTGGGTCGGGGCCCAGGCCGCGCTCAACGCCGGGATCGAGGGCGTCGTCGGCACGGTGCGCCAGCTTTTCCGCGTGGAGGAAGCCTACAGGCCTTATCTCGAGGATCTTTTGGGAGAGAGGCTCTACGCCGTGGTCTGCGAGGACTCCTTGGTCGCCCGCGCCGCCATCGAGATGCTCCAAGCCTCGGGCAAGGGTCGGGCCCGATTTCTCGTGCTGAGCTCCCTTCCGAGCTCCGTGGCCCAAAGGGAGTATCCTCCGGAGGCCAACCCGCTCCTGCGCCACGTGTCTTTCGACCCGCGCCATGAGAGGGTTCTGCGCTTCCTCCTTCGGGAGGCTTATGCTCTCGACAAGGCCCTTTTTGGGGAGCATTGGGTTTACGGGGGAGCTCCGGTCAAAGAAGGCGCCCAGCTGAGCCTCGCCGATGTGACGGAGCTTCGCTCCCAAATTTCACGCGCCGAGGTTCGCGCCGCCGAGCTCTCGCAAGCCAAGGCGAGCCTCCAAGCCGCCATCGCCGAGGCGGAGGAAAGCGCGCGCGCCGCCGCCTCGCTGTACCATGCAGAAAGCGCCAAGGAAGCCTCCCTTGAGGCGCAGCTCCGCGATCGGGAGACGAGCCTATCGCTCCATCAGAAGAATGTGGAGCTCTCGCGCTCGGAGGCGGTGCGCCTCCTCGCGGACATGGCTATTCTAAAGGAAGGGATCATCGAGCTGCGCCGCCGCATCGAGGCGGCCGAGGCCGAGGAGAAGTCCGCCCGGGAGCGCGAGTCCCAAGCCGCCCAAATTTTAGCCGCGACCCGCGAGGAACTGGCCGGGGCGCAGTCCACCCACGAGCTTCTCGAGTCCAAATTCGACAGCGCGCGGGAAAAAACGGCTTTCCTGGCCGGGGCTTACGAGCGCCTGGGGGCCGAGCAGAAGAGCCTCGAGGCCGCTATCGCCAGGCGCCAGCAGGAGATGCGCGATTTGGGGGCCAAGAAGGAGGATCTCGCCGCCTTGATGAAGCAGTCCGAGGAAGAGCTCGCCGACCGCCACCAGAGGCTGGCCGTGCTCGAAGTGGAGGCCCAAGGGGTCTTCGCGCGGCTTCAGGAGATCGAGAGATCCATCGCGCAGAAGGAGGAGTCCCTACGCCAAATTCAGCAGGCGCACGGCCAGGCCCAGAAGGAGCTTCACGAGCTCGAGCTCAAGCTCAGCGCCCAGCGCAGCTCCCGCGAACTCCTGCAAAAGCGGCTATGGGACGATTGGCAGCTTACTTACGACGAGGCCAAGTCCAAATACGGCAGCCAGTCGGCGGACGCCCAAAAGATTGAATTCTTGCGCAAGCGCATTGCCAACATGGGCAATATCAACATGGCGGCTCCGGAGGAGTACGAGGCCCTCTCTTCCAAGGAGACCTTCCTGGCCGCCCAACTAAGCGACTTGAGCCAGGCCAAGGAGGACTTGAAGAGCGCCATCCAAAAGATCAACGGCACCACCCGCGAGAATTTCCGGCAGACCTTCACCGAGGTGCGGGAGCACTTCCGCCGCATTTTCGGCGTGCTCTTCGACGGCGGCGAGGCCGATCTTGTCTTGACCGATCCCGAGAATATATTGGAAACCGGCGTCGAGATCGTGGCCCAGCCCCCGGGCAAGCGCCTGCAGAGCATCTCGCTTCTTTCCGGAGGGGAGAAAACCATGACCGCCATCGCCCTCTTGTTCGCCTTTTTCATGGTCAAGCCCTCCCCGTTCTGCATGCTCGATGAGGCAGACGCCGCCCTGGACGACGCCAACGTGGAGCGCTTCGTGGCCCTCCTGCGGGAATTCCAGAGCCGCTCGCAGTTCCTCATCGTGAGCCACAACAAGAGGACCATGGAGGCCGCCGACGCGATCTACGGCGTGACCATGGAGGAGATGGGGGTCAGCCAAATCATATCCGTGGACTTCCGTAAAAAGCTGCCGGAGCACCCCACTCCCGCGGCGCAGCCCACGACGCCCCAAGATCCAGTCGGCCCGGCTTAACCGGCCCTCATTGCAATGATTTATGGCGTGTTTTCCGACGTGCACGCCAACCTGGAGGCCCTCGAGGAGGTCTTGGATTTCTTCGAGGCGAGCGCCGTGGACGGCTATATCTGCTGCGGGGATCTGGTGGGCTATGGGCCGGACCCGGAGACCTGCGTGGCCCGGATCGCGGCCCTCAAGAACTCCGTGATCGTCTGCGGCAACCATGACCTGGTGGCGGTGGAACGCCTCGAGCTCTCCTGGTTCAACCCTTACGCTAAAACCGCCGCCATTTGGACCCGGCCTCATCTCTCGGACCGGGCCAAGGCCTACCTCGCGGGCCTCTCTCCCAAGCGCGAGGCTTCCGGCTTCACCGTGGCCCACGGCACTCCGCGCCGGCCCCCCGAGGAGTACATGATGAGCGCCGCCCAGTTCCGGGAGAACATTCCCTACGCCAAGGTCTGGCCAGTGTTCGTCGGGCACAGCCACATGTCCCTGTGCTTCCGCCTGCGCCAGAAGGCTCCGTCCCTCCTGGAGGTCGAGTCCCAATGCCTCGAGGACGGCCAAACCTTCAAGGCCTGCCCAGGGCCGCAGGGCTTGCTCCCGGCGGCCTTGAACCCGGGTTCGGTGGGCCAGCCCCGCGACCATGACACGCGGGCCTCCTGCGCCCTTTATGACTCGGAAACCGGGGTTTTCAAGTCCGTCCGCTTGACCTACGACATAGCGGCGGTCCAGCGCAAAATCCGCCGGGTCGGTCTTCCCGAATACCTCGCCCTGCGCCTGGCCTACGGGCAATAATTCCACATAGGTCTTTTGCCTATTTTTCGCTGGGTCCTACGGCCCATGTGGCCAAAAGTCTCGAATGTTATCATAAGGGCATGAGAAAGCACGGTTCCAAGGCCCGCCTTGCCATGAGAGAAGAGCGGGACATCCATTGCTCTTCTTGGCCCGCAGACCGGGTCAAACGCAAACTTACCTACGAAAGCCAGACCGAGTCCTACCTCTGGATCACCGACCGGGGTCGCTCTCGACTGATCAAGCACTGATTATGCCCAAGGCCGCGATGAAGCTTCTTCTCGCGGCTTCGCTGTTTTTAGTGGTCCCTTGCGCCCGGGCCGCCAACCCCAGCATGTCCGAGGATTTCACCCGGATGATGCAGTGGCTGAGCCACGAAATGGTCCAGGGCCTGGCCTTCAACGCGGGGTCCACTTTCGACCCTCCCCGCGAAGTCAAGGACAGGAGGCTCCAGCCCGACGTGAGCCTGGGGCTGGGGAAAATGCCCCTCGACAAGAGCCGGTTTCCCGCGCTCGCGACCCCCGCCCTGCGGGAGATGGGTGCTCAGTCCATATTTCCGTCGAGCGTCCTATTCCCGAATCTCGCCATGCACGGGCGCATCGGGCTGCCCAAGCGCTTCGATTTGAGCCTGCGTTTCGCCGATATGACCACCCCCTCCGGCTACAAGATCGCTCCAGGCACCACGGGGAGCGGGCAGAGCAACTCCCTCGGCCTCGGCCTGCGCAAGCACTTCTTCGGCCTGGGCGGCTCTCCTCTTTTGAGCGTCGGGGCCAACTACAACCACGTGTCCGGCCGCTTCCGCTACGAGAGCAAATTCAATATAGACACCATCCCGGGCTTCTCGGCCCAGAGCGACATGGTGGGCACGGTCAAGTGGAGCGTCAATTCCTACGGCTTGAACGCGGTGCTGAGCCAAACCTGGGCCAATTGGACGCCCTTCTTCGGGTTCGGCTATAACCGCGTGACTGGCTCGGTGGAGACGCGCCTGGAGGCCATTCCCAACACCATACTCATCTCGCGCATCTCGGGAGAGGCCAGCGAGCATCCCGAGGAAAGCCAGGGCCGGGTCATACTGGGGACCCAGCTCAACCGCTCGTGGTTCAATTTATTCGCCAACGGCGAGATCAAGGCCATAGGGATCGGGGCCGGGCAGTCCTGGATCGTGCACGCGGGACTGACCCTGCCGTTCCATGTGAGCTCGCCGGTCAAGTTCCTGGCCAAGCGCATGAAGTTCCGCAAGGTCTCCGCCCCCGCGAGGGTGGAGGCCGGCAAAGTGGAGATGTCGGAGTTCGTTTTTATTCAGTAGTCGTGCGCCGTTAAAAATTTAGACAACTGCTAGGCGTTCAAAGAACGACAACAGCTATGCTGAAACGGTTTTTCGCCGCGGGGCTTTCGGCCCTTTTAGCGGCGTCCTCCTTTGGCCCGGCCGCGGCCGCGGGGATAAAACTTTCCTCCTTTCCTGGGAAGAGAGTTGAAGTAAAGGTAAATTCCACCCCTTCGGCGCTTCCAGCCAGGCCCTTTCCCGCAGCGAGCAGGGAACTGGCTATGCGCCTGCGCCATTCGCCTGTCGCCAGGCTCACGATCCATGCCCCGGCCGCCGCGGCGCGGGCGGCTGGTGAAGCGGACTTTGCCCGGCGTGTTCTAGGCGAGAATCCGCAGACTTTTTTGCCCGAAGCGGAAGTGCTCCACGTTCCGGGAGGAAGCCCCGTTTCTAGTTTCGCTTCACGACTTCTCCTACACCGCTTTCAAAGGCCGCGGGCTGGGCAAGCCCGTCTTCCGCGCCCATCCCGCGCGGAGCCGAGGGCCGCGGCGCGCGCCGCCACGGCCATGCTCTGGCCGGCCGCCGCCTCGGCGCTTTCCTGGGTCGGTCTGGCGATGGCGCGCTGGGCTTTGGCTCCAGCCGCGATCACCGTGAGCCCGGCCAAGGAGCCGGGGATTTTCGGGATTGGGCTGGGACTCATGGCCGCGGCCGCGGTTGTTTTCGGGACCTTGGCCCTGGGCGATCTGATCTTGTTCTCGGCGGCGACGCGCCGGGGCCGCAATGCCACCAAGGCGCAGTTCCACGCGGCGGTCAACACCCTCAAGGCGGAGGGCCAAATCCCCTTGAACGCCCGCGTGTCGGAGTTCAAGCCTAAGAGAGGAGCCTGGGACTTTCGCTTCGGCTATGCCGCGGGGGATACCATCTTCATCAGGCGTGAACTGGCGGCCGTCCCCTGGCTGTTCAAGCTCGTCCTGGCCCATGAGCTTGAGCATTTGGAAGACCACCGAGCCCGGGGGCCTCCGGGAGGCGTTTCCTACGGCTTTATCCGGAGCGCGGTCCGAGGAATCCTTGCCGAGGCCAAGGCCAGGGCCCTGGAATGG
Organism: Elusimicrobiota bacterium; assembly: GCA_016218575.1. Lineage (NCBI taxonomy): Bacteria > Pseudomonadati > Elusimicrobiota > Elusimicrobiota bacterium. The sequence continues at coordinate 38,485 of JACRDN010000019.1, forward strand.
CCGCGCTGGCATTCTTTAAGGAAGGCAAGGGCCTCCCATTTCGAGCAAGTTCTCTCCGCGGCCAAGGCTTCTCTCCATTTCGATGGAGTCTCCGAGGTTCTCCTGATCAATCCCGGAACCGAATTCCTGCGCGATCCCCTGCTGTTCCAAAAGCTTTCCGGCGGCCGGGCCCGCGTCGTCAAGTCGCGGAAGAGCTCTCCGGGTCCGGAGCTCGCCCGAAAGCCCGGGCGCTTTACGGCCGTGGTCTGGGACAAGCACGCAGAGGCCCTGCCCAAGCCCGGAACAAGGGGGCGGGGGGAGCTGGAGAAGGCCTTGAGGCATTTCAACAGCCTGCATCAGCTTCTCATGGGTCGTCCGGTGCCCGAAAGCGCCGGGATAGAGCTCGACGACAAGGAGAAGAAGGCCTTCGATAATTTGAGGAGGATCGCCGGGAAGATCGCGCGCGGCGACAAGTCCCAGGAGAGGCGGTTCCACCGCCAGGTCAAGGCCTTCGGGCGTAAATTCTTCAGGCTCAAGCACGAGGAGCTGCCGCAGTTGAGGCAGGCCCTTGGCTTGGTGGAGAACCTTTACGCCGGGCTCAAGAACAACGGGATCGTCTATTTGAGCTTCCCTCCCGGCGACGCCACCCTTCCTCTTTGGCAGGGTCTCCTGCGCTTCTGGGAGGCCGCCGACGGCGGGGAGTTCCGCATGGCCCGCGTGGACATGATGAACGGCGGGCATGTCCTCCTCCTGCGCAAGGCGGAGTCGCGAGTGAGCCTGGTCTTGAGGCCCCGGGCCCAAGGAGCCATCAAGGAATCTTTGCCCTTGTCCGGCAATCTCGCCAAAAGCCGTTCCAGGGCCAGGATCCTCTTGAAGCAGGCGGGTTTCAACAAGTACCTGGCGGAGTTCGAGAGGTTGGGCGTCGAGGTGCGGCATATACTGGGCCGGGATTTCGCAGCGGACGAGGAGATTCACGTGAGCGTACCCTACCGCAACCTCGCGGCCCTGCGCCGGCTTCTGCGGGACGGGCGGGAGTTCGAGGTCAATGGGGTCAAATCAGCGGCCAGCCCTCGGATGATCGAGTCCGCCCCCATCGAGGACGTCCCCCGCTTGTGGGAGAGCGGGATCAATGGGAAAGGCGAAAGGGTAGCCATCGTGGATACGGGGCTTTTCATGCACCACGATTTAGAGGCTAGGGCGATAGTAAGAGACGTGACCAATACTGGCCTCAAGGATACCGACGGGCACGGGACCGTGGTCGCGGGCATTGCCGCCGGCTCGGGGGACGATGTAAAAGGCACAGCGCATGGCGCATCCCTCGTCGCGGAAAAGGTTTTTGGAGACGACGGCCCCGGGGCCACCGACGCCGATATCCGCGCGGGGATCACGGACTCGTTCAAGAACGGAGCCGGGGTCGTCAATTTGAGCTTGGGAAGCGAGGGCTACGTGGATTCCGTCTTAGCCAGATTCGTCACCAAGATGGCCGATGTGCTCAACTCCTTGGGCGAAAAGGTCATCTTCACCATCGCGGCCGGCAACGAGGGCCCTTTCGACAGGACCGAGGGCCAGCCCGCCACGGCCAATTCTCCCAACGTTCTGGCGGTCGGCTCCGCGACCAAGAAGGAACGCGTGTCCCTGTTTTCGAGCCTGGGCCCCACGACCAAGGAAAGGCCCCTGATCGTTCGCGACTTCGAGGGGCCTCATCTGGTTGCCGTCGGCGGGGGGCTGGGAGAGCCTCCCCATTTTTACGGCCCGGGGGTTCTGGCCACCCGCTCGGCGGACTCCGATGAGGCTCCGGACGATTCCGAGGATCGCAAGTACACGCATATGTCCGGCACCTCCCAGGCCTCGCCTCAAGTAGCGGGAATTGCCGCGGATCTCAAGCAATTCCTGCGAAAGGTCGGCGTCCTTCAGGGCTTTGTCGCGGAAAATATCGGCTTTGTCATGCGGTTCCTTCTTCAGTCATCCGCCAAGGACCTCGACGTCCCCACTTGGTCCCAGGGTGCCGGCGAAGTTCAAGCCAATCAAGCCCGCAATTTGGCCCGAGGCTTGCTCAAGCTCGGGGATCCTTGGCTTCCCGTTCGCTTATATAAGGAAATATGGGACTTGCAGGAAGGCGTTTACGCCGCGGCCAAGGGCGCCAAGAAGGTCGCGGAGGCGCTGGCCCGCTTCTGGCCGGAGAGCCAGAAGGCCGCGCCTCGCCTGCTCGAGCTTCTTAATTTCCGTCTTGATGTCGAGGTTCCGGATGCCCCGGGAGGGTCTCAGACCATGGACGCGGGCTGGACGGTGAGGCGCTTCGCGGCCTTGGCGCTGGGTAATTTCCTGGGCCAGCCCGAGGCCCTCGAGCTCGCCAACAAGGACGAGGTCGAGTCAGCCATGGCCCGAGGCTCCGCGGCCTTGTGGGACCGCGCCCTCAACGATCCCGAGGCCCGGGTCCGCCAAATGGCCTTCCTGGCGCTAGGGAAGCTCCCCGTCCTCTCTCCCGCGGTTATGGAGGGCCTGCGCCAGGGCTTGAGCCACGAGAAATGGGATATCCGCATGTACTCGGCTCACGTCCTGGCCCGCCAAGGCAGCCGTGAAGGGGTCGAGAAACTGCTGGAGGGCCTGAGTCGGAGCGAGTACGCCCCGCGCTTCACTTCGAGATGGCTCTTGGGCGAGCTTAAGGAGCAGGTGGCCGCCGGCGAGGCCGAGCTGCTCTCGGATCTCGCCAAGGCCGAGCCGGAGAAGGGCCTCAACGAAGAGGACGACCTCCCGCACCGGGCGGTGGCGGCCTTGCGCGAGATCGCCCTTTCCAATCCCGAGGCCGTTACCGGAAAGGCTCTCGTGGACCTTTTGGAAGCCACCGGCTTCCTAGAGTCCGATGGCCGGCGCAACGTGATCTTGACGCGCACGATTTCGCGGTTCTTTACCCAAGTCTTGGAAAAAGAAGATATTTCTAAAACCGTCCAGGAGGAGCCCTTCAAGTCCGCCGCGACCCGCTACGTGCTCAACAACCGCGGGGCGGCGCGAAAACCGGGAGGCTTGGGCGACCTGGTGCGGCTCCTCTCCCAGGCCTTGAACATTCCCACCGAGGTCCCCACCCCGGCCCTGGACCCCGCCGGGGAGGGAGTGCCGGGGGTGGATCATGTGATGGGCCGTATTGACGTTATGGTCGAGGTGCCTTTAGGGGTCTTCGTCACCGAAGTCCTGGACGACGAGTTCCTGTCTTCTTTCGAGGCCAAGCGCGAGGGCTCCTTCTTCCATGACAGAATCATTTGGCTGAGCGTTCCTGAGCACAAGCAATTCGCCCTGAAGGAGAGGTTGAAGCAGGCCGGCTACCGCTACCGCTCGGCGGTTCCTTATTACCCGATGTCTAATCCGGCTGACGCGGAGCCGGATTCCGCGGCGGAGGTCGCCCTTAAAATCGAGCCGGAAGGGCCTTTGCCCGATATTCCCGACCTCGTCGGGATTCCTCTGATCAAGATCAAGGCCGGGCGGCTCGGAGTTTCCGAGGCCCGCATCCTGGCTCTCTTAGAGAGCCTGAAAATCAAGATCGGAGACCCTTTGAAGAATCCTGCCGTCATCCTCCTGGATTTCGGCGGCCCCGCGGGCGATGAGTCGCGGACCGTGCTCAGCCGCTACGTCAACCAAATGGCCTTGGAGAATTTTCTCGTGGTGGCGCCGTCCGGAAACGAAGGTCCGGGGAAAGACAGCGTCGCCTCTCCCGCGGACGCGGATCTCGCCGTCACCGTGGGAGCGGCCGAAGGCGGCGCGCCCGCCTATTACTCCTCGGGCGGCTCCGCCGTGGATTGGCTGGAGGAAGCCGGGCTCATGGGCACGGCCGCGGCCGCGCAGAGGTCCGCTTTGGGGCTGCAGGCCCTGCTCAAACGGCTAAGCCAAGCCTTCCCCACCGGCCTTCCGGAGGGCTACGGCCATTATCTAGCCGGCCTCGTCAAAGATAGCCTCTCGAAAGAGGGTCTCGCCCAGGAGCTGGGGGCCTCCGCGCTCCTGGAGGAGGGGCTCAAGGCCCCCGAGGCCGCGGCGGCCGCGGCTCGCGCCCTGCAAGGGGATGTTTTGGAAAGCCACCCCCGCTTCGAGGAGGCGGCCGTCCTGCCCGCGCCCTTGGCCAGCAAGATCCGGGGGGCCTTGAATTTCGCCATACATAAGGGCTTGTTCGCTGCGGAGCAAGAAGCCGCGCAAGGGCAGTGGAATTGGACGGCGGAAATTCCGTCTCGCGTTTTGGACTCAATGGCGAGGATGAGCCCTGAATTGGCGCAAAGAACTTTAGCCGCCCTGGAGCATGTGTTTTATGTTCTATTGAGTCTCAGACATAAATGGAAAGATGCCGTGCCTGCTTTTGAGCTGGAGGGCGGCTTTCTACGGCATCTCTTGGAAAGCACCTTGTCCCACTTGGGTCCGACGGAGCCTTTATGGAATTTTTTCAACCGGATAAAGACCGAGGACATTCCAGGGGGGGATAAATACCTCGAATTGCTCGCGTCCCTTGATTTTATCGTCTCGAGGCTCAGGCAAATAGTGCCTGCCAGCAACTTGAGAGGCAAGGCCATCTACCAGGTCATCGCCCGGACGTTCGCCGAAAAATTCAACTTGGATGAGAGTCTCGATGATGAGGAATTGGGAAGGATCAGGGCAAAGGGCTATCAAGTGTTGTGGCTTACCGACATTTTCAAGATAGGCGAGGTCAACCGCTGGAACGGGGACGATCCTGATGGAGGCGGGGGTTCGCCTTATGCCTTGGTGGACTATGCGGTCAAGCCGGAGTATGGCGGGGAGGCCGCATTGAAGAGGCTGGTCGAGCGCGCTCGGGCCTTGGGAATCGAGATATGCGTGGACCTGATCCCGAATCATACCGCATTGGACAGCGTGGAGCTTCAGGAATATCCCGAGAATTTCCTCCATATCATTGCTCCCCGGGACCCGCGCCAGCGCGGGGCGAGAGAGAGCCGGGCGGACTATGAAGGCTATTTGAGCTCATACCTCGACGAGATCGGGGTTCCCAGGCATCATGGGCGCCATGTGTTTTATCCCGTGCGCGTGGAAAAATATCCTCGGGATATTGAAAATCTCTCGGGCCCGCGCGGACCCAAGTGGATCCTGGTGCGACACCCCATGACTCCGGACAAGTCGCAGGACGTTGAAGAGAGAAGGGCGAAGAGGAATATGTACAACGACATGGCCCAGAAGGATTTCAGCCGGCAAGAGGTTCGCGAGCGGGAAATCGGCCGGGTGTTGGAAATGATGGGGGCGTGGGGGATAAGAGTCTTCCGGCGAGACATGCCGGATGTGTTGACCAACCGAAACTTCTACGACCACTGGGTGGACATTTTGAACTATGAAATTGAGAGGGCGCCGCGCGATTCCTGGTACCAGCGCGAGCTGATCAGGCTGGGTCACGGCATGAACAGACGTTGGGCGGAGGTCCAGGGCTCCGAATTTCTCGACCAGATGACCCGGGTCGCGAAATTCGCCGATTCCCGCGTTGTCTTCATAGACGAGACTTACAATCCGGCCGATTTGAGATTTTTCACCGATGCCGTGAATAACAAGGTCGGCCTGTACGACTCTCTTGCCCAGAGGAAGGGCGGCTCTGAAATCCGCCGGCAATTGCGGGAAGTCGCGTTTTATCTTTGGCAGCACGCCTTGGCTCCATTCTTGAACTTCAGCGTGAACCATGACCTGCCCAACCCGTACGACGCCTTCGAGGGCATCGTGGAGGCCGCGCTCGTGGCCATTCTCCTGTTCAGGCCGACTCTCACGGTGGCCGGCTTTGAGCAAGGTGCTGTATTCAACGACAACATCGTCATGGGCGATAGGGCGCGCGGCTTGTCCGAGGATGCCCGCAATAATAGGATGACTCCTTTGGATTTCAAGGCGTGGATCAATTGGGCTTTTGACGGACCTTACAAGGCGGTAGCCGGCAGAATTCAGGAATTGTCCGAGAGGTATCGGGATATTTTTTCGGAAGGAAATATTCATGTCCCAGAACCCCAAGCCCCATCCGACCTGGTGCTTTTCACCGCCCAGGGCAGGGACTTGAGCGGGAAATCCAAGGTCATCCTGGCGGCGCTTAACCCCTCGCTGAAATCGCAGGGCGCGTGGTTCGCCCTGCATCAGCCGGTCACCCCCGAGTCTTTCGCGCCCAAGGAGGACAAAACCTACGTTTTGCGCGACGTCCTGAACCTGAGGCCCAACGGGGAACCCGCGGTTTATACCCGCAGCGGCAGGGAGCTCGTGGAGAAGGGCCTCTTCATCGCTCTTGAGGGCGGCAAGGCCCACGTTTTCGAGGTGGAGGAGCAGTGAACCCAGACTGCGGCCGGCCGCAGTCTGGGCCGCGGTGTCTCATCGGCAGCCCGGAGAGCGCGGTATCAGACAGAGGAATCAATAAATGAGAAAGTTTTGCGCGTCAATCATCGCCGCGGCGTTGATATTCCTCTCCCCCGGGAGCGGCTCTTACCAGGCGTTCGCCGGTCTTCTCAGAGGCGAGGTTCCAACGAGAGGGGGTGTGTCCCGGGTCTCGATCCGTTTTCCGCAGTACGAGATGCCTTATTCCGGCCTGCAAACCGGCTCTCCAACAGCCACTTATGCCGATATCGAGGCGTCAGGCCCTTACCGGGAGATCCGCCTGCGCCCCTTGAAGGCGATTCCCGAGCATGCGGCCGAGAATTCGATAACCGCGCGCGCCATCGCGTGGCCTGGCCGATTTTTGGCCTCGCTTGCGCCCAATTTGTCGGACTCTCTGTCATTCCAATGGTTGTCTTACTTGCCGTTTCACCGGGCTTGGATGGACCCCGGAGCCAAGGCCGAGGCCGCCGGCAAGGAATGGACGCGCTGGTTCGATTCGCAGGTCGATCATGATGCCGTTCTAGCGGATGCGGCTAGCCCAGCCATGGAAACTGCGGAGGCGGGCCCCGTGCGCATCACGGCTCCTCTGCTGAAGGCTCGCCTGCCCGGGTCGGTGGCCCACGCCCGTGTCATGCCGGGCGTGGATTTCAGTCTTGCGAAACCCGTGCATGAGAAGGAATTGGCCATCCTCGTAGTTCACGGCGCCACCGAGACCGAGGCCAGGCGCAATCTCGGCCATGTGCTGCGCGGCCTGCAGGTGGTCGTCAAGCAGACCTTCAAGGAAAGATGGGAAGAGTATGTGGAGAATCTCCAAAAGCTCTCTCTTGTCCCGTTCTTCTTTCTTATCATTCCGCAAGCCTTGAAGAATTTCGCGAATTTGACCTCGGGCCATCCCGAAGAACTCGATATCTTGAAAAAATGGATCGGCTGGCCTTCGGGAAGCCTGGCCGACATGGGCATGGTCCTATTCTTTCAAAAGCTGGGAGAGGGGCATCGCTACGCCATGATGGTGCAGATATTCGGCATCGTCATGAGCTCCGTGGTCTTGACCCAGATTTGGTGGGCGGGACATGTGCCCACGGCCTTCCTGGCGGGCCAATTGGCTTTCGTGGGCGCGGGCCTTTCGATAGTCGCCCTGGATGCCATGGGGAAGCTTCCCGAGCCCGTATGGAAAGCTTGGAGTGATTTCGTGGGCATCGCGCAGCAGGCGTTTCTTCCCGTGGCCGTCTGTTTGACCGTGGCTGAGTCGGTGCCTTTGGCGGCCATGGCTATTCCCGCGGGGGTCGCGGCCATCCTGGTGATTTTGTTTCGGAATGGAATTTTGAAGAGATACCACAGTCTTAAAGCCCTCCACGATTTCATGAGATATTTCAATGGATGGAACTCCACCATGCTTTTCGCGGTGGGCCCCATTTGCCAGCTCATAGCCAATTATTTGCATCCCGAGAGCATCGCGGGCGGGTTGTCGCCGGAGACTTTTATGCTTAACATCATCGGCAACGGCCTCATGCTCGCCATGGCCCTCTTGATGAAAAGCGGGATATGGTTCGTCGGATCTTCGTTCGCGGTCTCGATCGGCGGCGTTGGCCAATTGTTCGGCATGTACTACTTCAACGCTCTTAATCCTGTTTATTTCCTGGCGGCTTCCGGCGCCGTCTACCTCTGGATGAGATTCATCCTGGAGCATACCCGCAGGTATTTCGGAGACTCCAGCGTTTGGAGTCCTCTAATGAGGTTGAGGTTCAAGCCCGAAGCGGAGAGTGAAAAATGAGAAAAGGCCTGGAACTGTTTTTGCCGGCGATTCTTCTTCTGCCCGCGTCCTGCCGCAAGGCCCCCTCCAGCGCGGACGGGAAGGTCACCATCCGCTACCTCGCCAACCCGGACGTGGGCGGGGCGACCAAGGTACTGATTAAGAAGTTCGAGGAGAAGAACCCGGGCATTCATGTCGAGATGGTGGAGGGTCCCTCGGCCCCCAATACCCGGGAGGACATGTACGCCACCTCCTTCATGGCCCAGGAGGACAGCTACGATTTCGCGCACATGGACGTGGCGTGGCTGGCCAAGTTCGCGGCCCAGGGCTGGCTCAAGCCCTTGGACGGCTACTTCGCCGCCCAAGAGCAGGAGAAGTTCCTGCCCGGGGACATCGCGGGCTCTAAATTCAACGGCAAAATCTACCGTGTCCCCAACCAGTCGGATGGGGGGCTGCTTTACTACAGGAAAGACTTGCTTAAGGCGCGGGGGCTTACGCCCCCGCGGACTTGGGACGAGCTCGTCGCCGCGGCCAAGAAGATCCAGTCTCCGCCCAACCTTTGGGGCTATGTGTTCGAGGGTAAACAGTACGAGTGTCTGGTCTGCAATTTCCTGGAGCTCGCCTGGGGCAACGGGGGGGAGCTCATTGATGAAAAGGGCCAGGTCCTCATAGACCGCCCCGAGGCGGTCCAGGCTTTGCAGTGGATGGTCGACGCCGTGCATAAGCACAAGATCTCCCCGCCCGGGGTCCTCACTTATCAGGAGGAGGAGGCCCGGCACGTGTTCCAGGAGGGCCAGGCCGTATTCATGCGCAACTGGCCCTACGCCTGGGAGCTCATGCAGAAGGAGGGCTCTCCGGTGAAAGGCAAGGTTGGGATCGTCCCCATGGTGCATGGCAAGGGCCGCTCCGCGGCGGCTTTGGGCGGCTGGGGCTTCGGCATATCGGCTTTCTCGAAGCATCCCGATGAGGCCTGGAAGTTCATCGAGTTTCTCACCACCCACGAAGGGCAGAAAACCGCATACCTCATGAGCGGCATACTGCCCACCCGAAAATCCGTGTACGCGGACCCGGAGATATTGAAGGCAAGCCCCCAGATCAAGGATCTCTACAATATCCTGAGCCTCACCCGGCCCCGCCCCTTAAGCCCCGCCTACGCCAGGGTCTCGGACATCGTCCAACTCAAGGTAAGCGCGGCCCTCTCCGGGCTGGGAGAGCCCCAAAAGCTCCTCTCCGAGGCCGCCCAGGAAATCCGCGGGGTGCTCAAGCGCTAGAGATGCCCGCGACCAACCGCCCCTGCGCCGCCGTGAATTGGCTTTACGTGGCCCCGGCCCTCCTCCTCATGGGCCTGGTCAACCTCGTGCCCATCGGACAGACCGTTTGGCTGAGCCGGGGGTTCGGGCAGATAGCCAAGGACGCCCGCCTTTGGCTGGTGCTCAAGAACACTTTTGCCTTCACGGGGGCGGCGGTGTGTCTGGAACTGATGCTAGGATTGGGAATAGCGCTCTTACTTTCTCGCCCATTTCATGGGCGAGGATTCGTACGCGCGGCGGTGCTCATTCCCTGGGCCCTTCCCACCGCGGTCATGGCCATGGCCTGGCGCTGGATATTCAACGCCGAGTACGGGGTGCTGGGCGACCTCCTTTATAAGGCCCATTTGGCCGCCTCGCCCAAGATCGCCTGGCTGGCCTCTCCGGGAAGCGCTTTCTGGGCCTGCGTCCTGGCCGATGTTTGGAAGACCACGCCCTTCATGGCGATCCTGCTCATGAGCGGCTTGGCCGCGATTCCGAAGGAGCTCTATGAAGCGGCCGGCATGGACGGGGCCGGTCCCCTGCGGCAATTTATCATCATCACCTGGCCGCTCCTCAAGCCCACCATAGCCGTGGCCGTGGTGTTTCGGGCGATACAGAGCTTCGGGATTTTCGACCTCATTTGGGTGTTGACCGGAGGCGGGCCGGGGGGAAGCACCCAAACCATCGCCCTCTACGTCTATGACATGGTTTTCCGCTACCAGGAACTGGGCTACGGCTGCGTGCTGACCATGGTCATGGGGGCCTCGCTTCTCGCCATGGCTGGGGCTCTCTTCAGCTTGACGAGGACAGAGGCATGAGGAAAACACCTATAGCAACCGCCTGCTTTTACGCGGCTATAGCGGTTGCTACGATTTGGAGCCTGGCTCCCTTTCTCTGGCAGGTGATCACCTCCCTGAAAACTCCGGAGGAGGTTCTCTCCATTCCTCCGAAGTATTGGCCCGAGCGCGCCAATTTCTCGAGCTACGTCAAGATCTTCTCGACGCGCCCCTTCGCGACCTACATCGCCAATAGCCTCATCGTGGCCTTCGGCACCACCTTCTTGTGCACGGCTCTGGGAAGCCTTGCCGCCTACGCCTTCTCGAGGCTCAAGATCCCCGGCGGGGCCTGGGCCTTGAACGCCATTCTCCTCATCGCGCTTTTCCCGCCGACCTTGCTCGTCGTGCCCTTAAAGCAGCTCATTCAATTCTCCGGGCTCATCAACAATCCCCTGGCCCTGGTCCTCTCCTACACGGCGCTCAATCTGCCCTTCGCGATATGGGTTCTCATGACCTTCTTCAAGACTGTGCCTTCGGACATCGAGGAGGCGGCCCAGGTGGACGGCTTCTCGCGCTGGGGATTGCTCTGGAAAATCATCTTCCCGCTCTCGGCACCCGCCGTAGCCACCACGGCCATCCTCATCTTCATCTTCTCCTGGAACGAGTTTTTGCTGGCGCTTACCTTCATCTCCAAGGACTCGGTGCGCACGGTCCCGGTGGGAATCGCTCTTCTTTCCGGAGTCACGGTTTATGAGGTGCCCTGGGATCAGATATCGGCCGCGGTGGTCGTGACTACTATGCCCGTGGTCTTGATGGTTCTGGCTTTCCAGAGGCGCATCATAGAGGGTCTGACCGCCGGCGCGGTCAAGGGGTAATATGGCAGAGGTTCAAGTGCGGGACGTGCGCAAATCCTTCGAGTCGGGCAAGACGGTTCTTGACCGCATCGCCTTCACGGTCAAGGACGGGGAATTCGTGTCTCTGCTGGGAGCCTCGGGCTGCGGCAAGACCACGCTTTTGCGCATCATCGCGGGGCTGGAGTTCGCCGACTCCGGGGCCATCCTCATCGAGGGCCAGGACGTCGCCCACAGGCCGCCCAAGGACCGCGACATCGCCATGGTGTTCCAGAATTACGCCCTGTACCCCCATTTGAGCGTCTTCGAGAACATCGGCATGGGCCTCAAGCTGCGCAAATTCCCCGAGGCCGAGACCCGGGGGCGCGTGGAGGAGGCCGCGAAAATGCTGGGACTTTCCGAGCTCTTGTCCCGCAGGCCCTCGGCCCTTTCCGGCGGGCAAAGGCAGAGGGTGGCTTTGGCCCGGGCCTTGGTGCGCCGGCCCAAGGTGTTTCTCTTGGACGAGCCCTTGAGCAACCTGGATGCGGTTCTGCGCGAAAGGACGCGCGGCGAGCTGAAGCTCCTATTCAAGCGCGTGAAGGGCACCGTGATCTACGTGACCCACGACCAGATAGAGGCCATGACTTTGTCCGACCGCATCGTGGTCCTGGACCGGGGACTTATCCAACAGGTGGGAACCCCCGAGGAAATATACCACAGGCCCGCCAATACCTTCGTCGCGACCTTCCTGGGAGCGCCGCCCATGAACCTCCTGGGGGCCGCCGAGCTGAAGCGCTCCGGGCTCGCCTCGGCCTTGAGCGAGGACTGCCTGGTGGGCATCCGTCCGGAATCCATCGAGGTGTCCCCCGAGGCGAGGCCTGGATTTATCGAAGCGGCCGTGGCCTTGGCCGAGCCCACCGGGGCCGCCACCGTGCTCAGCCTCGACATGGGAGGAGCGCAATTGCGCGCGAGCGTGCCGGGCTCCTGGGATTTGAGATATCCCAAGGCCTGGGTGTCTTGCCCCGCGAGCGCCTGCCATTATTTCAACGAGAATACCCGCGTCAGACTGACCAACCCAGCCGTTTCCACGAGGAGCGAATGAAAACGACGGCCTCTCTTTTGGCTTTGTTCCTGGCTGTTCCCAGCCATGGGATTTCCCTTTACAGCGGCTTGGCGGCTCCCGAGGCCGCCCCTAGGTCCGGGGCTCTTTGGACGCCTCCTGCCGCGGAGATTCCGCGTCTTCTGCGCTCGAGCCTGGAGCTTTTCGCCCCGGGTCTGGGCGAGGCATTGCTTCCCGCGGTCGCCGCGGCCAAGCCGGGTTTTCCTGACGGCATTCCCCCGCAGGAAGAGCTGCTGCGCGAAATGAGGATGTCTCCTCTCACCAACAAAGCCAGGGAGGAGGCCGTGATAGGGCTTTTGCGCCAAGCCGGAGCTGACGCGCAAAAAATCGTCACCATCAGGGAAGGGGAGACTCTCCCTCTCAATGTTTTCGACACGGTGATCCGCCAAGAGGCGGGGGATGGAAAATACAATTATTATGTGGTGAAGGAGGGGCGCGGCGATGCCCTGGTTGTTTCCGGGGCCCATCATGACAAGGTTTCGGTGGGCGCTGGAACCATAGACAATTGGGGTGGGTCCACTTTGGAAGCCAACGTCTATGAAGTCCTTCGCTTAGAGGCGCTGGAGGCGACTCATGTCATGGCTCTGTTTGCCCGCGAAGAGGAGGGCCTGCTGGGGTCCAAGGCTTGGCTCGCCGCGGCCTGGGATTTCAAGGATCGCGTCAAGGCGATGCTCAACCTCGACACCTTCTCCGTGGACGGAACTTTCTCCTGGAAGAACAATTCCACTCCCTGGATGCTGGCCTTGGTCAAGGAAGTGGCCCTGCGGCAGGGGTTGGATTTGACGGAGGCTGTTTTGCGCGGCGGAGACTCGGACTCATCCACCTTCCGCGACGCTGGGATCTCCGGGATGACTCTTTACGGGTGCAGCCAAAGGAGGATGTTCGACATCATCCATACCTCGCGGGACACCATGGCCGTTTTTTCCCTGCCGCATTATGTCAATGCCTTGAAATTGGCCGTCGCTTTTTTAAGGGCGCTGGACAGTCATCCCTTCCTTCCTGACGTGAGAATGAACAGGGCCTAACCCGGCCTGGGCCTTATGACCGCCTCTCCCTAGGCCTTTGGGCCTACCGGGGATTTTAGGCACGTTTGTAAAATGGCCGGGCCATGAAGAGGCTGGGGTCGGTCCGGCGCGCTGCGAAATCCTTCGTTCGCCTGGCCTGCGCATTCTCCCTCATCGCCGTTTCCCCTGGGGCGCAAGGCGCATCAGCAGCGGCTAGTCGCGCGGGGCGCCCAGAGCGCTCCGCGCCGGGAAAGTCCGACTACGGAAAGATTCTCTTCGCCGCCCAAGCTGCAGGTTTGGGCGGCGGCATGCCCGCCCTCCCCCCGCCCGCGGCGCGGGCTCTTTATTCCTGGGCCCTGACGCCGACGGCGCGCCTGAGGGTGCCGAGGCGGGACCCGGCGTTTAGGCGCAAGTCCCGCAGGGCTCTGCGCCTTTTGGCCCAGAGTTTGAAAGCGGCGCGGATCCCGGATCGAGGGGGCGTTCTCGACCGGTTTTACCAGTACTCGCGGCCGTGGCTGTTCCAAGAATCGTTCCCGCTGAGCCTGCTTGTTCCCCGAGCGCCGCCGGCGCTTTCCCGGCCGGCCTCCGGGCCCGCCGCCGGCGTCCAGGAGAAATCCGAGGCTCCCGCCGCTCCGGCCGAGCGCGTCGATAAGCGCGCGGCCTTCAACGGGATTTTCATCCAAAGGACTCTCGCGATCGCGGCCTTCTTTTTCGTGCAGATAGCCCTCTACAGCGTGGCCCTGGCCCAGCCGGGGATCGGCGAGGCTGGTTTCTCTCAGCTGATGGCCATCGGGGCGCTCGCCCCCATCGCCACGGGGCCCTTCAACGGGCTCATCGCCAACAGATTTTCCAGCAAGCATGGCATATACGCGACCGCGAGCCTGCGCATCCTCCTATGCTCCGCCTTTCTCGCCCTGCCGGGCCTGGGCGCGGTCAACTTCGGGACCTTGCTCGCCTTCAGCGTCATCAACAACTGGATCAATACCTCGACGGTGGTCATAGAGATCGGCGCCTTCAAGAGGCTGGATCCTGCGCGCATCAAGACCTTCATCGCGCTGGGCAACATCCATTTCACGGCCATGCAGGTGGCCTTGGGCTTGATCCTCAATATGGGGCGCTTCGTGGACCAGAATCCCATGGGCGCGTTTTACTTCTCGGCGGCGGCCCATGCCTTGGTCATTCTCGCGGCCGCGGCCATGATCCCCGCGGTCCGCGCCTTGCCGGCCGCGGCGGCCGCCGTCGCGGCCAGGCCCGCGGTGGAAAAAGCCCGGGGGTTCCTGGCGCGGTATTGGCGGGAGGCCCTGCTCTTGGGAGCGAGCATCGGAGGCTATTTCCTCCTGCAATCCACTGTGCCCGTCGCCCTGGCCCTGGTCTGGTGGATTTCCCGCACGCCGAACTTCTCCCTTCTGTGGAAAAACCCCGCGCTGCGCTGCGCCGTTCTGTTCACGGCCCTGGCGGCGGCCCTGTTCATCCCTCTGCAGTATTTGACCTTGAATTCCCTGGCCAAGGCCTTGGCCGGCGCGAATGCGGGAAGCGGAGCCCTCTTGGGGCAGTTCACCGGCGCCTTCTGCTTCGGGCAGTTGACGGCCAACGCCACCCAGGCTCCTCTGGGGACGGCGACCATCATGGGACGGAAAGTGGACCGTCAGGTTCTGGTCCAGGCTTTGGTCCTGGGCCTGGCCGCGAGCTGGGTTTTCTTCCGCTTGGCCCCGGGCAACGCTTGGGCCGCGCTCGCCGCCGCCCTCGCGGGGGCTCTCTTGATGGCCTTGAGCTCCCGTATGAGCCAGCGCGCCTGGATCCAGTTCTACGGGGTCGGGCTTTCCTTCATCCTCCTGCCCTGGTTCTTCTGGGGAGCCCATCCCGCTCTGCTCTTGAGCCTTTTCATGATCGGCTTGTTCAGCGGGGCCGCGAGCGTCGCCCTTTCCGGCTATTTCAACGAAAGGGCCCCCGCGCTTCATTTCGACGTCTTGAACGGGATACAAAGCTCGCTTGTGAGCGCTGCGATCGGTCTGGGGTTCTCGGCGACGGCGATTTTCTGGGCCTTAATCGGGGCTCCCCTGTATCCAAGAATGCTCGTCGCCTTGGGGGGGATATTTCTCGCGGCGGGTGCGGCCTTCCTGTGGGCGCCCCGGTTCTTGCCGGGTTTGGACGCTGTCGTATCACGGAGGAGAAATGACGCATAAATTGTCGAGACTTCCCGGAGCGGTTTTGTCTTTGACGATGATTTGCAACGGCGTCGTCCCGGCTTGGGCGGGGCGGGCCCAAGCCATTGCGGCAAACGGCCGTCAGGCCGCCTTGGGCGTGAGCCTCTCCCTTACCGGCTTGTCCATGCCGGTGGCCCCTCGACTGCCGGGGCCGGTTCTTCGTCCCCGGCTATGGCAGCCCGCGTCGGCCCGCGTGGTCCAAACCCGGGCCGGCTACCGGGTCGTCCACCTCGTCCTGCGGACCATGGCCAATCAATGGGGTCTGGGATTCAGCCTGCCCCTCATGGGCGGCAGCCTCGCCGAGGGCGTGATGAACGAGGCGGCTCAAAGAAGGGTCCTTTTCATCGACCGAGACGATACCTTGACGCGGAACGTGGAGGCCATGACCGAGGCCCAGGCCGCGCCTCTTTTAGAAGGCCTCAGGAACGGCAAGTTCCCGGTCGTAATCACGGATCGCCCCGCCGACGCCATGGAAAACGATCCCGGAAACTCGGCGTTCGAGAAATTAGCTCCTCTCCTGGTTCCGGCCGCGGCGGGGATGCTCATCGGCACCAACCGGGGCGGCCGGGTATACCGCCTGGACGCCGATGGGCGCCCTCAAAGCGCTCATGAGGTTCCGCCTTTCTCTACCGAGGAGCAGGTTTTGATCCGGTCGGCCGTGGATGCGGTCGTGGCCGAGCTTCCCAAGCTCGGCACGGGGCTCAACCCCTCCAAGGGAGTGGACCTCGAGCCCCATAGCGGCTCCGTTCTCCTGCGGGTGGGCACTCCCCTTGAAATCGTGCATAAGGCCGCGGGCATCCTGCAGGAGGCCTTGGAAAAGCGGGGCATACGCCACGAGGTGGTTTACCGCATGCCCGCCAACCCCGCGCAGCCGCCATACATCTCGTTTTCCAAGGTGGATAAGGCCTCGGCCGTGGCCTGGGTCGCTCAGGAGTACGGCATCCGCGCCGAGGAGGCCGTGGGAGTGGGAGACGGCATGATGGCCCCGATCAACCGCAAGGGGTCTTGGTCCCCGGCCGCGCAGGAGGCCGCGGACCTTGGGCGGTTCCTGAGCGGCAGGGACGTTTTGCTTAAAGGGAGCGCCAAGGACGCCAACATGCAGAAGGGCCTTTTCGGCATGATGCTCTTGAGCGTCGGGCTCTTCGGGGATCCTCGCCTCGAGAATATTTTCGTCCTGCCGGAATTCGGCCCCGATATGACCGCGCGGTTTCTGAGGAAATGGGCGGCCGTCGAGTGAGGCAAGCATGAAGAGAATATCGCCGGTTTTGTGCCTGTGCGTGCTGCCCGTCCTGGCCATCGCGGGAGACGACCGTCTCTCGGCGGGCCTGCGCCAAACCTTGGCCGCGATGGAGGATGGCGGCGGAAGCGTCGGAGAAATGGTGGTCAATGAGATCAGGGACCGGCGGATCGCGGTCATATTCCAACGGCAAGAGCCGGCTTCCACGTATGAGGTCGCGCGGGACAAGACCGTCGCCATTTATTTAAGCGACGCCCTGCCCCCGGAGCCGCGGATACTAGCCCCCCTGATCGCCCGCGAGATCGGGCTATTGACGGTCTCGAGCATGATCGAGAGCGCTGAGAGCCATTACATGTGGCACAGTCTGATGGCGCGGGCTTGGCGCGAGCTCGGAGGCGAGCCTCGGACCTTGCCCATAATAGACGAGGATTCAGGCTACAAAAACGAGGCCATGGCCGGGGAAATCGCGCTTTGGCTGCGCGCCAGATATGATTTGTCGGCGGTTTCCCGTTTCCACGGGGTGCGGACCATCGCCGAGCTCAAGGGCGAGATCGCGGGCAAAATCAGCGCGGGCGACGACGTTTTTAGAAATCAAATGATCTTATATTGGCTTGAGCGCGACGAGGAGGTATTCCGGTCGTTCCTGCAAAAGGAGAGGGAATGGATCCTAAGCCGCTAGTTCCGGTAAGGCTCGAGGACGGCAGCTCTTTTTCCATCCTCTTCGCGGCTCCGGATGAGCCCCGCGCCTGGCTCGAGGGAGGGGATTTCTTCTTCGGATCTCCGGTCGTGTTCGTTAAAAACCTCGAGTCGGAGAGCGTCGAGGCCGCGGCCCAGGCTCTGGCTCAGGACATGGGCGGGTATTGGCTGCGCTACTACCATAGGGCGACCGGAGTCCGCCTGCGGTTCCGTAAGTCCGGAAAAAGGAAAGGGCTTGAGAGAGTGGCCGAGGTTTCCTTGAGCGAGGTGTTGGAGACTTCCGCCGGCGAGGGCTGCGCCGTGATCCAAGTTCGGCTCGAGGACGGCCGCATCTTCTCGATCCTGGCGGCCACGCCCTCCTGGTTCGAGGAGGCCTTCAGACGCTTTAAGCTCGATTTCTATTTCGGTCCTTGCGTCCTTTTCCTGCGCCGCCTCGATACCTCCACGGCGCGCCGCGCCGTGGAGGCCATGGCGGCCGAGGGCGCGCATCGGCTCTGCCTTTATGACACCCCCCGCGCAACTTTGCCGGAAGTCTTGGCGCGATTCAAGGAAAGCCACTGACCTCATGAAGGCCCTTCTGGCGGCAGCCTTCTTGACTGTTTGCGGCGGCTGGGCCGCCGGAGCCGAGTCGAGACCGCAGGGCCGCGTGCGCCTTCTAAGCCTTCTCTCCTCTCCCGGGCTTTCCGCTCCGGTCGGCAGGCCTTTCGAGGGCGTTTCTCAGGAGGCGGCGCGGTTTCGCGCGCCTTTTCGCCGTCTGCTGGCGGCGGCCAGGCGCAGCCGCGCTCTGTCGCGGCGGGGTCTGTCGGCGCTTCGCCGGGCCGGCTACAGGGACCAGATGACGGGCCTCTACAACGGCCTCTACTTGGAGGAGCACCTGGGGTCTTTGGTCAAGGCAAGCGCCGCCCTGCTCGTATTCAAGCTTGATTTTCTAAAGGAGATCAACGATGCCCTGGACCATGAGGCCGGGGACGAGTCCTTGAAGGCCTTGAGCGCGGTGGCTGGGGAATTCCTCGGCCGCGACGCTGTCCTGCTGCGGCGCAGCCCCACGGGCTTTGCGGCCTTCCTTAAGGACGGCCCGGAGGCGCCCGAGGAGGTGGCCGAGCATCTGCGCGCCGCCGTGGAGCGCAAACTGGGCGACCGGCGGTTCCCCGGGACCATCTCCATCGGAATCGCGGCGCTCGGCCGCGGCTCCTCGGCGCAAGAGCGCTATTTCCTGGCCTTCGAGGCCGCCGAAGCCGCGCGGCGAGCCGCCAAGCAAGCCGGAGGCAATCAAGCCGCGGCGTCAAGGCTCGAGGGCGCGACTTTGCTTGCGGCGAGGGCTTTCGAAAGCCGGCTGAAGTCGGCCAGTCCCCATTGGAGGGAAAGGTTGGACCGGCTTGACCGGGAGTCCCTCGGCGATATCGCGTCTCATCGCTCCCTAAGGGCCGGTCCGGATCCGGCTTCGTTTTTGGATCGGATGCGGGACGGCGCCGCCCGCTTGGCGCTCCACGCCTTCGTCTATCGCAACCGCTTGACCGGTCTTCTCAACCGCCGATGGTTCGCCGAGAACATGGGGTGGCTTCTGGGCTCCGGGGAGTTCGGCCATTATCTTGCGCTCGACCTGGATCATTTCGGCGCGCTCAACGATCGCTTGAGGCGCGAACTCGGGCCGCGCCTGGGGGAGCAAAAGGGCGATGAGATCCTGTCCAGGGTGGGGAAAATTTTGGCCGAGGGCTCCGCGGACCAGGCCCTGCCCGTCCATTTGGGCGGCGAGGAGTTCATCATCATGTCCCGGCATTCCGATCCGAGGGGCTTCGCCGAGGAGATTCGTCTGGCAATCAAGAGGGCTCTCGGGGTCACGGTTTCGATCGCGGTCGCTCCGATCCTTGATAGCCAATGCGGAGGCAGCCGGGCCTGGGGCCTGACCATGGTCCTGGCCGAGGTCTTGCTCCATCGGGCCAAGGAGCTCGGCCGGGACAGGGTCGTGGAGCCGGGCGCGAGTCCCAGCAAGCTCTAGGTCTAATGCTGAGCGAGCTCTGGGACCTTAGACCCGTATGGGCTCCAAAGGCCGCGGATATAATGAGACAGTCGCCGAAATGACAATGAAGCCTAAATTGTCGCTGTCGCGCCTCGCTCTAGCCGGAGCCCTCCTTCTTGGATCCCCGGCCGGCCAGGCCTTCGCCGGAGGGACCTTTCGCTCTTTTGCGGGAGCGCCGCAAATTCTGCGCATGGCCTTGCCTCCAATGAACGGAGGCGCGGATGCCGGGATTGCCGGCGGGCTTGGCGGCTTGCGCGAGCTCAAATTCCACTTGGGCAGCGCTTCCTTGCCTTTTGAGCCTCGGCTTCCCTTAAATACGGCGCCCGCGCCCGCGCGACTCGAGGCCATGGCGCGCCTGGCGGCCTTGTCGGAGCGCCGGGAGCTGAGGTTGAGCGGGTCGGGCGGGAACATCACGGCGGAAATGCTGAGAGGAGATTCCGGACGGATTTTTGGGGAAGTTCATGCCGAGGGTTCCGCGTTGGCCGTAGGCCTTGAGGAGACAGCGGCGGCCTTCCCTTCCGGGGCGCCGGTCTGGCCGGAGCGGAACTCCGGCAGCGACTTCGGGCCCGACGCGGGCATGGGCGGCCCTCGTGAAGCCGGTTCGGGCTTCATCGGTTTCCATGATGGCGGCGGTCTCGGCGGCGGCTACGTGGGTTACGGCGACGAGAGCCGGAACGGCGGGGGCGCATTTTTCGCGATGGCACTTCTAGCCGCGGCGCCCGCGGTTCCGGGGCTCGAGCATCTTTCGCACCAAGACCTCGGGACGGCTCTTTTCTTTGAGGCCTCCATGGCTTTCTCCTTGATTCTTCATGAAATTCTTCACGCGAGGCTCAGCCGTCGGCTGGGAGACGATCAGCCGGTGCTTGACAATCGCGGCAGCCTCAATCCCAAGGATTGGGGGACGCATATCAATCCCTGGGGAACCGTCATACTCCCCATGCTGTTCTTTTCGCTGATGGGCTGGATGCTGGGGGTCGCCAACCCCGTCGAACCCGAACCGCGCAAGTTCAAGGACCCGATCCGGGACCAAGCCAAGGCCGCGGTGGCCGGTCCTTTGGGCAATGCCGGCTTGGCCGTCCTGGGGGCCGGCGTTTTCGCCGCATTGACATCCTTGGGCGGGCATGTCGCGGCGGCTTATGCCTCTCTTTTCACGGTCGTCAACGTGACCTTGACCTTGTTCAACTTGGTTCCGTTTCATCCGCTGGACGGCTCGAAGGTCGTCGGGCTTCTGCCGCCCGCCATCGCCGGCGAGATCCTCGATTTCTACAGCGCCGGCTTTTTGCGCTGGGTTCCTTTCTATGTCCTGCTGGCTGTCATGGCGACGACGGGGATAGGGGGCTGGATGGTGCTCAAGTCCAGCGCCCTCCTATTGGGGTTGGCCGGCTCCACGATGGGGACGGGGGTCCTGGTCGCGCTCTCGGCGGCTGCTTTGGCCGGATTTTGGCGGGTTCTCCGATGAAGACCATGACCAACGTTTCGATATTCATCGTGGAGGACGACGCGCATTTCCGCGATACCTTCATCGATGTGATGTCTCTGAGGGGAGTGGAGGTGCAGGGGGCCTCTACCGGTGAGGAGGGGCTCAAAGTCCTGCGCGGCTGCCGTCCGTCCGTCATCATCTTGGACGTGAATCTCCCGGACATGCACGGCTTCGACCTTTGCAGGCGCATCAAGAAGCTCGAGCCCTTCAAGAACACTCCAGTCATGTTCGTGTCGGCCTCGGCCCAGTACAGCGACCCTCGCGACCGAGTGGAGGGCTTGCTCGCGGGGGCCACCTTCTTTTTGCCCAAGCCGGTGACCATGGAAAAGCTTTGGGAGGAGATTGAGTTCTTGCTCAGGCACCCGTCTTCTTGACAGCGCTTGGGGCTCCTGCTATCATATAACAACCTCACGGCAATATCCCCAAGATGGAGATTCCTCATGGCTGAAATACAGCTCACCGATGAAATTTTCGACAAGGAAGTGATCCAAAGCGCCCAGCCGGTGCTTGTGGATTTCTGGGCTCCCTGGTGCGGTCCCTGCCGAATGCTCGCCCCTCTGGTCGAGGAACTGGCCAAGGAGTACGCCGGGAAGATCAAGGTCGCCAAGATCAACACGGACGAGCACCCAAACGCGGCCGGGCGCTTCAAGATATCGGCCATTCCCACTCTTCTCTTTTTCAAGGGAGGCAAGGTCGCCGAGCAAATGGTGGGCGTTCATTCCAAGGCGGAGATAAAGAAGACCCTTGATTCTCTTCTGGCCGCGGTCTAGGCCGAGTTTCTCGCTTTACTGAGCGGCCCCGGGGTCCTTCCTCGCTTAAGTCGCCACTTTTTTATGACCCAATCCCCGCGGTTCTATCTGGTGGACGCCCATGCCTACCTGCACCGGGCCTACCATGCCCTGCCGCCTCTGACCAACTCCAAGGGCGAACCCGTGGGGGCGCTTTACGGATTTGCCCGCATGCTCCTCCAGCTCATCAAGCGGGACAGGCCCGAGCGCCTGGCCGTTTGCTTTGACACCCCCGAGCCTACTTTCCGGCACAAGGCCTATGTCCAGTACAAGGCGACCCGCAGGGAGATAGACGGGGATCTCCTGAGCCAGCTCAAGTCCGCCCGCGAGATGGTGTCGGCCATGGGGCTGGCCTGCGTCGAATGCCCCGGCTACGAGGCCGACGACGTGATGGCGACCTTGGCCTGCCGCGGGGCCAAGGAGGGCCTCGAGTGCGTGCTCGTGACCGGAGACAAGGATGCCCTCCAGATGGTGAGGCCCGGGATACGGGTGTTCAACGCGTCCAAGGGTATCTGGATGGACTCGGCCGAGATAGAGGCCAAGCTGGGAGTGGGGCCGGAGGCGGTCGTGGATTATCTGGCCTTGGTCGGGGACAGCTCGGACAACATCCCCGGGGTGCGCGGGGTGGGCCCGGTGGGCGCGGTGAAGCTCCTCAAGAAATTTGGCCCGGTGGAAAGCCTGCTCGACGCCGCGAAATCCCGCCATCCCGGCATGGCCCCCAAGCTCGCGCAAGCGCTGTCCGCCGGGGAAAAGAGCCTGCGCGAGGCCCTTTCCCTTCTGCGGCTCAGGGAAGACGCTCCGGTAGCCCTCGAGCTCGACGCCTGCGGGGTTCCCTCGGCTCCCAACAACAAATTCCTGGAGGTTTTCGGCCGGCTGGAGTTTCATACCCTAATAAAGGAGCTTGCCGGGAGCTCGGCTCCCGCAAGCTCCTCCGCTGAGAAGCTGTGCCATGATGTCCCGTGGGAGAAAATCGAGCCTCTCCTGGCCAATGCAAACGAATTCTCCGTCCTGGTCCAGAAGGAGGACGGCCATGACTATCTGGCTTTCGGCCTATCCGAGGGGAGTCTGGCCGTTCTGGAGGCAGGCCAGGCCGCGGCCTGCCGGGAACGACTTCTGCGCGTTTTAAAGGGCAAGGCCATCAAGGCGACCTATGATTTGAAGGAAACTATGGAATGCCTGGGCTCCCTCGGCATCGAGATGGCCCCTCCTTATTTCGACGCCAAACTCGCGGCTTACTGCCTGAGCCCGGCGCGCGTTCCCGACCCAAAGGCCGCGGACGGCGGGCGCCTGGGCTGGCGCGACCTCTTGCGCCTGCGCGCGGGCCGGGCCGGGCGGCGCCTGGAGCTTCTGAGGCGCATGGACGAGGCCGGGGTGCTCAAGCTTTACGAGGGTATGGAGCTTCCCTTGGTCCGCGTGCTCCTGGAGATGGAGAGAGAGGGGGTCGCGGTGGATGGGCCTTACCTGCGCCGCCTTTCCGGAGAGTTCGACTCCGAGATATCCTCTCGCAAGGACGAGCTCGATCAACTCGCGGGATTTTCCTTCAACGTCAATTCCCCCAAGCAGTTGGGCGAGCTTTTGTTCGACAAGCTGGGGCTGCCAGTGGCCGGGAAAACCGCCGGGGGAGGGCGCTCCACCAACGAGGAGGCCTTGCGGATTCTCTCGGCCGCGCATCCGATCCCGGCCAAGGTGCTCGAGTACCGGGAGCTCTCCAAGCTCAAGTCCACCTATATAGACGGCCTCCTTTCCCGCTTGGATTCCGGGACCGGGCGGGTCCATACCCATTTCGACCAGACCGGCACCGAGACAGGCAGGCTCTCGAGCTTGAACCCGAACCTGCAGAACATACCCATCCGTTCCCTCCTGGGCCAAAAGATCCGCAGGGCCTTCATCGCCAAGCCCGGGCATTGCCTGGTCTCCGCCGATTATTCCCAGATCGACCTGCGGGTCCTGGCCCACGTTTCCCAGGACCAGGTCCTCCTCGCGGCCTTCGAGCGCGGCGAGGACATCCACCTGCGCACGGCCTGCGAGATTTTCCGCGCGTCCCCGTCCGATGTGGACCCGGAGATGAGGCGTCGCGCCAAGGCGGTCAATTTTGGTATCGTCTACGGACAAACCGCTTTCGGCCTGGCCGGGGAATTGGGCATCCCTCAATTCGAAGCCGCCTCGATAATCAAAAAATACTTTGAGCGCTACCAAGGAGTGGCTGAGTGGATGGAAAAGAACCTGGCCCGCGCCCGGGAGGAAGGCTTGGTTAGGACTTTCCTGGGGCGGCTGCGCCTCCTGCCGGATATCGCCGCCAAGAACACGGTCCTTCGCCAATTCTCCGAGAGGGCGGCCCGCAATACCCCGATCCAGGGAGGATCGGCCGACATCATCAAGCTCGCCATGCTCAAGGTCCACGAGGGGCTGGGAGCGCGGGCCAAGATGCTCCTGCAGATACATGACGAACTTCTCTTCGAGGTTCCCCTGGGCCAAGAGAGGGAATTCGCGGCCTGGGCCGCCAAGGCCATGGAGGGCGCGGTGTCTTTGAGCGTGCCCTTGGTCGTCTGCGCCAAGGCCGGGCCCAATTGGCAGGACATGGAGCCGCTTAAGTGAGTTCACGGGTATTCGGCCACGAGCCCATTAATTTCCGCCACCTTCCTCCCGTCATCAGGGTCTTGATCGCCGCCAACGTCGCGGTGTTCCTGGCCAGCCTCCTCGTCGGCCCCCAGTTCTACCAGCTTTTCGGCCTGGTGCCGCGCCGTGTGATCGAGGACCGCTGGATTTGGCAGCCGATCTCCTATCTTTTCATCCACGAGAATTGGGTCCATCTCCTCTTCAACCTTTTCGCTCTGTGGATGTTCGGAATGCCGGTGGAATCCCAATGGGGGGGGCGCGAGTTCGCCAAATATTACCTCTTGTGCGGGCTGGGCGCGGCCTTGGCCACGGCGGCGCTTTCCCCTCATTCGAGCGTCCCGGTGATCGGCGCCTCCGGCCCGATCTACGGCCTGTTGGTGGCCTTCGCCATGCTCTACCCCGACGCGGTGGTCTATCTGTATTTCTTGATCCCCTTGCGGGCGGCGCACATGGCCATCCTTTTCGGGCTCGTGGAGTTCTTCGGCGTCGCCTCCCAGGCCAATTCCGGCATCGCCCGCCTGGCCCACCTGGGAGGGATGGTGACTGGCTACCTCTATATACGCTGGTGGTGGGAGGTCAAGATCCGGGCCAAGGCTTTCTGGAAGGGTTTGGGGCCGCAGGCTCCGCCTAAGAGGCAGGCCCGCCGAGCCGGCCGGGTCCGGGCCGAGGTTCCCGGGGAAAGCGCGGCCATGGAGGAAGTGGACCGGGTTCTCGACAAGATATTGGCCAGCGGCCTTGACTCTCTCACCGAGGAGGAGCGCGAGATCATGAGGCGCTACTCCGAGAGGCAGAAGCACTGATGCTGGTGGTGGGGCTGACCGGAGGCATTGCGGCCGGCAAGAGCTCGGCCTTGAGGGAGTTCTCCCGGCTGGGGGCCCGCGGCGTGTGCCTAGACGAGATCGCCCATGAGCTTTGCCGCAAGGGAGGGCCCGGCTACCGACGCGTGGTCCGGGCCTTCGGGGATGCCGTCTTGCGCCTCTCAGGCGAGATCGACCGGGGAAAGCTCGGCGAAATCGTGTTCTCCAGCCGCTCTGCCAGAAAGCGCCTGGAGGCCCTGCTCCATCCCTTGATCTTGGGGGAAATGCGCCGGCGCCTGGCCCGAAGCAAGGCTTCCGTGGCCGTGGTGGACGTTCCCCTTCTTTTCGAGGGCGGGCACGTGGGGCTTTTCGACGTGACGGTCCTGGTATGGGCCGACCGCTCCCTTCAACTGCGCCGGCTCATGGCCCGGGGGGGGCTTTCCCGCGCGCAGGCCCTGCGCCGGCTCGAGGCCCAGTGGCCTCTCGGCCGCAAGGCGGCCTTGGCGGACGTCGTGATCCGCAACGAGCGCAGCCTTCAAGATTTGAAGTCGCAGGTCAGGCAGTATTACAAGGCCTTTGAGCTCCTTAGCTTGGGCGCTGCAAGCGCCCGCTCGGGGAAGTAAGTGGAGGAACCCATGGAAAGCACGACCAAGCCGGTCCAGCCGCCCCCGCAGACGCCGCAGCAGCTCCCCACCAAGCAATTGGATGTGACCCAGCTCGCCAAGCTCACCATCCCGGAGCTGACGGCCATAGCCAAGGACCTTAAGCTCGAGGGAATTTCCGGCCTGCGCAAACAGGAGATCATCGCCAAGATTTTGGAGGGGCAGCTCAAGGCCAACGGGATGATCTATGACGAGGGGGTGCTCGAGATACTGCCGGACGGCTTCGGTTTCCTGCGCTCCCAGGACTACAACTACCTGCCCGGCCCGGACGACATCTACATCTCTCCCTCCCAGATCAAGAAGTTCGGCCTGCGCAAGGGCGACACCATCGCCGGGTTCGTGCGGCCGCCCAAGGATGGGGAGCGCTTCTTCGCCCTCCTCCAGGTGAAGAAGGTCAACGGCATCGACGCGGAGACCTTGAAGGACCGGACCTTCTTCGACAACCTGACCCCGCTGCATCCGGACAAGAAGTTCGTCCTCGAAGGCGAGCGCACCGAGCTCACCACGCGGCTTATGGACCTCATCGCTCCCATCGGGAGGGGCCAGAGGGGCCTCATCGTGGCCGCGCCCAAGACCGGCAAAACCGTCATTCTCCAGAAAATCGCCAACGCCGTCGCGGCCAATCATCCAGGGGTCATCATGATGGTCCTCCTGATCGACGAGCGCCCGGAAGAGGTCACGGACATGCAGCGCAACATCAAGGGCGAGGTCGTTTCCTCCACTTTCGATGAGCCGGCCGAGCGCCACGTACAGGTGGCCGAGATGGTGCTCGAGAAGGCCAAGCGCTGGGTGGAGCTCGGCAAGGACGTGGTGGTCCTGCTCGACTCGATCACTCGCCTGGCGCGGGCTTACAACACCATCACCCCATCGAGCGGGCGGGTGCTTTCCGGAGGCTTGGAGGCGACGTCTCTCCAGAGGCCCAAGCGCTTCCTGGGGGCCGCGCGCAACATCGAGGAGGGGGGAAGCCTCACCATCATAGCGACCTCCTTGGTGGACACCGGAAGCCGCATGGACGAGGTCATCTTCGAGGAGTTCAAGGGGACGGGCAACAGCGAGGTTTACCTTGACAGGAAGCTCGCCGACCGGCGCATGTTCCCGGCCTTCGAGATCAACCGCTCCGGTACCCGCAAGGAGGAGCTCCTCCTGACCGAGGACGAGATCAACAAGATGTGGATTTTGCGCAAGATCCTGGCTCCCTTGGGCTCGGTGGAGGCCATGGAGCTTTTGCGCGACAAGCTTCTGGCCACGAAGTCCAACAAGGACTTCCTCAAATCCATGGAAATCTCGAACCTTAGCTAAATAGTGCCTCTCATGGGAGCTCTCGCCCTTTTAGCTCTTTTAGGCCCTTTCCCGGCCGCGGCCCAACCCGCCCAGCCGGGCCTGCGCGCCTGGGAGCGCTACTGCGTCCTGACGCCGGCTGGGCCCGAGGAGCCGGACTCCGAGATGTTCAGGAAGCTCAAGAGGCTGGTTTACTCCGAGCATAGGATTTCCCGGGGCGAGGGCAGCGTCGGGGCCCTGGCCGCCCTGTACGGCACCACCACGATGAGCCTGCAGTCCACCAACAACGAGGAGCTCTTGATCTTGAACCCCGGGCGCAAAATAATGGTCCACAACAAGGACGGCCAGCTCTACGAGGTCAGGAAAGAGAAGGAGACTTTGAGCCAAATCGCGGCCAAGCATTACCGCGGCCGGGCCCAGGCCCAAAAATTCAAGGAATCCGTGGTTTTGGCCAACCGCCTGCCCGGCAGCGCCCTCCTGGGCGATTACGAGTTCTCTCGGGGCGACAAGGTCCTCCTGCCCAAGGTCATCGTCTTGTTCGACACCTACCGATTCCCGTTCCAGGGCTGGGGCTGGGGGCGCATCAGCTCCCGCTTCGGGACCCGCTACCACCCGGTGCTCAAGCGCCTCAGGTTCCACGATGGCCTGGATATCGCCAGGCCCTGGGGGACGCCCGTCTATCCCTCCCGGAGCGGCAAGGTCGTGGAGGCCGGCTGGCACGAGGGCTACGGGATGCTCATAGAGATACGGCACTCCGACGGGGCCACGACCCGCTACGGCCACTTGTCCAAGATATGCGTCAAGCCTGGCGACGCGGTGCAGCGCGGCAGGACTTTGATCGGCCGCGTGGGCTCGACCGGCCTCTCCACGGGCCCCCACCTGCACTTCGAGGTGCGCGACAGGAACGGCAAACCCGTCAATCCGGGGGCTAAGATCGGCCGCCGCTGACGGCGGGATCGGTTTGGGATTTCTCCGGGGCGAATAAAGGCAGGCGGAAATAGAAGCGGCATCCCTTGCCCGGGGAGCTGTCCACTCCTATCGCGCATTCGTGGAGTTCGAGGATTTCCTTGCAGATGGCCAGACCCAGGCCCGTTCCGCGGTAGCCGCTGCCTCCCTTGGGGCGATTGATCTGCACGAACTTATTGAAGAGATCGGCGAGCATCTCCGCCGGGATTCCCGGGCCGTCGTCGATCACCTCCACCAGCACTCCCGCCGGAGCGCCGGCGGGAGTGGCCTTGAGGATGACGCTGGAGGCGGCGAAGCGCAGAGCGTTGTCGAGGAGGTTTCCCAGCACCTCCGAGATCAGCTCGCCGTCGGCATGGACCTTGGCGAGCTCATGGGGCGTTTCACAGCGAATCTCGATCCGCCCGGCAAGCTCGTCGCGGGAAAGGCGCAGTCCCGCCAGGACTTCCTCGAACAGGGGCTTTAAGTCCAGCGTCGTTCGGCTGGCCCGCGCGCGGCCGGATTCCAGGCGCGAAATGTCGAGGAGGTTGTTGATCATCCTGGCCAGGCGCGACAGGTTTCTGCCCACCAGAGCCAAGGTTTCCTTCTGCTGGCCAGAGAGGGCTCCCAGCAGGCCCTCGCCCAAATTGTCCACGCCGCCCATGGCGATGCTCAAGGGCGTGCGCAGCTCGTGGGAGACCGTGCCGATGAGGTCATCCTTGAGCTGGTCCATTTTACGCTGTTCCTTGATCTCGGCCTTGAGCTGCTCGAGCTTGCGCAGCTCCTCCATGGACTGGCGCTGCAGCCTGTGACGCTCCACCGCGTACCAAATGGAGCGCTTGAGAAGCCTCGAGTCCGAGGTGGCCTTGACCATATAGTCTTGGGCGCCCAGGCGCATGGCCTCGAAGGCCAGGGACTCGTCGCCCATATTGGTCGTGACCAGGATCGGGATCTGCGGCCCTCGGGCAGAGATCCGGTGCATGGTCTCGATTCCTCGACTGTCGGGAAGCACGAGGTCGAGGAGGAGGGCGTCGAAGGAGCCGCTTTCGAGGAGTTCGAGGCCGGCGTCAAGCCGGTCGGCGTGCGTGATCTTAAATTTCATGCCCATTGAGTCCGGCTCGTCGAGACAAAGGCGGATGATCTCGACGTACTCGGGATCGTCCTCGATGACCAGTATCTTCAACGCTTCTTGGCTCATGCGCTTCTCCGCATAGGCAAGGTCACTCGGAAGATCGAGCCGTGCCCGGGCCGGCTTTGGGCGGAGATCCAGCCTCCGTGCCGGAGCGCGATCCTCCGGCAGAGGGCGAGCCCGATGCCGTGTCCGGGGTAGCGATCGCCCCCGTGGAGACGCACGAAGGGATGGAATATCCTCTCGAGATTCTTCTCCTCGATTCCGATGCCGTTGTCGGTGACAGTTATCTCCGCGAAGCCCACTTCAGGGGCGCTCCACGAGATCCGGATCATGGCCGGCTCCTCCGGGCGCGCGAATTTCAAGGCGTTCGCGATGAGATTGGCGAAGAGTTGGCGCATTTGCGCGGGGTGGGCCTCGAGAACGGGCAGCGGCGTCTCTCTAATGACGGATCCCTTGGCCTCGGCCAGGGGGGCTTGGAGGTCGTCAAGAGCTTCCATCAGCGCCTGGTTTAGGTCCGCCGGGATGAGCGCTCTCCGGTCGCGCGTGACCTGGGACAGCTTCAAAAGCGACTGGATGAGCTCGGACATGCGCCCGGCGGAGCTGCGGATGCGGTGGAGGAAATGCTTGGCCGTGGGGTCGAGCCCAGCGCCCAGGTGTTTCTCTAGGAGGTTTCCGAACGCGATGATTTTGCGCAGGGGCTCCTGCAGGTCATGGGAGGCTGCGGAAGCGAACATCTCGAGTTCGCTGTTGGATCGCGCCAGCTCCTCCAGTTTTTCTTTTAAAGGAGAAAGGATCTCATAGGAGCCCCCTTGGCTCCCGGATCGCCCTTGGGAAGGCATAGGTGTTTCCCCCCGAATAAGAGCAGTTTAGCCCCAATTCTCGGAATTGGCAAGGGTGGAAACAGGATTAAAATAGGGCCAAGGGGCCCACGCAAGCATGGGCCTTCAGCGTTAGGGGGCTTGGACCTTTGGACCCATGGGGCCTTGCCCCATCTTCGATAAGATGCCGCGAGCCTATGAAAATGACTGTGCGGGGATTGGGCGTTTGCCTTCTATTGCTGAACGGCCCAAGTTCGGCCTCGGGAGCCGTTTCCGGAGAGTTCAGGCCTGCCACGCCCGATCTCCGGCTGCACAGCCCTTCCATTGCCCTGCCTCCGGTGCGCATCCTTCAGGCGGGGCTCAAGCTTTTCCCGGTCGGTGATATACGCCCGCGTGCGCGTCCCAAGCTCGAGTCTTGGGGAGCGCTCGGGCCGCTATTCGATGGGGATATTCCCTGCGCCCTCCATTCAGATACCTTTGAGATTCCGACCGACCATGAAGGCAACCCGCTCATCGTTCCCGGCCATCTCGTTCATTTACTTCCCTCCGCGCGCGCGACGCATCCGCAGGCTTGGACCGCGCAGGCCAATTTTCACCTCCACAGCCGCTTCTCAGACGGGAGCTTGGAGCCAGAGGATGTGGTCGCGGCCCTGCATGGGGCGGGAGTCCGGGAATTCGCCCTCACCGACCATGACACAGTCACTGGGGTCGAGCGGGCTTGGAGAAAGGCCATGGAACTCGGGATGAGCATCCACCCGGGCATAGAGCTTAGCGCCGAGCGGGGTATTCATATCGGAGCCTTGGATGTGGACATTTTTAATCCTGGCCTCGTCGCGCTCCTGTCCCGCATCCGTGCCATCCGCCTGCGCAAGGCCCATACCTTCATCCAGCAATTGAAAAAGCTCAAGAACGTCGCGATCAGCATCGAGGAAGTGATCGCCCAGTCCTATTTCAATCAAGGCGGGACCATCGAGATCGTGCATTTGGCCCGGGTTCTGGTCCAGAGGGGGCTCATCCACAGCGTGGACGAGGCTTACACCACGTATCTCACCCCCGACGTCGTGGGCAGCGCCGGGGATCCCAATGACCCCAAGGCCGAGGAGATATTAGGCATCGTCAGGGCGTCCGGGGGCCTGGCCTTCCTCAATCATCCCTACACGATCCGGGGCGACGATCCCGCGGATATATTGAAGAAGATCAAAAGCGTGCTCGGCATGGGTGTTAACGGCATCGAGGTCTACCGGCCCGTGGGAGACAATCCCCGGCGCGCCGACGACCAGGCGGGCCAGTACCTGCTTTGGGTCGATGAGTTTAATCTCCTGGCCGGCAACGGCGGAGATTTCCACGGCATGGACACGCGCCTCAACAATCTTGCCATCCATATGCCCATAATCTTGGCCGACCAGCTTCTGGAGGCGCTCCGGGAGCCTCAGCGCAGAGCCTTGGCGGCCCTGCAAGGGCGCCAGCGCTGAGGCGCTGTGAACGTCGTCCTGTGCGATCCCGAGATCCCCTGGAACACCGGCAGCATAGGAAGGACCTGCGTGGCCACGGGGAGCTCTCTGCACCTGGTGGGCAAGTTGGGATTTTCACTGGAAGAGAGGCAAATTCGGCGCTCGGGGCTGGATTACTGGACGAGCCTCAAGCTCGTCCGCCACGAAAACTTCGCGGCATTTGAAAACTCTCTCCCGGAGAACGCCTCACTCATATTTTTCTCCACCAGGGGGGCACGCACTCTGTGGGAAGCTCCCTTTGAACGGGGCAGCTTCCTCATATTTGGCTCCGAATCCCGCGGCCTGCCGGACGCGCTTTTGAAGCGCTACGAGGATCGCGTCTACCGCATACCCATTTCCGGGGCCGTGCGCTCTCTCAATCTTTCCACCGCCGCGGCCGTGGCGCTCTACGAGGGCCTGCGCCGAAATAAAGCTGTAACCTGAGGAGCCTATCCTTGTTGTGCCGCCATGAGACTCGCCCCGCTCGCCCTGTTGTTAGGCGCTTTGACCGCTCCACTGGCGGCTGAGCCGATTTATCGGCTGAGAGACCAGGGAAAGTTCATGCCCCGCGGCCAGCCCATCGAGTTCGCTGACCGCTTCGGCTGGAAGCATTATGAAGCGGACCTGTCCTTCGGTCTGGTTTTGGAGGAAAGGGCTCTTTCCCGAGATTCCAGGCTCTCCCTTAAGGTCATCCGCAAGGACTCCAAGGCCTGGTCCTTCACCTGCAAGGCCAGGAATGGCGCCCTGCAGGCCAACATCAACCTCCTGATCGGCAAGGGCATCTCCGTGGTCATGGAGTGCCCCATTCCGCCCAAGGAATTCTCCAAGGCCGTGAACATGGATCCCCAAGACGTGGGCGAGCCGCGCCTGGTCTTCCAGGCCATGGTGCGGGACGGCCAGGTGGGTCTCGGTCCCCAGCGGGGGATTGCGCTGCCCGCCGTTGGACAGGCCGAGGCCACGGAACTCGGGCCCTATCTCGCCTCCCCAGAGGACTCGGGGGGGCTGTCCGTCATATTTCGTAGTTTGAATGATTAGTCTGAACGATTAAATAGGGAGAGTTTATGAAGATGCTGCTGGGCGTCCTCTTCTGCGCCGGCCTGGCGGCCGGCGCTTACGGAGACCTCGAGAGCTTCGATCTTTCCGGCTTTGCTTCCCCGCCCGAGACCTTCCTCGAGCAGCAGATCTCCGAGATGGTCAAGGAGCACCGCAAGGGCGATCTCGAGGACGCCCGGGGCATCCAGACGAGGCTCGCCCGCTATTACCGCGACAAGGGGGACGCGGGCCGCGCCGCGGTGGCCGAGAAACTGGCGTCGGCATCCGAGCCGACGCCGGTAACGAATGCCGCATCTGCTCCGGCGCAAGCGCGCGGCGAGGAGAAGTCCGGCGTTTCGGGTGCGCCGAGCCAGGCAGAGGCTCCACCCGTGCGGGGCTCTGAATTCCACGGCCGCTACTACCGCATGGAAGGAAGACTTCTCCACACCTGGGACTTCAACGAGGACGGCACCTTTTACCATGCGACAGTCATTTCCGGGTCGCGCACCGGAGAAAGAGGCGAGTTCGAGGTGAAAAAGGGCGAAATGATTTTGCGCGTCAAAAGCCAGGCCAGCGCCTTCATGGCCCAGGGAGTCGGAGGAAGATCGACTGTGCTCGGGGGCGGGCAGGAGGCCTCCGAGGAGGTCCGTCGCCTCAAATTCAAGCCCCTCGGCCCCGGCGGCTCGGAGGGCATCCTCCTTGACGGCCAAAAGCTCAAGCCCAAGAGCTGGTAGCGGGAAGTT
Organism: Elusimicrobiota bacterium; assembly: GCA_016218575.1. Taxonomy (NCBI): domain Bacteria; kingdom Pseudomonadati; phylum Elusimicrobiota; species Elusimicrobiota bacterium. The sequence continues at coordinate 71,507 of JACRDN010000019.1, forward strand.
ATCCACCGAACTTCGCGGCGGAGTTTGGTGAATAAGTCCGTTCGCGGAGGGCCGGCTGACCCCCGCGCCGCGCTTCCCATTTGTTTTCCCGACGGAATGCTATAATCTGCTTCCCGGGGTATAGCTCAATTGGCAGAGCGCCTGGTTTGGGACCAGGAGGTTCTCAGTTCGACCCTGAGTACCCCGAATCTGCCCCGGTGGTCAATGCATCAAGGGCCGCGGCAGCGCCTTTCGCCCATCGAAGCCTTCCTCGAGCCCGTGGTAGTGCGTGATGCGTTTTTCGCCCACCTCCCAGCAGAGATAGACCTCCTTGCCGCCCAAACGGCAGGGAAAATCCACCAAAGCGGGGTCGAGGCCCTTGGGGTAGGCTCCGAGATCAAGGATTTTCTGGAAGGAATCATTGACGACGTTGACGAGGAACTGGAGCTGGGCTTTCTCGATGGCGAGCTCCGCGGGGGACGCCTTACCCTGGACCTCGCGCTTCTCGAGGGCCTTGACCTTGGCCGTGGCCTTGGTAGCACCCTCCAGGATGACCTTGAATATCTTCTCTAGATCAGGGATCAGGGCCTCGGCTTCCTCCAGCTGAAAGTATTTCATCGCGAGGCGGGGGCGTATTTGAGCCCGGCCCGGGCTTGGCGCCGGGCCTTGCCCTTGCGCAGCTTCTCCATCTCCCGAAGTTTTTCAGAGGTCTGCGGCGATATCCTGATCTCGATCTGATCCACGAGCTCGCGCAGGGCCAGGAAGCGGTTGAGGCTGCGCCGGCGTTCCCGCTGGACGCGGACCCGGATGCCCAAGGGCGGATAGTGGAGCTGGACGCAGTTGGCGGTTTTATTGATTTTCTGACCGCCCTTACCCCCTCCTCGGATGAAGCTTTCCTCGATGAGTTGCGGGTTGATTCCGAGCCGTTGGATGCGCCCCAGAAGGGCCTGGACCTTGCTTGGAGAGACGTCGAATCGTTCGCCCAGATTCACTCAGTGAGGGAGGCCTTGAGGAACTCGCGGTTGAAGCGCGCGATGTTGGAAAACTTGATCTCCTTGGGGCAGGCTGCTTCGCACTCGGTCTCGTTGGAGCAGTTGCCGAAGCTTTCCTCGTCCATGGCCTTGCGCATGGAGAGAGCCCTTCTCGCCTGCTCGGGCCGTCCTTGCGGCAGGAGGGCCAGATGCGAGATCTTGGCGGCCACGAAGAGCATGGCCGCGGCGTTGGGGCAGGCCGCCACGCAGGCTCCGCAGCCGATGCAGGCGGCGGCGTCCATGGCCTCGTCGGCCATGACCTTGGGGACCAGGACGGCATTGGCGTCGGCCGCGTTGCCGGTGTTGACGGAGATGAATCCTCCCGCGGCCATGACCCGGTCAAAGGCCGAGCGGTCCACTGCCAAGTCCTTGATGGGGGGGAATGCCCGGGCGCGGAAGGGTTCGACCGTGATCACGTCCCCGTCCTGGAAGGTCCGCATGTGGAGCTGGCAGGTCGCCGTGCCTCTTTCGGGGCCGTGGGCTTGGCCGTTGATGACCAGGCTGCACATGCCGCAGATGCCCTCGCGGCAGTCCGAGTCGAATGCGATCGGATCCTGGCCCTGGCCGGCGAGGCGCTCGTTGAGGACGTCGAGCATTTCGAGGAAGGACATGTCCGGCGATACTCCCGGCACTTGGTAGTCAACGAGTTTTCCCGGAAGGTCGGGGCCCGCTTGGCGCCAGATTCTCAAGGTGATGTTCATGGACTTTCGCGCTGGGCTCATGCGTAGCTCCTTTGGGCCAGGTGGACGTTCTCGAAGGAGAGAGGTTCCTCGTGCCGGACGGGCTGGGCCCCGGCTCCCTTGTGCTCCCAGGCCGCCACGTGGCAGAAATTCTGGTCGTCGCGCTTGGCCTCGTTGTCCGGGGTCTGGTACTCCTCCCGGAAATGCCCGCCGCAGGACTCGCGACGCTCGAGGGCGTCCTTGACCAGGAGTTCGGCGAATTCCAGGTAGTCGGCCACGCGGCCGGCGCGCTCCAAGGTCTGGTTGAAGTCCTCTCCGGAGCCCGCGACAGAGACGTTCTTCCAGAACTCCCCGCGCAGGGCCGCGATGGAGGAAATGGCCTCCTTGAGGCCCTGCGCGTTGCGCGACATCCCGCATTTGTCCCACATGATTTGGCCGAGCTCCTTGTGGAAGGAGAGGGGGGTGCGTTTTCCCTTAACGGAGAGAAGCTTGGCGGCGCGGCCAGAGGCCTCTGCCTCGGCTTGCGTGAAGGCGCCATGGGTTGTCTCGACCTTGTCGAACTTGGTCGCGGCGAGGTAGCCGCCCAAAGTGGCCGGGATGATGAAGTAGCCGTCCGCCAGGCCCTGCATGAGGGCGGAGGCGCCGAGGCGGTTGGCGCCGTGGTCGGAGAAATTGGCCTCCCCCAGGCAAAACAGTCCCGGAACGGTGGTCATGAGATCGTAGTCCACCCAAAGCCCGCCCATGGCATAATGCACCGCGGGGTAGATGCGCATGGGAGTCTTGTAGGGGTTCTCCCCGGTGATGTGGTGGTACATGTCGAAGAGGTTTCCGTATTTCTCCTCTATGGACTTGCGTCCCAGGCGCGTGAGGGCGGCGGCGAAGTCCAGGTAGACCGCCAGGCCCGTCTCGCCCACGCCCCTCTTGTCGTCGGCCGTCTGCTTGGCCGCGCGAGAGGCCACGTCCCGGGGGACGAGGTTCCCGAAGGAAGGATAACGGCGTTCCAGGTAATAATCGCGTTCCTCTTCCGGGATTCGGTCGGGGGGCCTGCGGTCGCCCGGCGACTTGGGGACCCAGACCCTCCCGTCGTTGCGCAGGCTCTCGCTCATGAGGGTGAGCTTTGACTGGTAGTCGCCGGAGACCGGAATGCAGGTGGGGTGTATCTGCGTAAAGCACGGATTGGCGAAAAAGGCTCCTTTCTTGTGCGCTCGCCAGGTGGCGCTCACGTTGCAGGACGCCGCGTTGGTGGAGAGATAGAATGCGTTGCCGTAGCCGCCGGTGCAGAGGAGGACCGCGTGGCCGGAGTAGGACTCGAGCTTGCCGGTGACGAGGTTGCGGCAGACGATGCCGCGCGCGGCTCCGTCCACGACCACGAGCTCGAGCATCTCCCGCCTCGGGTACATCCGGACCTGGCCGAGCCCGACCTGCCTGATGAGGGCGCTGTAGGCGCCTAGGAGGAGTTGCTGGCCGGTCTGGCCCCGCGCGTAGAACGTGCGCGAGACCTGGGCCCCGCCGAAGGAACGGTTGGCGAGGGTGCCGCCGTACTCCCGCGCGAAGGGGACACCGAGGGCCGCGCAGTGGTCTATGATCTGGTTGCTGATTTGGGCCAGGCGGTAGACGTTGCCCTCCCGGGCCCGGAAATCGCCGCCCTTGACCGTGTCGTAGAAGAGTCGCCAGACGCTGTCGCCGTCATTGGGGTAGTTCTTTGCCGCGTTGATGCCGCCCTGCGCCGCGATGGAATGGGCGCGGCGCGGGCTGTCTTGGATGCAGAAGACCTTGACGTTGTAGCCGAGTTCGGCCAGCGACGCCGCGGCCGAGGCCCCGGCCAGGCCCGTTCCCACCACCAGGACCTCGAATTTGCGCTTATTGGCGGGGTTGACGAGCTTGAGCTCGAAGCGGTGCTTGTCCCATTTTTTCTCGATGGGGCCGGAGGGAATCTTGGAGTCCAGTTTCATTTCAGCGCCTCCCCATCATGAACGCCCAGGCGGGCAGGAACGCGAAGCCGAGAGCCACGGACAGGGCGAAGGCGATCCCCGCTGCCTTGATGAGCGGGCTGTATTTCGGATGCTCGATCCCCAAAGTCTTGAACGCGCTCTGAAAGCCGTGGCTGAGATGAAGGCCCAGTCCCAGCATGGCCGCGACGTAGAAGAGGCTGTAAGCCGGGCGGCCAAAGGAGCTCATCACGAGCTTGTAGAGGCCCCCGGGCTTGTCCCCGTACTTGAAGGTCCAGATGTGCACGGCCAGGAAAAGCAGGATCAGGCCCGCGGTATACCCCATCGTGCGCGAGCCCCAGGTGCGTGCTCCCTTGCCCTGCTCCACGGCGTAGGCGGCGGGGCGGGCGAGGGCGTTCTCCCAGCGGAGCTTCAAGGAAATAGTAATGTGGAGGAGGAAGAGGCCCGCCAGGGCGATCTCCGCTGGCAGAAGCGCGGGATTTTTTTCTAGTTTAGCGGCGTAGTGGTTGAAGCTTTCCTCCCCGACGAGAAGCAGGAGATTTCCCGCCAAGTGAGCGACCAGGAAGCCGCAGAGCAAGAGCCCCGCCAGGGCCACCAGGAACTTCCTTCCGATGGAGGAGGAAAACCAAAGGCATAGAACCCGCATAGAAGCCTCCCAAGAACGACAAACTTGGGTCATTCTAACATTCCATTGACAAGTAGGGCAATTCGCGGCCTTTACACTCCGGACCTGGAGGAATATACTTGGTGGGTGAGATTCCTTCCTGGAAATTTCCGGTTGTGCCTGGGTCTTAGCTTCCTTCTCGGCGTCCCCGCTCTAGCCGCCATAAATCCCGACCTCTTCACCGTCGCCCAGATAGACGAGGTCACCGGCCTGGACCCCGCGGTCCCCTACGTCAACGCGAGCCAGAACCTCGTCTATAACGTCTACGACACCTTGATCGCCTTCGACGGCCCGGCCTTGGACAAGTTCGTGCCGGCTCTCTCGGCCACAGTTCCTTCCTTAAAGAACGGCCTGATCTCTCCGGACGGGCTGACTTACCGCTTCCCGATCCGTTCCGGGGTGAAATTCCACGACGGCTCCCCCATGACGTCCGAGGATGTCCGCTACTCGATCCTTCGCTTCATGCTGACCGACGCGGCCGGGGGGCCCTCGGCCCTCCTCTTGGAGCCGATCCTGGGGGTCACTTCCACGCGGGACGCCTCGGGCCAAATCGCCTTGGACTTCGAGAAGGCGGCCCAAGCCGTGCGCGTTGAGGGAAACGATCTCGTGATCCGCCTGGCGCGGCCCTTCGGGCCATTCCTTGCCATCATGGCGCGCTGGTCCTATGTTTGCCCGAAGGCCTGGGCCGCGGCCCACGGGGAATGGGACGGCTCGGCCGAGACTTGGAAGAAATTCAATAACCCCGCGGCGGAGCGCAGCTATTTCTTCGACCACATGAACGGGACGGGACCCTTCCAACTCGAGCGCTGGGACCGAGCCGCCAAGTACGTCCTGCTGTCCCGGAACGAGAACTACTGGCGAAAGCCCGCGGCTTTAAAGCGAGTGCTCATCAAGACCATCCCGGAGCTTGCGACGCGCAAGCTCCTGCTGCAGGCCGGAGACACCGACCTCATAGACGTGCCGAGGCCCTTCCTCTCGCAGGTCCAGGATCTGCCCGGGGTGCGCGTGGTGGACCACCTGCCGCGCCTGGTGACCGACCCGGCGCTGTTCTTCACCTTTAAGATCAATCCTGCCGCCAACCCCGACATCGGCTCGGGCAGGCTCGACGGGGAGGGCATCCCGCCGGATTTCTTCTCGGACCCGGATATCCGCAAGGGTTTCGCCTACGCCTTCGACTACGAGGCCCTCATGCGCGACACCTTCAAGGGCACCGCGAAGAGGGCCCTGGGCCCGATTCCCCCCAACATCCCCGGCCACGACCCCCGGCAGAAGCATTATGTTTACGACCTAAAAAAGGCCGCGGCGCACCTGCGCCGGGCCTGGGGCGGCCAGGCCTGGGAGAAGGGCTTCAAGTTCACCCTCACCTATAACGTGGGCTCCGAGAACAGGCTGGCCGTGTGCCAAATACTCAAGAAGAACCTCGAGTCCTTGAATCCCAAGTTCAATGTGGACCTGCGCGGGGTGGAATGGGCCTCCTACCTCGACAAGGCCCAGAACCGGATGATGCCGATATTCTCGAGGGGCTGGTACGCGGACTACGCGGACGCCCACAACTTCGTCTACGCCTTCTACCACTCCAACGGCCGCTATCCCTCGGCCCAAAGCTACTCCAACCCCGGGATGGACCGGTTGATCGAGGCCGCCGTGTCCGAGGTGAGCCCCAAGAAAAGGGCCGAACTCTACCGGAAAATATTGGCGTTGGGCTTTGCGGACGTCCCTTCCATCGTGACCATCCATCCGAGAGGGGTTTACGTGATGCGGGACTGGGTCAAGGGCTTCTACGACAATCCCATGTTCCTGGGGCTTTACTTCTACCCGTTGAGCAAATAAAATGGCCGCCGAGGTCAGCCCCGCCGCGGCGTCCCGGGTCAAGAGGATTCTCGAGGGCCTGCGGGTACTTTATCCGGGCGCCCACTGCGAGCTCGGCTTTAGCTCCCCCCTTCAGCTCATCGTGGCCACCATCCTCTCGGCGCAATGCACGGACAAGCGCGTGAATCTGGTGACGCCCGTTCTCTTCAAGAAATACAAGACGGCTGCGGACTACGCTCAGGCCGATCCCGCGGAGCTTGAGTCCATCATACGGTCCACGGGGTTCTACCGGGCCAAGGGCCGCTCCATCAGGGAAATGGCCCGGGCCTTGGTGGAGAGGCACGGCGGCCAAGTGCCGGATCGCATGGAGGAGCTCCTGAAGCTGCGCGGCGTGGCGCGCAAGACCGCCAACGTGGTCCTGGGCACGGCCTTCGGCAAGGCCGAGGGGGTCGTGGTGGACACCCATATCAAGCGCCTGTCCTACCGCCTGGGGCTGACGAACCACAAGGATCCCGCCAACATCGAGAAGGATCTGATGAAGGCCATTCCCCGCGAGGATTGGATATACTTCGGCCACGCCTTGATTTGGCACGGCCGCCGAGTTTGCCGCGCCAGATTGCCCGACTGCCCGAACTGTCTTCTCAACAAGACCTGCCCCAAGCGCGGGGTTTAGGGGTTGGCGCCCGCTTCGGGGAGCACGGTCCAGAAGAAGGTCTTGGTCGCGGCGTTGAGGGCGTCGTCCTTGACCGTGAGGGTCAGGCGGTGCTTGCCCGGAGTTCGAGGAAAGCGGGAGGCCCGTTTGCCGCGCTTGAATCCCAGGTTTATGATCGGCCGGCGGCATTCGTAGTCCCCGCAGGCCTGGCCGGGCACGAAGAAATCATGGATGTATGTCCGGTCCGGCACTGTGTCGAAATGCCAAACCAGTTGAGGCGGCCCGCCATCTATGGAAAAGGTGGTTTCATTGGGAGGAACGTAGAATTTGTTATGCAGGACGCGGTCCCGGACATGAGCCATGATGCTGTAGTCTCCCGAAACCTCGTACCCTTGGAGGCGTTCGTTCTTTTTTAAGAGGGCCATTTCCATGATTTCAGGCGCCGAGCCGTCATCCAAGGGCTTGAGGAAGAGGAACGGATTCATGCGGATGTTGTCCGCCGCTACGACGTTAAGATGAATATGATGAAATGGCTCCCCGAAACTGTCCACTGTCCAGCGGCAGACATTGCCCAGGAAGGTTCCGGCGGGGATGGATCTCAGGGACTTGAAGGCCCTGAAAAGCTCGTCCGGGATCGATCGGCCGTCGATATGGCCGTATTCCCAGATAAACCCATCCGCGTCCTTTATGCCGACTGACCACATAAGGGGATGCGAGCTGTAATTGTTCAGGAAGAGTATGGTCCCGCCCGCCGAGGCTTTGACCGGGCTGCCGGCGTCCGCGCGGATATCCAGGCCTCCATGGAAATAGGGCTTGCCGTCGTTGTTGTAATGCTGGTAGGAGGCGATGGTGTGGCCTATGGATTTGACTTCTACGGGCCAATCGTATCTGGCCCTGGCTCGCCCCGGACCGTTCTCGGCCAGGCGCTGGTCCAGAATTTTGTCTATCCGCCCCGTGGCCAGGCGCCGGTAGGCCGGGTGGAAGTCCCGAGCGAAGGCAACCTCCGGGTCCGCGGAAACGGGCTCGCTCGGCTTGGGCTTCTCCCCGAGCTTCAGCTTGTGGACCGTCTCTTGGATGGCGCCTGGGAAGACTAGTTTCTCCTCGAATTCCTTGGCGGGCTTCTCCGCGCGAGAATAGCTTGCCAATAAAACGAAAGCCGCGGCAGCGGCCTTCTCCAAGGCCTTCATGGGCTAAAGATAGCCTGGATTGCCGGGGTTGTCAAGCCAAGGAAGGTCCAAGACCACGGGCTTTTGAGGGCCCAGGCAAGATCGCGGCAATTTGCTCCGTTTCCGCCCAGATTTGCCTCTAACTGTGGACGCCCACAGTTGAACCGTAGGGCCGGACCAGAGATAGTCCGTGAAGGACTTCATTCGCGCCGCTATTTTTTCCATTTGATGGTGCAGCCGATGGCGTGGGTCTGCGGCTGGCGCACGGGCCTGCCCGCCGCGATGTCGTCCAAGGCCTCGCGCAGGTAGTGCCGGGCCGCGGCCTCGGGGTTCTGCCAATTGTCGTCTATCTTCCCGGTGTAGGCGAGCGCACGCTCAGCGTCGAAGACAAAGAGCTGGGGGGTGTGCGTGGCGCCGTAGCGCCTGGCCGTCTCCTGGGTCTCGTCCCTGAGGTAGGGGAAATTAAAGCCCCGCTCCTCGGCGCGCCGGACCATCTCCGCAAAGCCGTCCTCCGGGTAGTTGACGGCGTCGTTGGAGTTGATTGCGACGAGGCGCACTCCTTTTAGAGTGTAATCCGCTTGGGCCGCTACCAGCCGCTCCTCGTAGGCCTTGACGTAGGGGCAGTGATTGCATGAGAAGATCACCACGAGGGCCCTTGCCTCCTTGAAGTCGGCCAAGGAGTGAGTCTTGCCGTCAACGCCCTTGAGGGCAAAGTTGGGTGCTTTCTCTCCTAAATTCATGGACGCTTCTTTTTTGGCTTTGAGGAGGGGCCTTGGGCTTTCTTGAGGGCGGCCTTGGGCGCGAGCTGGGCTGCTGGTTTCGCCGTCGGCGCTTGTTTGGCCGCCTCTTTTCCCAGGAAGGACTTGACTCCGGCCGCTATGGCTTGGGCAAGCTCCTTCTGGAAGGAAGGGTCGTTCAATTTCTCTTCCTGCGAGGGGAATATCATGTAGGCCGACTCGACGAGTATGGCCGGCATGGCCGAGAGCCGAGCCACCAAAAGGTTGCCGTAGCGCAGGTTCTCGTCGGGTAGGGGAATCCTCTGCTGGTAGGCGCGGTGGACCTCCCGGGAGAGGCCCAGGCTATGGGGGTGATAGTAGAACACCGAGTATCCCCGGGGCCGGGCGAAGGGGTTCTCGCCGTCGGGGAGCGCGTTGTTGTGGATGCTGACGAATATGTCCCCCTTCTTCTCAACCGCGAGCTTCGGGCGCTCCACGAGGGAGACCTCTTGGTCCGGGGTGTCGCGCGTGAGGACGGGAAGGGCCCCCTCCTCGCGCAGGAGGCGCTCCGCCGCCTTGGCGATGGCGAAATTGACATCCATCTCCCGGCTTCCCATGGGCCCGATGGCGCCCGGTGCCGAGGGCATGTGGCCGGGGTCGAGGATGATGGTTCGGCCCTTGAGGGGATGGGAGGCATCTATGGCCGGAGCCCGACGCAATTCGAGCTTGAGGGCTCCGCCCTCGAAGCTCGCCTGCCAGCCCCAAAGGGTAAAGCGCGGTTCGAGCCGCGCCGTCACGGCCACGGTGGTTTTATCCTCCTGGCTCCAGCGCAGCTCCCTCACCAAGGGATCGGCGGGGTCGTAAACGATCCAGTTGACGTAGCCCACCGTGTTGAAAAGCCGCAAGGTCATCGTGCCGTTCTCCGGAGCTTCCTCGACCTGGAAGGCGACTTTCTCCGTGAGCGACACGCGGATGAAAGTGGATTCTCCGGCAGCACTTGTATTGATGGTTCCCGCGGTAGCCCTGGGCGCAGGCGTGCCCTCGGTCATGAGTTCGAGGTCCTTTGAATCCATCCAGCCTTCCAAAGTCGGGGAAAGGCTGAGCTTGACGTCATTGCCCAGGCGCCCGGCCGTCACCAGGCGAGTGCCCGGCATGGGGAACAGCAGGTAGCCGGATCCTGGGCTTGTCTTGATGACCCCCGAGTTTTTCACCGCCGCGATGGGGGGGGCTTCCGAGGAGAATGAGACCTCGCCCGCGCTTTTGCCCCTTTTCGCGGACCAGCCCGAGCCTATCTCGTACTCGACGGGAGCGGGCTTGAGCGTCTCCCCGGGGGGAGCTAGCCAAGCTCCCTCGTAATTGCCGGGGCCGGCCTCGTTCAGGGGCCGCCAGGGCCGTTTGCCCACTCGGTAGCGGGCCGGGTGCCCGGGGCTGGCGCGCATGCGGGGAGTGATCCAATCTCCTGGTCGCAAGTCGGCATTTGACTTCGGCCATAGGGAAGCCGCGTCTAGAGCCAGCGGCCCCTCCGCCAAGGGAGGAGCCGCCGAGGCAATTTGTATCGTCCGTTGGAAAGTCGTGGCGCCATCTTTCAATGCCAGCGAGCAGGTGAAGGTAAACGTGCCGGGGTGGACGGGCAGCCACGCCAGGAAGGCCCCGTTGGAATGGGGCGCTACCGTGCTGCCGTTGATCTCGAAGCGGGCCTTGGGGTCCGAGACCGAGCCTAGTATGAATTCCCCTTCCATGGGAGAGAGAGTCATCCCTTCGGACGGCCAGACCACGGATATCGGGGCCGTGGAGCGCTCCACCCCGTTGACCGGCGGGGCGGCCTGTGCGGCGGCGGCTAAGGCCAGGAGGATGAACACGTTTTTAAGCCTGCCTAACTTTAGTCAAAGAAGCCCGATAAGTCAAGGCTGGGGCCCAGCGCGGGCTGGGACCAAAGACTCGTCATCGGCGGGCCAAGAGGCCTAAGGCCCGCCGATGGCTAATTGCTAGCATTCGCTCATGAATCCCGCCGGACTTCTTCTCTTTTGCGCGATGTCGGCCCTCTCGCCCGGCCGGTCTTGGTCGGCCGGCCATGAGGCGGTCAGAATATCAGTCCTTTCGGGCGACTCCTGGGCTAGTCCCGTCTTCGAGCGGCCGGCTTCCGCCATTTACGACGGATCGGCCGCGCGGGCGGAGTACGGGGTTTTCTTGGAGAAGGTGGGCTTTCGAGATTACTCGACCGTCGCCGCTGTTTCCGCCAAAGCCCATGGCCCCAACACCGGCCCCGGCAAGGTTCTGCGATTCAACGCCCAGCGCTATCAGGTGTTCAACGCCGCGCGCAAGTATGCGGCGGAGGTCATGGCGGGGCTCGCGGAACAGAAATTCTCCCATCAATCGCTGGAGGCCGCGGCGGAGCTCGCCGCGCGCTGGCTGGACCTGAAGCCCTTGACCCCGCCTTCCTCTTTGCCGCCTTACATAGCCAGTCAAAGCAAGGAGGACATCACGGCTTGGCTTGTCCAAAGCACCATGCAGGACATCAAGCTGCAAACCGACCAGCGGCTGTCGGACACGGTAAAAACCATTTACGCCCCGAAAGAGCTGAAAGGGCATGTGAAGGCCCTCGAAGCCGGGCGCGGGGATGCCGCGTTCGCGGCTCGCGTCGAGGGGGTCCGAGCCCATGTCGAGAGTTTGGTCCTTCCTTTTTACACGGACCCAGAGATGGGCCAGACCCATTACGCGGGCCGGGCCTTGGCCGCGTCCTTGGTGCGCTACGCCAGGCTCAAGGGCAAGCCCGAGGTGGAGGACGATTTGAGCAATAAGCTGCGGACGCGCGGCCTCTACATCGAGAACTTCGTGGGGGACACCTTGCTCCTTCACGATGAGGGAAACCCCGAGAGGCCCGTGCGCATCAAGGTCGCGACAGGCGACTTCCTAAGCGAGCGCGGCGGGGCCGGCAGGGAGGCCGCCGAGATCACCTTCGCGGTGATGCCCGACTGGAGGCTTTGGTGGCGGGCCTGGCGGGAAAGGCTGTTCGGGGGATTGCTCCCGCTTCTCATCAACCCCAAGGTCGAGCCCAAGGTTTCCATGGGAGGGGGCTGGAGGAACGCGGCCGCGCGGTTTGCCCGCCGAACGCGCCTATGGGTTTCGCAGTGGCGGGTTTTCACCCGGGGCTACACGCACCTCGGCATGGCCGTGGTGGAGAAGGCCGATGGGATCGCCATGGCCTGGGCCATGGACATCTACCCCAACAAGGGTCCGGGCGGCATCCGCAAGGTCGGGATCGCGGACCAATTCTCCCCGGGATTTTTCCTGAGGTTCGGATGGAGCACCCGGGGGGCGGACAAGGTCTGGGAGGCCTTCCGAAAACAGCACCGGGAGCGCGGCTATCGCGAATTCGTATACGCTTCCAATGGGGGAAAATGGCCTTCCCTCATCAATCGAGAAGAGTACGAGGCCCTCGCCGCGATTCCCCGCGAGAGGGCCGTAGAGCTCCTAGAGGCCATCAACGCCAATGCGGCCCGGGCCCTGGAAGCCATGCTCATGACCATGGGGGTCAGTTTCGCCTACGGCTTCGACAATACGTTGGGCAAGGCCTACTGCAGCATGGCCATGGCCTTGGCCCATCTCATGGGAAGCCAATTCGACGTGCAGACCTACCGCGACCATTGGCACCCCTTGGCCAGGTTCATGGCCGAGAAGGGGCAGGACATGGTGAGCCGCGCTTTTGCCCCCCTCAGCTTTCACATAGACCCCCAGGTGCGCGCCCACCGCATGGTGGACCACGCTCCCGTTAAAGGCTTCGGGCGCCTGCCCGAGCCCGCCTTTATGCCTGCCTACGTGGAGAGGGACCCGGCGCTCACGCAAGTCCTGGCCCGCTTCTTTTACGGCCGGGCCGCGCCGGAAGGCAAGCCGGACCTGTCCAACTTCATATACGAGGCGATCCATATGGGGCTCGACAACCGCACCGACAAGGGCGCGGTTCATACCGGCTGGAACGCGGGCGCCGCTCGGCGGACCGGCTACTCGGCGGCCCTCGATGCCTTGCTTCGGGATTGATCCTCAGTCCTTGAGGAAGGCACCGAAAAATATCCGGCGCAGGCGGGGCTTGGGCAAAGAATAGTCTGTCAGGATATCTCCCGACTCGATTTCGCTCCGGGGCTTTCTGAATCTCTCCTGGAACGAGGAGCGCAAGGTCTTGCCGGGATTCTGTCGGCTTTCGATGAGCCCGTCTCCACCGGTGTAGATCATGACATGGGTGATTTTCCGGGAGGAAGCGCCGCCGCTCAAGAAAACCAGATCCGCGGGGCGCAGTTCACGCCTTGAAACCGGGGCGCTTTTGAGCTTCTGGTCATGGGCGTCTCTGGGCAGGTCCATCCCGCAGGCCCGGTAGGCGAGGCTCACCAGCCCCGAGCAGTCCACCCCCAGCCCCGGGTCGGCCTGGACGCCCGAGCGGCCTCCCCAGTAGTAATTTGCGCCCAAGAAGAGCTCCGCCGATTTAATGATGCGGGCCCGAACATTCAGTTTCACTGGGAAAGGGGTGGGGCTGAGGTCGGCCGAATCCATCTCGGCAAGACTCCCGTCCAAGAGGCGCACCACGGAGGATTTCCCCGACTGGGAAACCCTCAGCAGCCTGGTGCCCAGAGAGAAAACCACGGTTTTCTCGCCCGTATGGGCCAGGGCCTGCCGCGTCGAGACCACGGCGTTGGGCCCCGGCGCGGGTCCAAAGCGCAGGGAGTCGGCCCGAATCCAGCCGGAATAGCCCCGCCATTTTCCGCCGGCCGAAAAATGGCCCTGTTCCAGGGCCATGACCCGCACCCAATTGCCTTTCACTTCCATGATGGAGGTCTGTTCGCCGTACAGGAGCTGGGAAAGATGCTCCCCTTGCCGGGGACTGGACCATAGGTCCGCGGCGGCGATCCCGACCGAGAGCCTCCGCCCCTTGAGCTCGCGCACCCAGGGGCCCGGCCGGAAGGCGCCCAAGGCCGCGGGTTCCGAATCCGAGACGGTCGCCGCGGCCAGGCGCAAAAGCACGGGTCGGGAGCCCCCCTTGAGAATGAATCGGTAGCGCATGGCGCTCGCGGGACGCTTGAGCTTCAATGTGTCTACGTTCACCCAGCCGAAGCCGCTCTCCTGCCTGTCTGCGGAAAAAAAACGTTCGCCCTCGGCGCGGCCCAGGCTGAACCAGGGGGACCAGTCGCCTCCCGCGCGTACTTGGGCTTGCATCTCAAGGGAGCCCCCTTGGGGGACCACCGCATCCCAGGAGCCCGCCAAATCCCCGAATGGGAAGGGGGCCTCCAAGATCGGGGATTCCAGCAGGGCCTGGGGGCCGCTCGCGGCGAATAGCCCTTCCTCGAATGGGACGGGGCGCAGCCCCTCGGTCTTGGAGCCCGCGACGTCCAAGGGCGTGCGATGGACTAGGCTGTAGCTCATGGCATGGAGGCGATCCGGAGTCCGGAAGGAAAGGAAAAGGCCGAACAACCATAAGGCGGCTGTTCGGCCTTTTCTGGGCAAATCAACTATTTGACGAGCTTGTTGGTGGCTTTGAGCGGCGGGTCGTTGGGCGGGCGCGGGGTGACCTTGGGGTTTCCCTTGAATTGCGTGGTCAGCTCCGCGTTGACCTTGGCCCATTCCGGGTTCTCGTCCACCGAGCCCACGATTGCGCCGATCGGGCACTCCGGCAGGCAGACGCCGCAGTCGATGCAGACCTCCGGGTCTATGATCATGAACTTTTGGCCTTGGTAATCTCCGGGATGGATGCATTCCACGGGGCAGACGTCCACGCAGGCCGCGTAGACCTCGCCCAAACAAGCTTCGCCGATGACGTGCGCCATGAGATTCAGTTCCCCCTTGGAAAAAGTGCTATACTCCAGCCAAATCGTGAGACGAGTTCATCATATCTCTTTTGCAAAAGCGTGTCAACGCGCGCTTTTTTTGATGCTTCTCTCGTCGGCGGCCGCGGCGGCTCCGCCTCCCGCCTCCGAAACATCGCCGGGCGAGGTTTCGGATTTCTTCAAGCGCCTTTCGCGCCTGCGCGGGCGGGGCAGCCTCTCTCTTAACTGGCGCAACGTCGGCCCCCGCAAGCCGGGCTTCGAGACCCAGATACAGAACGAGGTTTATCTCGCCGACATGTACTTCGGGCTCGAGGGGCCGTTCCTCGAGGGCATCCCCGTCCAGGCGGAATGGCACATGCCCACGGCCGGGCGCGGCAGCCCGCAGCTCAACCAGCTCAATTTCCAGTACCGGCGCCTGGACCATGTCATGGTCCAGCTCGGGAAATTCCTGGTGCCCTTCGGGCGCTACAACGAGCTCTACAGGCCGGAGGACTTTCTGGCGGTGACAAGGCCCCTTCTCTACGCCTCGCCCGACAGTCTCGACCTCGTGGTCCGCTTAAATTCCCCGCGTCCTCCCGTGAGCTCGGGCTACACCGACGTGGGCGGCAGGATCAGCTATTATCCCCCGGTTTTCCATCCCCTGATCCCGAGCGAGCTCACCTTCTTCGTGGTGAACGGCCTGGGAGAGTCCAACAACCGGCAAAGGACCTTCCCCAACACGGACAATTTGGGCATTCCCTCCGTTCCTGACAATGGAGTGACGATCGACTTCGGGCATCAAAACAACAACCTGGCCGACAACAACAACTCCAAGTCCTTGGGCGGCCGCGTCGTCTTCGCCTTGGGGGACGTGCGCCTGCCCTGGCCGGTGCCGGAGCGGTCCCTCGATCTGACCGGCATGAGCCTCGGCTTCTCGGGGATGGGGGGGCAGTACGAGCTCGAGGGCACACTCAACTACCAGATGTACGGGGCCGACCTTTCCTTCGACTACAAGGGCTTCAACTTCTCCGGCGAGTACATGTACAGCCAGACCCAGTTCCTTTCGCCCTTGGCGGTCAACGGGGCCATAGCGGCCCCGGTCCAGCAGATACGCGACTTCGAGACCGACTACGGCTATTTCCTCCAGGCCTCATTTCCCTTGATCCGCAAACCCGCGTTGGGCGAGCGCGTGACCGGGGTGCTGGTCTTTAACCAGATATTCCGCCGCGGCCCCATCCTCGACCTCTTCCTCAACCCCGTCATCAACGGGACGACCTATCCCTCGGTCAACGCGATCGGGCCAGCACCCCTCCGGGTCACCCGGCGCCTTGACAAATACACGGCCGCGGTCAACTGGCGCTTAAATGAGCATTTCCAGTTCAAGGTGGAGTACTCCTACTGGACCATGGCCCGGGCCTCGACGCGCTCCGTCACCTCCATAGGCCTTGTGGACATCTACCAAACGGCATTTTCCATCGTGGCGGGATGGTAAAAAGATGAATAAAAACGGCGTTTTCTATTGACAGGGTAAGCCTGGGGCCGTACACTATGACGGACTATGAACCGCTCATCTTCAGGAGGCACTATGGCCAAGCTCTTCTTGAGGCTTCTTCCCATCCTGTTCACCTTGGGCTTCGGCCTGGGGTTTGTCGGGTGCATGGGAGGGGGTGGCTCCTCCGCTCCTCAAAAGGACTGCACTTTGGAGTGCACCAACCCTTCGAGCAAGAATTGCCAAATGTGCAAGCAGGCCAACGAGCAGCAGGCCGGCTCGAGCAATTGCGGTTGACACGGGGGAACCTATGCGCCACTGGATTCTGCGGACGGGAATAGTCGTTCTGGCGGCCTCCTTTTACGGAGCCCTGGCCTGCAGCGGAGGGGACATGGGCGGGAGCATGTGCGGGGGCGGAGGGGGATCGGCCGAGGAGTCCAACGCCAAGCCCGGGGGGAGCTGCCCTCCCTGCCAGCGGTACCACCGGACCGCCAAGGACTCCAACGGCTGCTCCCTGTGCGACGAGGGCGGAAGGAATCAGGGAGCGTCATCCCAGCCGGTGCAGCCTGCCGACAACGGACCCAAGAACCCGCCGCAGGTCATTTCAGGCCAGTAGTAATAGTGCCGGGGATTCAGCGGCTCGTATTCTGCAGGCGCTTCTGCACCTCGGGGTTGCCCAAGGCCTTCTGAAGGTCGGGGTTGCCCTGCATCACGGAGTTCATCACGGCCTTCTCGTCCACCTTGGGCTCCGAGTCCCCGCCTCCCCAGGAGAATAGGCCGGTGGGCAGGCCCAAGGATTGGGCCACGTTGTCGACCAGCTTCTTGACCACCTTGTCCTCGTTGAGGAATTCCGAGGCCGCCGAGATCAACTGTCCGGGGGCGTTCTTGATGGCGTCCCGGGTGAAGGCCTGGACCTCGGGCTTGGTCGCGTATTTCTTGACCATGGCCCCGAAATTCCGCGAGGAGGCCAGGCCGCGCATGAACTTGACCGGGTCGTGGTCTTTCATGTAGTCGTCGTTGAGCTTCTTTAAGTCGGGGTGGCTCATCCAATCCCGCCCGTACTGGGCGATCACCAGGTAGCGCTTGGTGTAGGCCATGGCCAGGCCCCGGATCCTGGATTCGTTGGCCCGGGCCAGCTCCGTGACGGAGGCCGCGGCCTTGCGCGCCGCCGGGGGAGGGGCCTTGAGCCCCAAAGAGAAGCCCGGCATCCCGGTCTTGACCATGCCCAGGCCCGACTGGGCCGGCGTTGCCGAGGCCGACGAGGAGGCCGCGCGACGCGGCGCTTGGGAGGTTTCGGAGATGTCAAAGCCGGTCTTGTCGAGTCCGGCCTGCCTGTTCTGCAGATGCTGGAATATGAGCGCCCCCAGCGCGGAGCCTGCTATGGCCAGGGCCGCCAAGACCCCGGCGCCAAAGCTGCTGCGCGGCTCTTGGGAGGACATGCCGCAAGTATGTCAGGCTTGCTTGCCTCTGTCAAGGGAGCTTCCTTATTTGCTATTTTCATAAGGTGACGTTCGCCACGCAACCGCGCCGGACCGCTTTATACGACGCCCATAAGGCCTTGGGCGCGCGCCTCGTGGATTTCCACGGCTGGGAGCTTCCCATCCAGTACCAGGGCATCCTCAAGGAACACCAGGCCGTGCGCTCCTCGTGCGGCATATTCGACGTTTCCCACATGGGGCAGATCTGGGCCCGCGGCCCGCAGGCCTTGGCGTTCCTCCAAAAGACGAACACCAACGACGTCTCCCGCATCGGTCCGGGCAAGGCCGTGTATTCCCACCTGCCCAATGAGAGGGGCGGGGTCGTGGACGACGTCATCATCTCCTGCCTGGCTCCTGACCGTTACCTCATCGTGGTCAATGCCGCCACGCTGGAGAAGGACTTCCGATGGCTTCAAGCCCAGGCGCAAGGCTTCAAGGTCGAGCTAGAGAACGCGAGCGACCTCTACGGCATGGTCGCGGTCCAGGGGCCCGAGGCCTCCCGCCTCATGGGGCTCGATTTCCCCCAGGTGCAGGATTTGCCGAGGTTCGGGGCCTTGGAGCTTTCCATTTTCGACCAGCCCGGGGTGATCACCCGCACCGGTTATACCGGGGAGGACGGTTTCGAGATCATCGCCCCGGCCGAAATCATTTCCCGGGTCTGGGACGACATGCTGGCCAAGGGGCGCTCCTTCGGGCTTATGCCCTGCGGCCTGGGCGCACGCGACACCTTGCGCTTGGAGGCCGGGTACCTGCTCTACGGCCAGGACATAGACGAGGACCACACCAGTTTCGAGGCGGATTACGGCTGGGTGGTCAAGCTTGAGAAAGGCGATTTCATAGGAAAGCAAGCCCTCCTCATGCATAAGAGAGAAGGGCTCAAAAGGCGCCTTACCGGGATCAAGCTCCTGGAGCCCGGTGTGCCCAGGGCCGGGGCCGAGGTCCTGGTCGAGGGGGAGGTTTGCGGGGCCTTGTGCAGCGCCACCTTCTCTCCGAGCCTCCAGGCCGGGATCGGCGTTGGCTACCTTTCCCGTCCGGATCTGGGGCCTGGAGCCCAAGTGGAGGTCAAGATTCACGGCCGCCAGGTCCCGGCCGAGATCGTGAAGCCCCCTTTTTACAGCCGAGGAACGAAAAATGCCAAAGCCTAAATCCTGCCGTTTCATGAAATCCCACGAGTGGGCCTGCCTCAAGGACGGCAAGGTCCTGGTCGGAATCTCGGACCACGCCCAGAAGGAGATCACGGACGTGGTCTTCGTGGAGTTGCCCAAGGTCGGGCGCCAGGCGCGCCAGGGCGAGGCCGTATGCGTGGTGGAATCGGTGAAGGCGGCCTTCGACATCTACGCACCGGCCTCGGGCCGGATCGCGGCCGTCAACGAGGCCCTGGCCAAGGACCCCGCCTTGATCAATCGCTCGCCCCACGAGGAGGGCTGGCTGTTCCAGATCGAGCCCAGCGCTTCCGCCGAGCTCGAGGCCCTCATGAGCGCGGATCAATACGAGGAATTCTTAAAAACAGACGCCGGGCATGCCAGCCACTAAAACAGCCGTCGAGCCGGGCCTGACTCTCCCGGAGAGCCGCTGCCCCGCGGAGGACTTGTTCCTCTCGCGGCATTTGGGCCCGAGCCCGGAGGAGCAGGGCGAGATGCTCCGCTTCCTGGGCTATCCCAACCTCGAGGCCCTCATCGAGGCCGTGGTCCCGGCCTCCATCCGGCTTAAGAAAGACTTGAGCCTTCCCCAGGCCTTGAGCGAGGCCGAGGCCTTGAAGCGCTTGCGGGAACTCGCCGGCAAAAACAAGATTTTCCGCTCCTATATCGGGATGGGCTACTCCAACTGCGTCACCCCTCCCGTGATCCAGCGCAATATCCTGGAAAATCCCGGCTGGTACACGGCTTACACTCCCTACCAGGCCGAAATATCGCAGGGGCGATTGGAGGCTCTCCTCAATTTCCAGACCATGGTCATGGATTTGACCGGCCTCGCGGTGGCCAACGCCTCTCTTCTCGACGAGGGTACCGCCGCCGCCGAGGCCATGTCTCTGGCCCGCGCGGCCGCCCAGGGATCCTCCAAGCTTTTCTTCGCGGCCGAGGACTGCCATCCGCAGACCCTCGAGGTCGTGCGCACCCGGGCCCGGGCCTTGGGGCTGGAGGTCTGCGTCGGCGACCCCGCGGCCTTCGATTTTTCTAGGAAGCCCTTCGGCGTCCTCCTACAGTATCCCGCGACCGACGGCAGGATACGGGATTATTCCGCCTTGTGCGCCAAGGCCCGCGAGGCCGGGGCTCTCGCCATCGTGGCCGCTGATCTCTTGAGTCTGACGCTCCTCAAGTCCCCGGGAGAACTCGGCGCCGACATCGCGGTGGGAAGCGCCCAGCGCTTCGGCGTGCCGTTGGGCTACGGCGGCCCGCACGCGGCCTATTTCGCGGTGAAGGACGCCTACAAGCGCCAGATGCCGGGACGAGTGGTCGGGGTTTCCAAGGACTCGGCGGGGAGTCCCGCCCTGCGCCTGGCCCTGCAGACGCGAGAGCAGCATATCCGCCGAGAGAAGGCCACGAGCAACATCTGCACGGCCCAGGTGCTCTTGGCCGTCACCGCCAGCATGTACGCGGTCTATCACGGCCCCCGGGGCCTGGAGCGCATCGCGCGGCGCGTGCACGCCCTTGCTGTGCTCCTGGCCGAGGGCTTGAGGCGCCTGGGCCACCGGGTGGGCGAGGAGCCTTTCTTTGACACGGTCGCGGTGCGGCTTGCCGACGAGCCGGCCCGGAAGATCCTGAAGGTGGCCCTGGAACGGGGCATCAACCTTCGCGTCCTTCCCGGAGCCGTCACGATCGCGCTCGACGAGACCGTCTCGGAAAGGGACGTGCGCGAGCTGTGGGGGGTTTTCTCTTTGGGGAAGCCCGTTCCCTTCGCTCCGGAGGATCTCATGCCGGCTCTTCCGGAGGTGATTCCAGCGGGGCTCAAGCGCTCGACGCCTTATCTCGCCCATCCGGTTTTCAACAGCTATCGCTCCGAGACGGAGATGCTGCGCTACTTAAAGCGCCTGGAGGCCAAGGATCTCTCCTTGACCGCCTCGATGATCCCCCTGGGCTCCTGCACCATGAAGCTCAACGCGGCTTCCGAGATGCTTCCCATCACCTGGCCGGAGTTGAACCAACTCCACCCCTTCGCCCCCGCGGACCAGGCCCAGGGTTACCGGGCCTTGTTCAAGGATTTGGAGTCGTGGCTGGCCGAGATCACGGGGTTTGCCGCGGTCTCCCTTCAGCCCAACGCCGGCTCCCAGGGGGAATACGCGGGACTGCTCGTCATCTCCCGCTACCATGAGGCGCGCGGCGAGAGCCGGCGAAAGGTCTGCCTCATTCCCCAGTCGGCCCACGGCACCAACCCGGCCTCGGCCGCCATGGCGGGATTTGCGATCGTGCCCGTGGCCACGAGCCCGCAGGGAGACATAGATCTCTCGGACCTCAAGGCCAAGGCGCGCGAGCACGCGGCGGATTTGGCCGCGCTCATGGTCACCTACCCCTCGACTTTTGGGGTCTTCGAGGAGGGCATCAAGGATATCTGCGAGGTCGTGCACTCCCACGGGGGGCTGGTCTACATGGACGGGGCCAACATGAACGCCCAGGTGGGGCTCTGCCGGCCGGGAGACATAGGCGCGGATGTCTGCCACTTGAATCTTCACAAGACTTTCTGCATCCCCCACGGCGGCGGCGGGCCCGGGATGGGCCCCATCGCCGTGGCCAAGCATCTGTCCGAGTACCTGCCCCGCCATCCTGCGGCACCCGTGGGTGGCGCGCAAGGGATCGGCCCGGTCTCGGCCGCGCCCTGGGGCTCGGCCTCTATCCTCTCCATTTCCTGGTCCTACATCGCCCAGATGGGCCCCGAGGGCCTGCGCCGCGCCTCGGAAATCGCGATCCTGAACGCCAACTACGCGGCCAAGAGGCTCTCCTCGGCTTATCCCGTGCTTTTCAAGGGGCGCTCGGGCCTGGTGGCGCATGAATGCATCCTGGACCTGCGCGCCTTCAAGGCCTCGGCCGATATCCAGGTCGAGGACGTGGCCAAGAGGCTCATGGACTACGGCTTCCATGCCCCCACGGTTTCCTGGCCGATTTCCGGCACTTTCATGGTCGAGCCCACCGAGAGCGAATCCAAGGGAGAGCTCGACCGCTTTTGCGAGGCCCTCTTGTCCATCCGGCGCGAGATCGCCGAGGTCGAGGAGGGCAAGGCCGACCGCGCCGACAACTGCCTCAAGAATTCTCCCCACACCGCCCTCGAGGCGGTCGGCGATTCGTGGCGGCACCCCTATTCGCGGGAAAAGGCCGTTTGCCCGGCCCCCTGGACGCGGCAGCGCAAATTTTGGCCGCCCGTGGGCCGCATCGACGGGGCCTATGGAGACCGCAACTTCATCTGCTCGTGCAATTCGGTGACAGTTACTTAATTCCTTAAAATTTAGGCTTTCCCCCTATGCTTTTAGACGTTTACGAGCAGATGGCCTTGGACGAGGCGATCCTCTCCTTGTCTAGCCCCGAAAGCCTGATCCTGCGCTTTTACCGCTGGAAGGGCCCGGCCGTGACTTTCGGCTATTCCCAGGCTTGGGCCTACGCCCTAAAGGCGGCCGCCGACAAGGGCTTGGGAGCGGCTCTTCTGGCGCGCCGAGCCACGGGGGGAGGGGTGGTCTTTCACGATGGGGACGTGACCTTTTCCCTCTGCTTTGCCTGGGACAGGCTTTGCGCGCCGTGCCTGGTCTACAAGAACATCCATCGCGGGGCCCATCTGGGGCTCAAGGAATACGGCATGGAGGCCTTCCTATGGTCGCCGCGCGGCGGGAAAGCTTCGGCGGACTTGGAGAAACAGTGCTTTACGGGGCCGGAGCCCATGGATTTGGTGGACGCCGAGGGCCGCAAGATATTAGGCGGGGCCTTGAGGCGCCGCCACGGGCGCGGGCTTTACCAGGGGTCGTTGCGTCCCGAGCTCTTGGGCCGGCCGCGCGCGGAGATTGAGGGGGCTTTGGTGCGGGGGCTGGCAAGGCAGTGGGGTATCGAGCCCGGGCAAGAGCTGGAGCCGGCCTGGCTTCTCAAGGGCCGTGAGCTGTCCGGGAAATACCTTTCAATGGAATGGAATCAAAGGAGGTAGCATGAGAGCTTTCGTGCTGTGCAGGCTGTCGCCGGGCAAGGAGCAGAAGGCCATTCAAAATATCCGCGCGGTGCAGGGGGTCAGCGAGGTGTTCGTGACCTTCGGGAGCTGGGACGTGATCCTGAGCGCCGAGGCCGACACCATGGACAAGCTCTGCGGCCTGGTCGTCAGCCGCGTGCGCGGCGTGGACGGGGTCTCGAGCACCGAGACCTTGGTCACCACGAACCTTTAGCTAGGGCATCACCCGCCAGCGGAAGTAGCCCTCGTAGTAGACCTCCGCGAAGGAGAGCTGGCTCTCCTTGTAGTGGGTGTGGAGAACCTGGCAGAGGAGCAGGTAGCCCTTTTCATCCGCGAACCGGCAGCGATGCGCCAAGCGGCAGGAGCTTTCGCGGTAATTGGCGTTCTCGGCCGGAAGCATGGAGTAGGTCCACTCGAAGGCCAGCGATCGGCCCCGGCGCAAGACGGCGACGGGACCCGCTAGCTCTATGGAGTTTCCGGAGTAGTCCGCGCGAGAGGTCTCCAACTGCTGGTGGTAGCGTCCAAGGTCCTGCTCGTCCATGAAGAGCTTGCTGGTGTAGAGCTCCCAGCGTTTCTTCTTCAGGAAGGGGTTGTCGTCCACCCTGAATTCCAGCGCCGGAAGGATGTTTTTGGTGCCGTAATTTTCGAGTCCAAGTTGCTTCCAGATTCCGTTTGGGTTGTAAATCGTCTCCTCTTTGGAGGCGATGGCCGAGAGAATGTAGAGCATCCGGCTACCGTGGAGCCGGGGCTTGCCCGCCCTCTCGAATAGGGCCTTGGCCGACCGGAGGTCGAAATGGTCGAACTCGGACACGGCCTTGGGTGCGGCCTCCGGCGCCTGGGCCCGTGCCGGAATAGTCCCGAGTCCAAGGAAGAGCGTCATCAAAAACGGCAGGGCGGATTTCATCATAGCGCGAATCCCCGGCACAGCCAGCCCCCGATCCAAAGCCCCAGGAGGAGCCCCAAGGCCGTGGCCCAGTAAACGCTCATGAGCCGGGGCGCGGTTTTGGCCTCCGGACTC
Organism: Elusimicrobiota bacterium; assembly: GCA_016218575.1. Lineage (NCBI taxonomy): Bacteria > Pseudomonadati > Elusimicrobiota > Elusimicrobiota bacterium. The sequence goes on from JACRDN010000019.1 coordinate 95,063, forward strand.
CGAGTGCGCCGTGCCATCCAGGCGCCCATCGCCAAGCCCCCGGCAAGGGTCGCTATGAATATCAGGGAGATATGCGCGGAGGAGAAGATGTCGGGGACGGGACTTTCATGCCTCAATGCCTCATGGTAGGGAGAGAAGTATTCGCCTGCGAATCTCAGATAGGGCCGGACCATGGCATCAGCCCAGTAGGAATGCAGAAGATAAGTCAAGATCAACCCGGCTATGAACTTGGCGGATTTCATTTCCTGGAATAAGCCTTGCCAGGTTTTTCTGCCTGGCAAGGACGGCCGGGGGAGGCGGAGCCTGGCCGGCCATTCGGCCGCGCCGCGCAAGGAGGCCGGCGCGAGGGTTTTGATGAAATCGGCCCTAGATGCTTCTCCTCCTGAAAAAGCAGCCATGAGATCCTCCACCATGAGCCAGGGCTGGGCGGGCTTAAAGCCGCTCCGGGGCTTGAGCCCCTCGCCCCGGTTCCACATGACGGGAAGGACAGCGAGGCTTTCGCCCCAGCGTTCAAGGTGCTCCCGAACGATCCGGAAGCCGTCCTCCTTGGACTCGATGAAATGGAGCTTGAGCCGCCCGCGGCGCGCCGCGAGCTCGACCTCGGGCTCGAGCCTGATTCCTTTCAAGAAGGAGGGAAGGATCACGGCCGGGGCGGTTTGGCCCCGGGACGCGGCAAGCTTCATGCCGCGATAGTGCCGTTCCACGAAGGCCTGGGCGAAGAGCTCCTGGTCGGCCGCCATGAGCGGGGCCCGGGCCGAGAGCTTCTTGAAGCCGCGCGCGGCGGCCCGGGCCAGGTTGGGCGAAACCGCCGCTCTGGACTGGGCCATAACCGCGGCGGGGACTGAAGTGATTTCATCCTGGAGGGCGGAGTCTATGTTTCCCATGATCCGCTGCAGGGCTCCGGACAAGGCCTGGCTGCGGTGCGTGAGGGACAGGGCGTGCGTTCGCAGCAGGAGCCGGTAGCTCTGTTCCATGTCCTGCCCCTGTTCGGCCTCTATGAAGTCCAGGTAGAACTTGGACAGGCGCCCCAGACCCAGCATCGCCTCCTCGACCTCGTCATTCTCCAGCGCCCCCGGGTTTTGGGCCTCCTGGCACAGCTCGGCGGCGGACTCCGCGAGGTAGGCCTTGGCCCTTTCCTCGGCCAATTCCAATAAGAGCGGGCTCCTGAACAGATTGAATGCCAGGTTTCGCGCCGTGATCCCGAAGTCTTGCTGGAGAACGTAGAGGATCACGTCCATTTTCTTCTGCCTCAGGGCGTCGCCCGTGGGCATGCTCCAAATCGCCTTGAGGATAGGCCCCGCCGGAGAGCGGCCGGGGCCGCGCTTGAGGAAGGCCCGGCGCAGGTCGGTGGCCACCAGGTACGACCGGCCGAGGTTGAGCCGCGCCTGCCTGGTCGCGAAATTGCCGCGATAGGCCCAGCCGGCATGGAGAAAGGCGGGGCGGATGGCCGAGGCCAGAAAAAGGGCGAGGGCCAGCCGAGGTTTCACTTTCATTCGCCGGTTATTACTCGAAGGCCTCGGCGCCTTGGTAGCGTTGTGCCAGGGAATAGCCTTCGTAATATATGTCCGCGAACGTCAAAGCCTCGCCCGTGTAATGGGTGTGTAATATCTTGCACAGGAGGCTTTCCTTCTTATCATCAACGAACCGGCAGCGGTAGCTTTGGCGGCAAGAGGCCTCGGGCTTGTCGCCGTCCGCGGGCTGGGTGTAAGTCCACTCGAAGGCGATGGAGCCGCCCGCGACGCTGATGAGGATTTCCCCGAAGGGAGCGTCCGAGTCGCCGCTCTTCGTTTGCAATACCTTAGTGACATAGCGTCCCAATTGACCGGGGTCAAGTTTATTCGTGTACAGCACCCATCGGGGAGTCAGGCCGAAGGCTTGCAAGGCGATTCTAAATTTTAGGCGCGGAATGATGCTGTTGCTGGAAATGAGCTGACCGGCGTCGTTTCTCCTTTCCATGGGCTGATAGAGCCCTTCGCCATTGTACAAGGCCTTGTTTTTGCGCGCGGCTATTGCCACCAGATAGTACGAGCCCGCCAGATGCTTGGCGTCCGGCTCGGTTCCCTTTGAGAACAATTGACTTGCCATCCCCAGATTAAAGGCGCTCATGTCCATCCGAGGCGCGCCTTGTATGGGCAGAGGAGCGGCTTCGTGGGCCAAGGCCGCTCCGGGAAGGCCCGCTAGAGCCATCAAGGCAAGGGAGCGCAGGGATTTCATTGCAAAAGAAACAGTATCGTCAGAAGAGATACCACCACCATCACGGCGTATATCCAGAGCAGGCGGCTCAAGGGTTTCGGATTTGGATTTCGCAAGGGAAGCAGAAAAATCGAGGCTATAATTCCCACCGCTACGGCGGCACTCGCGGCTAGAACGGCGATCTGAAAGGCATTCCCCGCGTTCCCCGCGGTCAAGGCCCGCAAATCCTGGACGTGATACGGCTCGATGTAGCCGGTGAAAGCCTGGAAGTGGTCGGCCAATAGCCGGGACCAGACGGCGAGGTGCGCGCAAGTCGCGGCGATTCCGAGTGAGAGGGGAATGGGCCAGGAGGTCGGCCATTTCCAGTGGAAGGAGGTCAAATCTTCCAGCCAAGGGCCTTTTTTCCATTGCAGTTTCCATTTAATATTCCATCGTCTTTGGGGAGCGTTTTGGGAGCCTACCGGTAAATGGACGGGCGGGATTCCTCCGGCGTAGGCCCGCATCAACTGCGCCGACATGGCGTAGGGGTTCTCCGGCGCGAAGGGATGGGCGAGTTTGAGTACGGCGCCGTCGTTCAGGGTGGCCGGAAGCACGGCGAGGTTCTCGCCCTGAGAGGCGTGATGCGAGGAGATCGCGGAGAGGGCTTCGTCCTCGTTATCCGCGAAAATCAGAGCGAATCGCCCGCTGTGAACGGCCAGTTCGACTTCGCTGTTTATGCCAAGGGAGGGACCGTTGAGGGAACTGGGAAGGATGACCGCCGGCACGGCCCCCTTGCGCATGGCCGAGAGCATGGAGCCGTAAAACGCTTCGATAAAGGCCTTGGCGAAAACGACCTCGTCCTGGACATCGGGAGGGGTCTTTTTCCTCAGGGATCGGTAGCCCTTGAGGGCCCGGGCCGCGATCTTGGGCGATACCAAAGACTTGGGCCGGGGCCTCAAGAGCGCCGCCAGGCGCGCAAGCCGGCCTTCTTGGGGGGCTAGGGCCAGGACCGTGGTCGGCCGCGACCTTAGCTCATCCTCTACTTGCGTATCGGTGATTTCGGCTGATCTCTCGATATCCTCGATCAGGGGAGCGAGGCCGCTATTAGCTAGGGTTAAAGTCTCTCTGGCTTCGATTTGCAGAGCTTCTCTATACGCTTGAGGGACCAGGCTTTGATACGGCCTTTCCTCGGTCTCGTCCAGGAAATCCAGGTAGAACTTGGACAGACGCCCCAGGGCCAGCGTGGGCTCCGTGATTCCCAGGTCGCCCCATTTGCTTTGGTCCCGCATGATTTCCATCAAATCGCCGGCCAGAAGATTGAGGTACCGCTGGGCCCGGATCTCGGCCACGCGAAAGAGGTTGGGCTCCCGGGAGGCCCTATCTTTGATGTTTTCCCAAGTCACGCCGAAGTCTTCCTGCAGCACGTATAAAATGGCGTCCAATTTCCTCTGCTTGAGCGCGCCCGGTTCCATGGCCAGAATTTGGGTGAGAAGCGGCCCGGCCTGCTTCTCGGCGTCTATCGTGCAGTTCTGGAAGGCGAGCCTCAACTCCCCCAAGAAAATGGGATTGGGATTGATGATGCGCAGGCGGGCCTCGATGGTCTTCATGCTTGTCCAGGCCCAATTCTGGGCGGCGAAGAGGTCCCCGCGGCGGGGCCCCGGCGCAAGGAGGGCGATAATCAGCAAAGCTTTTTTCACAGCTTGTAAATTTTATCGAAATTCGGTCGGCCGCCTTTAGGCCTTTAGGGGAAGGAAACCGCGGGATTTTGGCGCCGCGATAATGGGACCTTTGGCCTAGGTTATCCACAAAAACTCCCCGCGAAGTTCCTGTGGATAACCGTGTCCGCCGCGGCCGGCGCGGCGCATCCAAAGGTTGCCGACAGCGGGAAAATCTGTTAAATTAGGGACATGACGGCTGAGGGAGGGCTGGCGCGGCCCCAGGATAAGCTCGTAATGGTCATTGACGACGATGAGAGCGTGCGGGAGCTCCTGGAGTTCATCGTGGTCAAGGAGGGCTTCAAGGTGTGTTCGGCCTCGGATGGGGAGGAGGGTGTCAACAAGATACAAGAGCTGATCCCGGATCTGGTCATCCTGGACTTGATGCTTCCGCGCTACGGCGGATTCGAGGTTTTGCGCCAACTGCAGACCGGCGCCACGGCCGGGATACCCATCGTCGTCATCACCGGGCGCTACACGGATCGGACCACGGCGGAGATGATCCGGCAGGAGTCGAACGTCATGGATTTTTTGGAGAAGCCCATCAAGCCGCAGGTGCTGGGCGTGACCTTGCACAAAATACTCAAGACCGCCCCGCCGGAGCTGTCAGGCGGCACAGGAAGCTAAAGTGGAACAAAACCCGGAATTCGCCCTGCCCGTCTTGGCCGACCCGGCCGGGAAGCTCGTTCTTCTCGTGGATGACGACGAAAGCCTCCTCGACCTCATGGAGCACGTGGTCCGCAAGGAGGGCTTCCGCACGGACCGGGCCGCCGACGGGGTCGAGGCCATCCGCAAAGTCGAGGCCTTGAATCCCGACCTCATCATCTTGGATTTCATGCTGCCCAAAAAGGGCGGCTACGAGGTTCTGCGCGATCTTCAGGCCGGAGGCCGCGGGCAGATCCCCGTAATCGTGATCACCGGCCGCCACATGGACCGCAAGAACGTCGACATGATGCGCTTGGAGCCGAACGTCCGGGAATTCATCGAAAAGCCCCTGCGCCCGGCCATCATGGCTTCCCTGATCCACAACCTGCTCAAGACCCGTCCTCCGGACATCAATCGGGCTTCCGGCCGCGGGCCCATGAGCGGCGGGATCAGTTAATACTCTGATGCGCCGGGCCGGCCTGGCGCTCGCGGCGGCTTCCTGCCTGGCCGGAATTTACCTTCTGGCCGCCGCGGACCTGATCCTGCGCCAGCGAGCCGCGTACCGCGAAGGCCGGCTCTGGCTGGCGCGGGGCTCCGGGGAGACCTTGTGGGGCAGGCCCAGGGACTTGGCCTGCCTTTACTTTGAGTCCGCCGCCAACCTCTTCTGGCCTCCCGGAGGCCGCTGGGCGCGCCTTAGCCGGGAGAAATTGAAGGAGTGCCGCTGAGGCCCTGTCAAGTAATAATATGATCAATTTGGCCGAGCGATTTTGGAGCGAGACAAGGAGCGAGGAGCGAGCATACCCGCAGCGGTATGTGAGCGACGAGCGACGCGGTCGCAGCCCAAAAGCGCTCGGCCCCTTCGGGGAGGCCCGAGCTTGGCCGATTTCTTCGTTGCTCCTCGGGCACATAGCTACCGCTATGCTCCCTCGTCGCGCCTCGAACTCGTCTCAAGCTCGGGCCTCCAAATTGATCATATTATTACTTGACAGGGCCTAAGGCACAGAGCATGGCGCGCTTCTTGTCCGGCCTGGTCCTTATGCCGAGCGCTGTTCTCACCTTGGCGGCGGGCGTCCAGGCCCTGGCGCTCTCGGCCTGGCGCGGCCCCTCGGCTTTTCCTTTTTTCCTGGGGTTCGGGCTTTCCCTGGCCTGCGGGATTTGGGCCAAGGCGGGCAAGGGCGAATGCGTCGGCCCCGCGAGTTGGTTCTCCTCGCTTTCCCGCAAGATCTACGTTTTCGGCCATGAACTGACCCATGCCTTGGCCGCCTGGTCGGTGGGCGCGAAGGTCCTGGGCTTCAAGGTCACCGAATCCCGGGGGCACGTGGACCTATCGCACTCCAACGCCTTCATCGCTTTGGCGCCTTACTGCGTCCCCATTTACAGCTTGCTCGCCATCCTCTCCTATCGTCTTTGGCTCTGGCTGCGCCCGGAACATCCCATGGAGCCGGCTTTTCTCTTCGTGATGGGGCTCACCCTTTCCTTTCACATGGCCAAGACTTTGGAATCCCTGTGGGCCCTCAAGCAGCCGGACTTGGCGGCGGGCGGGGGGATCGTGTTTTCCTTGAGCTGGATCGTTCTCGGCAACGGCCTGGTGATACTGGTCCTGCTCAAGACGCTTTTCCCGCGGTCGGTCGCCCTCCTCGAGGAACTGGAGTCGGTTTGTCTCGGGACAGGCCATTTCTGGCTCTGGATTTGGCGAGCCCCGGGGCCCTCTGCCTGGAAGTTCGTGAAGCGATTCTGGCGGGGCGCGTGAGCCCGCTTGTCCGAGAGCTGGGGCGCAAGGCTTTCCACATGCTTTCCTTGGCCTATCTGGCGGCATATCATCTGATCGGCTATCCGCGCATCCTGTCTTGGATGGGCTGGTGGCTGGCCGTCGTGGCGGTCGTGGAGAGCGCCCGGTTGGCGGCCCCGAGGATCAACGCCTTGCTCCTCGGGTTTTTCCCTGGGCTGGCCCGGCCCGAGGAGCACGCGCGCTTCAGCGGGATTTTTTACACGACCTTGGGCGCGCTTATCGTCATGGCCGGCTTCGGGCGCCGTCCCGACATCGTCTCCGCCTCGCTTTTGTGCCTGGCCCTGGGAGACGCGGCCGCGGCCCTGGTGGGCAAGGCGATCGGAAGGCGCAGAATCGGGGGCAAGAAATCCCTGGAGGGGAGCCTCGCTTGCCTGGCGGTTTGCGCGGCGGTGGGCTTGGCGCAAGGTTTCCCCGCGCCGGCGTGCCTCGCCATGGCCTTGGCGGCCACCGCCATGGAGCTCATGCCCACCGGCGTCGTTTTCAACGACAATCTCTGGATGCCGGTGGCCGCTGCCCTGGCCCTTGGCCTGTTTCTGCCATGACGCCGCCGCCTTCCGTGGGCATCGTTTGCCGGCAAGCGGACGGCCTGCGCGGGGCCACCGGCATCGTCTTGGAGACGGCCAGGCGGCTTGTCGGCGCTGGCTGGCGGGCCCGCGTCTACGCGGAGAGGCTCGACCGAGAAGCCCTGGCCGCGGCGGGGGTCGAGTGGCGCCGCCTTCCGGGCTGGCCCTGGGGTTCTTACGGCAAACGGCGCTTCTTCTCGGCCTTGGCCGATTGGGCCGCGGCCCGCGGCGGCCACGATCTCATCCACGGCCACGGCGACAATTTGAGCCAGGACGTCCTAAGCCTCCATAATTGCGTGGAAGCCGCGCAGGAGGCCGTTCATGGCGCGCCTCAGGGCCCGCTCTCGGGCGCGGCGCGCCTGCACGCCGAGATCCTGCGGGCGGGGCGATTCAAGAAAGTGATCGCCAATTCCAAGCTCATGGCCGGGGAATTGTCCGGCCGCTTCGGAGTTTCCCAGGAAAAAATCCGGGTGATTTACCCGGGCTTCGATCCGCTGCGCTTCAAGCCCGATCCGAGTTCGCGGCGGGAGGCCAGGGGAGGGCTTGGTTTTTCGGAAGAGGACTTCGTTTTCGGCTTGGTCACCTCGGGGGATTTCGTGAAAAGGGGGCTGCGGCTTTTTCTTGAGGCCCTGGCTCTTCTCAGGGGAAGGCCTTTCAAGGCTCTGGTCGTGGGCAAGGAGTCCCGCTTGGGGCCCTACGAGAGACTGGCCCGCGAGTCCGGCGCCGCCGTCCGGTTCATGCCGCCCGTGCCGGACGTGGAGCGCTGCTACCACGCGTTGGATGTTTACGTCCACCCTGCGCTTTACGAGGAGTTCGGGATGAGCCTGCAGGAGGCCATGGCCTGTGGCCTGCCCGCGATCTCCGGGGCGCGCGTCGGCGCGGCGGAACTCATTGGAGGGGAGGGTCGCCGGTTCGTGCTGGAAAGCCTGACTCCTCCAGAGCTGGCCGCGAGGATGGCCGAACTCGCCGGGTCCGAGGCCGCGCGCCGCAGGCTTTCCGAGCTCGGGCCCCGGTGGGTTTCCTCCAATACCTGGGGGCGTTATTCCCGGGAGACTGTCCAAGTGTATCAAGAGATACTGGAAAATAGGTAATATTCTTGAGCGAAATGCCCCTTGAAGAGCAAGCGAAAAAACGCCGCGGTTTCGCTTGGCGCGTCACATGGTTGCTGGTCCGGGGCCTCTGCCTCATCTTCATCCTCCTCTTCCTTTCGGCCGGCGCCGGCCTTTTCATGCTTTCTCGGCTCCTTGACGCGGGCAAGGTCAAGGACAGGCTCACGTCCCAGATCGAGGCTCTGCTGGGACGTTCCGTCTCCATAGAGGGAGTGGTTCTGACGCCTCATGGGATCAAGCTCCACAAGATCATCGTCATGGAGAAGGGCCAGCCCGACAGGCCCATGATCTCGAGCGACATCGCCTTGGTCAGCGTCAAGCTGCTGCCCCTTTTGAGGCGCAGACTCGAGCTCAAGAACGTCAAGCTCGTAGCGCCCCGGATATGGATTTTTCGGGACGAGGACGGCCATTGGAATTTCTCGGATATCATTGCCTCCACTTCCGCGCCGCGGGGCCTCTCCAAGGGACGATTCTTCATTCCCGGGGGGCTGGCGGCCGATGAAACGGTGATCGAGCGCGGCCTTCTGCAGATCGAAGATAGGCTTAAAAACACCAGCCACGTGATAGAGAGATTCAATCTTTCGGTGGCCGGCTTTGATATGGATCGGCCTTTCGCCATTTCGGCGTCCTTCGACCACGTGAGCCGCTTCGCGGCTCGGCAAATCACCACTTCCTTTTCTCTCGATGGTTCGATGTTCCTGGCCTCCGGGCGCTGGGGGGAGGCTTATCTCAACGCCGACCGGCTCCAACTCAAGGTGGACGGCCACCGCTTCTCGGGGTCGGGGTGGGTGCGCGGGTTCTCCGAGCCCATGGTCGAGGCGGATGTGTCGGTCCCGCCCTTAGCCGCTTCCGACTGGGAAAAGCATATGGGGCGCACCGTGGATTTCTCCATGCCCGCCAGCCGCTGGCAGGTGAAAGCGCGCCTCAAGGGCTCGAGAGCCAGCATCGAGGATATGGCTCTCTCGGCCGCGCCCCTTTCCCTCAAGGGGCGCGGCTACGTGGATTGGTCGGGGCCCAAGCCCCGGGCGGATGCGGAGTTCTTTTTGCAGTCGTTCCCGTTGGAGGCGGCCTCGGCCTGGCGGCGCTCCCTGGAGGGCTGCGACTTAAAAGGCAGCCTGCAGGGGCAGGCCGCGCTGTCCTGGAACCAGGACCAGTTGGAGGTTCACGGGCTCAAGCTCAAGCTCGGCCAAGCCCAGGCTCGGTTCAAGCACGTGGCCGTAAGCCAGGTTCAGGCGGACCTGGACGCCGGGGAGGGATTCTCCAGCGCGGCTCTGTCCATAAGGGGACGCTCGCTTCAAGCGTTCTCCAACGCCTTCAGTAACATCGCCCTAGGCCTGCGCCTGGTCAACCGGGACCTCAAAGTGGACGACCTGTCCTTTGTCTGGGAAGGATCGCGGGTCAAGCTCAAGTCCAGGGTCTTGGATATCTCGGACCCCAAGGAGATCTCGGTTGCGGGAAGCATGGAAAACCTTCAGTGGGAGAAGGCCCAGGAGCTGGTGAGCGGTATCTTGGCGAGCCTTTCCACCTCCACTGCCGCTGGCGCCTCCGAGCCCGCGACGGCGCCTCCCCGCCGGACTTGGGTCAAGATATTCAAGTACGCCATACCGAGGAAGTTCCCGGATTCCGTGGGTCATCTGCGCGTCGGGAATATCACCCACAAGAATTTCTCCTTCGCGAGCACGGACCTCTTGTGGGACATCCGCGGCGTGACCCCCAGCCTCAAAAAAGTCAACGGGGATTTGCGCCTGGGCTTCGGGCCGGGGCGTGTCAACGACGTGCAGGCCCTCCAGGGGGCGCACAAGATTCTCGCCATCGTGTTCCTGCCCTACATCTACATGCATAAGATGAACAACCTCTCCGTGCTGAGCGCCGGCACCGCCTACCCCAAGACCTTGGATTTCAACCGCATCGAGAGCCGCTACGGAATCCGCGAGGGGGTGGTGACCACTCATTTCTGCTACGTTGACAGCCCCCAGGTCATAGCTTACGCCGACGGCACCGCGGATTTCCCCAGGGAAAAGGTGGACATGAATATCCTGACGAGACTGACCAGCTACCGCGCGCCCCTGCCGGAATGGTGGGTCGACGAGCTGGGTAGGCCCGCCATAGGCTTTCGCGTCAAGGGGGACTTGAACCACCCGGACCTCGAGCCCCGGCTCAACAAAATGGCGGCCAACGAGATCGAGAAAGCCCTGGAGGAAGGCCGACGCCGCGCCAAGGAGAGGTTTAAGGTCCTCGAAAAACTCTATAATAACGGCGTCAGGGAGGAATGATGGCAGGGATGAAGAAGATGGACATGCTCGGCCTTCTGCAGGAGCATGGGGCCGTGGTCTCGGGGCACTTCCAGCTGGCTTCGGGGCTTCATAGCCCGATTTATATCCAAACGGCTCTGGTCCTGCAGTACCCCCACGTCGCTCGCCGCATCGCCCTGGCTTTGACCGCGAAATTCCCCCAGCCCGTGGACGTGGTGGTCTCGCCCAGCATGTCCTCTGTCGTCCTGGGGCAGGAGGTGGCGCGGATCAAGAAGTGCCGGGCCATTTTCATGGAGCGAAACCAAGGCGTCATGGCGTTGAAGCGCGACTTCAAGCTCGAGCGGGGAGAGAGGGCGCTTGTTGTCATGGACGTCCTCATGCTGGGGCATTTGACCGCGGAGGTCGCGGCCCTGACCGCGGCTTACGGGGCCAAGGTGGTCGGCGTCGGGACCATCGTCGACCGCTCGACAGAACGCCTCTCCCTTTGCGTGCCGGTGCGCTCCCTCATCTCCTATCCCCTGCAGGTGAGCCCCCCCGACTCCTGCCCGCAATGCCTGGCCGGGATCGCCTTGATTGACGCGACCAAGAAGAATGTCGGCGCCCAGGAAGGGGAGTAACCCATGATCGAGCGCTACAGCCGCCCGGAGATGTCCCGGATATGGTCCGAGGATCACCGCCTGCGGGTCCTGCTCAAGGTGGAGGAGGCATTCCTCGAGGTTCTGGCCCGCGAGAAGGGGCTGCCCGCGGCCGAGCTTAAGGCCCTGCGCGCTGTTTTCGGAAAGCCCCTGTTGGACAAGGCCAAGGCCCTCGAGTCCCGCTCCGGGCACGAGGTGATCGGCCTCATCTCGGCGGTGGCAGAGGAGCTCCAGGGGAGGGCCCCTCTTTTGACGCGCTACCTGCATTACGGCCTGACCTCCTCGGACATACTGGACACGGCCCTGGCTCTCCAACTGCGCGATTCCGCGGGCCTGATCCTGGCCGGCTGGAGGGGGGCGGCGGCCCGGCTCAAGGCCTTGGCGCGCAAACATGAGCTCGTCTGGATGGCGGGACGCACTCACGGGGTGCACGCCGAGCCCGTCACTTTCGGGGTGAAGCTCGCCGGCTGGCACGCCGAGGCTTTGCGCAACATGGAGCGCATGGAGCGGGCTCGGGAGCTGATTTCCTACGGCATGGCCTCCGGGGCCGTGGGGACCTACTCTCAGGTGGGGCCCCGTTGCGAGGCGGAGCTCTGCCGCAGGCTCGGCCTCAAGCCGGAACCGGTTTCGACCCAGGTGGTTCCCCGCGACCGTCACGCCGATTTTTTCCACGCCTTGGTCCTCTCCGCCGCGGCTATCGAGCGCTTCGCGACCGAGATCCGCCACCTGCAAAGGACGGAGGTTCTGGAGCTCGAGGAGCCCTTCACCCAGGGACAGAAAGGCTCCTCGGCCATGCCCCACAAGCGCAACCCCGTGCTCTGCGAGAATCTTTGCGGCCTCTCGAGACTCATCCGCTCCTACGAGTCAGCCGCAGTCGAGAATATCGTCCTCTGGCACGAGCGCGACATCAGCCACTCTTCGGTCGAGCGAGTGATCCTGCCCGACGCCTGCGTTCTCCTTGACTTCATGCTGGAACGCTTCCGGGGCGTCCTGGACGGCCTCCAGGTGTATCCAGAGCGCATGAAGGAGAACCTCGACCGCTCCATGGGCCTGGTTTTCTCCCAGAAGGTCATGCTCAAGCTCATCGACTCCGGGCTGGACCGACTCGAGGCCTACGAGCTCGTGCAGAGAAACGCCATGAAGACCTGGAAGACCCGCGAGCCCTTCCAGAAGGCGCTCAAGTCCGACCAGGCCGTGCTCAAGCGCCTTTCTCCCAAGGAGATAGACGCCTGCTTCGATTTGGCCGGGTATAAGTCGTCCGTGCGGGAGATTCTGCGCCGGGCTGGAGTCACGGCTTAGAGGGTATGGCCGCGCCCATCGTCCTCTTGACCGATTTCGGCGCTCGCGACTCCTACGCGGGAATCATGAAGGGCGTGATAGCGAGTCTCTCGCCGCGCGCGCTGGTCATAGACCTCTGCCACGAGATCCCTGCGCAGGACGTGCGCGCGGCCGCCTTCCAGCTCCGCGCGGGCGCCCCCTATTTCCCGAAAAACGCCATATTCCTCTGCGTCGTGGACCCCGGGGTCGGATCGGCCCGCAAAATCATTTGGGCCCGCACCGCGGAGCATCAGTTCCTGGCTCCCGACAACGGGCTTTTGAGCTGGCTCGAGAGCCCGATCCTCGAAATCCGCGAGCTTTCCAACCCCAAGCTTTGGCTTTCGCAGGTCAGCGCGACTTTCCAGGGCAGGGACATCCTGGCTCCAGCGGCCGGGCATTTGAGCCGGGGTGGTAAGCCCGCGGCCCTGGGGCCGAGGACCGCCGAGATGCGGCGCATTCCGTTTCCGCGCGCGCTCGCGGCCTCCGGCCGGGTCAAGGGAGAGATATTGTGCGTGGACCATTTCGGAAACGCGGTCACCAATATCAGCCGCGCGGAATTGCCGCACGCCTGGCCCATCCAATTCCGCGGCCGGCACGTGGGAGCGATTCGCTCCCACTACGCCAGCGTCCCGGCCGGGGCGAGCCTGGCCCTTTTCGGCTCCTCGGGTTTCCTCGAGCTTTCCGTCCGGCAGGGAAGCTTCGCCCGGGAATTTAAAGCCTCAGTGGGAGATCCAGTTGAGTGCATCAGCCCTAGGCGTCTCAGGTAAGGTCCGCCTCAGGCCCGGGCAGGAGAAGCGCCTGCTGGCCGGGCATCTTTGGGTATTCTCGAACGAAATCCATGAGATCGAGGGAGCGCCCCCGGCCGGGAGTGTGGTCGAGGTCTACGCCTCCCTCGGGCGCCTCTTGGGCGTCGCCTTCTACAACCCCGCAAGCCTCATCGCCTGTCGCATGCTCTCTTGGGGGCCCGCGGAGATCGGGATTGATTTCTTTCGCGGGCGCTTGGCCGCGGCCCTGGCCTACCGGGAAAAAACCTGCTCGCCGGAAACATCCTATCGGCTGGCCTTCGGGGAATCCGACGGCCTTCCGGGGCTAGTGGTCGACCGCTACGGGGCCTGTCTCGTTCTGCAGATTCTCTCGGCGGGCATGGAGGCCTGCCTGCCCCTGATCGAGCAGGCCCTGGGGGAGCTCCTGTCTCCCAAGGGCATCTACCTTAAAAACGACCATCGCCTGAGGTCCTTGGAGGGGCTGGCCCAGGAGTGCCGGGTCCTGTCTGGGAGCGTGCCGGACAAGCTTCAGATATCGGAGGGAGGGCTGCGCTTTTCCGTGCCCGTCGGGGGAGGGCAAAAGACGGGGTTTTATTTCGACCAGCGCGAGAACCGGGTCTTTCTGCGGCCCTATTTCAAGGGGCGCGCGGTGCTCGACCTCTACAGCTACACCGGAGCGTTCGGGATCAACGCGGCCAAATTCGGGGCCAAGGCCGTTCTGGGCCTGGACAGTTCCGGGCCCGCGGTTGAGCTGGCCCGCGAGAACGCCGCGATGAACGCAGTGGCGGAGTTGACGACCTTCGAGGAGGGCGACGCCGAGGAGGCCTTGCGCGATTTCGCGGAGAACCGCCAGCCCTTCAAGCCTGACATGATCCTTCTAGATCCGCCGAGCCTGGCTCCGTCCAAGAAGCACCTGCCCAAGGCCCTGCGCCATTACGTCAAGCTTAACGCCTGGGCCCTCAAGGCCTTACCCGATGGGGGGCTCTTGGCCACGAGTTCCTGCTCCCATCATGTGAGTCGGGAGATCTTCATCGAGATGCTGCGCCATGCCCAAGCCAAGGCCGGGCGCCGGACGAGGCTCGTTTCCTTGAAGGGGCAGGGCGCCGATCATCCGGCGCTTCTGGCCATGCCGGAGACCGAATATCTGCATTTCGCCTTGCTGGAGGTTATATAGGGGGTTTACTCGTCCTTCGAGTTGATTCCCATCATGGCCGCGAGGCTCGTCCAATCAGACTGCATGCGATTGTACTGATCCTCGAGCTCCTGCCAGCCACGCTCGAATTCCGGCGGCGTTTCCGAGCCGCCCTTTTTCCTGCCGGTGTTTTTCCGACTCGATGCGGGCCACTTCTTGGAAGGCTGTCGTTTCATGACTCTCGCCTGGCAGTATAGCCCTGGAAGGTGGATTCGTCAACACTTTTTTTGCTAGTGTCGAAGCTTCAAGGGGACTGATATGAAAATTTTTCTTCTCTTGCTCGCCGCCGCCGTCCCGACCCATGCCTCCAGGGTGATCATTGGTTTTCATGGGGGGGGCTCCGCCCTCCAGGCCCAGGCCCTGCAGTCGCTCGGCGTCCAGGAGGTGGAGCGCATCGAGGAGCTGGACGCGGCCTTGGCCGAGATCCCGGATGGCGAGGTAAGCGTTGAGGCCATCCAGGAGCGGGCCCTCGCCCAGCCTGCGGTGGCCTGGGTGGAGGAGGACTCCTACATCCATTGGCTGAGTCAGGCTGATTCGGCCGTGGTCCCGGCCGCGCCTGCGGCAAAGAGAAGCGAAGCCTCCGGTCCAGAGATAGACTGGGGAGTGCAGAAGATCAATGCTCCCGCGGCCTGGGCCAAGAACCAGGGAGAGGGAGTGCGGGTGGCCGTGCTCGACACGGGCATCAATTTCGCGCACCCCGACTTGGCGGAGGCGGTCGCCGGAGGCTACAACGCCTTCGACGCCGAGGCGACTTTCCGGGATGACAACGGGCACGGCAGCCATGTCGCCGGCATCATCGCGGCCCGCTACAACGGCTTCGGCGTGGTCGGCGTCGCCCCCAAGGCCCGCCTGTACGCGGTCAAGGTCCTCGATGAGAAGGGCGGCGCTGGTTTTTTCTCTTTGGCCAAGGGCTTGGTTTGGTGCGCCAGGAACGGCATGCAGGTGGCCAACTTGAGCCTTTCCTCCCCGGCTTTTTCCCTCATCATCAAGGCCGCGACCGCCTACGCCTCCGCCAGGGGTGTTGTCATCGTCGCGGCCGCGGGCAACAACAAGGGAGGTGCTGTGGAATATCCCGCGGCTCACGGCGAGGCGATCGCCGTCGCCGCCATGCGGTCGGACGGAAAGATCGCCGACTTCTCGGCCCGCGGGCCTAAGATCGAGTTCGCCGCCCCCGGCGTGGACATCCGATCCACCTTCCTCAAGCAGGAGTACCAGTGGCTTTCGGGGACCTCGATGGCGGCCCCCCACGTGGCGGGCCTGGCGGCGCTTGCCGTGGCCCAAGGGGCACGCGATCCTGGGCAGGTGCGGGAGATGCTCTTGCGCGCTTCGTCTGCCTTGGACAAGGACAACCCCGCCGAGCAGAACTACAGGCTCGTGGACGCCGCGAAAATCGTCCAGTGACGCTGGAGCCCTTATAGGACTTTAGACCTATTCATAAATAGGCCTTTAGGCCCATGTGCGGGATTTGCCATTCCTTTACCATGAACGGCGTGAGGTAGGCCGCACATATTAAGGAGGGTTTATGAAAGGTCCGATCGCTTCGCTCCTGGCCATGCTGGCCCTGGCCTGCCTTCCGGCCGAGGCCCTCGCCAAGAGAGTCATCATTACCTTCGAGCCGCGCGCGTCCCCGGAAGCGCGCCAGAAAATCCTGGCGCAAATCGGAGCCCGGCCCCTGGGCACCATCCAAAGCAACGGCCACAGCGCCGAGGAGTTCTTAGCCGTGGTGGCCGAGGCCGGCGAGCCGGCCTCGGCAGAGGGAGGCCTTTTCGGCCGCTTCCAGGCGGCTTCCCTCGGCGCTGACTCTCACGCAGAGCCGCCGGTTCCGCCCGGAATCCACATCGAGGAGGACTATAACGTCCGCTGGATAGAGGCCTTGCCGGCTTTCCAGCCGCCCTCCCTCTCCCCCGGAGGCCTCGGCAGATTCCGCTCCACCGCGGCTTCGTTCAGGGCCGCGGCGGAGCGCGGGGAAATCACCTGGAACATGCGCGCGATCAGGGCTCCCGGCGCCTGGGACTACACCGAGGGCGAAAAAGTGGACGTGGCCGTGATCGATACGGGCGTGGATTATTCCCATAAGGATCTGGAGGGCGCCGTGGACGGAGGTTACAATGCCATCACGGATTCTGAGTCGCCGGAGAGCTACATGGACGACAACGGCCACGGTACCCACGTGGCGGGCATCATAGGCGCAAGGCGCAACGGCTGGGGAGTCGTCGGAGTGGCTCCCAAAGCCCGCCTTTACGCGGTCAAGGTCCTGAGCAAGGACGGCAGCGGGAACTTGAGCGACGTGATCAAGGGTCTGATTTGGTCCGCCAATAACGGCATTCAAGTCGTGAATATGAGCCTGGGATCGCCCACCGAGAGCCTGGCCCTGCAAAAAGCCGTGGCTTACGCCAAAGGCCGAGGCGTGGTGATCGTGGCCGCGGCGGGCAATTCCGGAAGGACGGGAGGGGCCGTCAGCTATCCCGCGGCTTATCCGGAGACGATCGCGGTCGCGGCCAGCAATTCGGAGGGCGCTTTGGCCGACTTTTCCAGCCGCGGCGAGAACACTAAGGTCATAGCCCCGGGAGAGGACGTGGTCTCTACCCGCCTGGGAGGGGATTTCGTCCTGCTTTCCGGGACCTCCATGGCGGCGCCCCACGTGACCGGGATAGCGGCCCTTCTGGTTGCTCAGGGCTACCGCGGCCTCACCGGCCCCGATGGGGTGCTGGCCCAGTTCCTCAAGGCCGCGAAGAAGGAGGCGGCCAAGAAGATCTGCTGGAGCAAGGATGTTTGCGCGGCTCTCGTCGACGCCAAGGACCTGGTTTCCGAGCGCGCCGCGCATTAACCCCGCCGCATTTAGTACACTGCGTACATGGCCCCGGCGGCTTCTTTGGGTATTTTGGCTGGAGCGGCGGTTGTTTTAGGAGCGTGCGGGTACCTGCGGTTCAAGGGCATCCTCAAGCGCACGCAGGCGGAGCTCCTTCAGGAGCGCACCAAGCTCGAAACCCTCATCAGGAACATTCCAGAGGCCCTGGTCCTGTCGAATTTGCGGGGAGACATCCTGTACATGAATCCCGCGGCCCAGGAGGTCCTCGGCGTCAGGCCCGAGATCGGCCAAGGCAAGCTTTCGGGGGAGTGGGCGAGAACGGTCGAAATCCGCCAGCAGATCCAGAGGATATTGGAGAACCACACCCGCGTCGAGGTGGTGGAGCTTCAGGTCCCAAGGGCGGGGGGAAACGTCTTGCGCCATTACAGAACCTTGGTGACCTTGTTCTCCGTCCCCGACATGTTGGAGATGAGCGTCATGCTCCTCCTGCGCGACATCACCGATGAGCGCCAACTCGACTCCCTCAAGACCGAGTTTTTCCAGGCCGTGGCCCATGACTTGAGGGCCCCGCTTTTCGCCATGCAGGGCTATCTGCGCCTGCTGGAGAAGTCGGTGGGCCCCGACAAGCACCAGCAGGGCTACTTCGATGCCATCAACCAATCCTGCGAGAAACTGACTCTCTTCATCCAAGATACCTTGGATTCGGCGCGCATCGAGTCCGGTCAGCTAAAGCTCGCGGTTTCCCCAATGAACCCGCAGTTGATGGTCTCTCGCGCCATGAACTTATTCCGTCCCTTGGCACATGAAAAGGGAATCCGCCTCGAAACGCAGGCCGGCATGGACGCTCCCGACTCCGTGGACGTGGACGAGCGCCTCATGGAGCGGGTCTTCTACAATTTGCTCTCCAACGCCCTCAAGTTCACCCCGCGCGGGGGAGCCATCACGGTTCACACGCGGCGTGTGGGCCCGGGTACGGCGGAGTTCTGCGTGGCCGACACCGGCCTTGGCCTTCCTCCCGAGGTCAAGAGCCGCATCTTCGAGAAATTCTGCCCCAGGCCCCAGGGCCAGACGGTTTCCGGCTTCGGCTTGGGCCTCCACATCTGCCATAAAATCGTGCAGGTGCATAAAGGGCGCATTTGGGCGGACTCAGAGCCCGGGCGGGGAAGCCAGTTCATCATCCAGATTCCCGTCAAACACTTGGCTTAAACAAAGACCGCGGGTTGCGGCTTATTTCCAGCACGGCTTAACTGGAAAAAATGGGGAACGCTCGACAAAGCTGGAATAAGAGGAAGATGCAAAATTTCCCGCGGCACTTTCAACGGAGCGTAATCTTTTATTAATGTCATCAAGAGAGGAACGAATTGTTCCCGACTCTTCCTTCGTGCTGCATAAGGGTATATTTGAAGGGACCTTGGCATTTCCCAGGGTTCCGTAAAATTTAGACCAATTCCCCCAAATTCCATCATGAGTAAACGGCAGCGGCCTTCGCTTGCCCAAATTCCCCATGTTTGTATCGGGATCTTGCGGTTCATAAGTTATAGTCTGAATTGAAGTCTCCGAAGGCGTATACCAGCACAACAGGTTGAGGTCTTTCGCCAAAAGCGCCAAAGATAAGGCCTGTTTCTCAAGGCTAACTATCGCCGGTTTAATTTTTTGTATCGTGGCGAGCCAGACATGACATCTCTCTCCCTCTACATATACTCCGGGATCGTGGTCCATTTTATACAGCATTTTGCCGATATCGAATGCCGCTGAATTGAGGAGTTCCAGCCTCTTATTTATTCTGGGAATTGCATCCTCCTGATGTTTTCTATACTGCGGCACGGCAGCTTGCTGTTTTTTAGTCTTTATTTTTTTCCCCGTTTCAGTAATTGCGTTTTCTATGTCCTTGATAGTTTGCTCATAGGGTTTATCCGCCATGGTCATCGCTGGCAACAAAACAGTTCCGGAAACTAACGCTGCAATGGCATAAAGACTAGGCATTTTCATAAGTGGATGAACCTCCGTGACCGTAGTTGATTGTATAACAGAGTTTGCCATTTTACGCAATAGATTTTGTACCATAACGCAAATGCGGACCTTGAAAACCACCACCTTGGCCTGGGCTTTTTGGCCCAGGGCCGGGCGCGCCGAGTCCTGGGCCTTGTCCGGGCTCATGAGCTTGGTTATCGCCCTTTGCGCGCAATTTGAGGTGCGGTTGCCATGGACCCCCGTCCCCATCACGGGCGGGACCTTGGGCGTGCTCTACGCGGGGGCCCTGCTGGGGCCGCGGGCCGGGGTTCGGGCGGTCGCTCTCTACCTTCTCGCAGGCTCTTTGGGCCTTCCGGTGTTCGCTGGAGGGGCCGCGGGAGTCCACCATTTCCTGGGCCCGACCGGGGGCTACTTGATCGGCTTTTTGCCCGGGGCCTGGCTTGCGGGCGTTTTGGCCGAGCGCGGCTGGGACCGCGATCCCTTCCGGGCCTTGGCTTTAATGCTTGCGAGCAGCTCGGTGATATTTCTGTTTGGGCTGCTCGGCCTTTCGCGCTTCGTCCCGTTCTCCCGGCTTCTCTCCGCGGGCCTGCTTCCCTTCATCCCCGGGGACCTCGCCAAGTCCTGCCTTTCCGCAGCGCTCCTGCCCCTGGGCTGGAAGCTTGTCGGTAGAAGTCAAAACCTCCGTTAAATCCCAAGCGGCTGCGGGCGCCCGCGGTTATTTTCCCTACGTCTTGACAAAATGTAAAACTTCCTTTACTATAGTGGCGAAATACCGGCATGGGAAAGAACCCGACCAGCAGAATTTCCAATGACCTCAGGGATCTGCGAGCCAAAAGGAATATGACCCAAGAGGAGCTCGCCAACGCCGTGGGCGTGACCCGCGTGACCATCAATTACATAGAAAACGGGGAATACCGGCCCTCGCTCGAGCTCGCTTTCCTGTTGGCTCGATTTTTCGGCAAGCCTATCGAGGAAGTCTTTCATTTCAGGGCCCATGGAGGTCACCATGCTATTCGTTAGCGAACGAGACGAGCGGGAAAAAATCGTGGCGTTAAAGGCGGCGAGGATTGTTTTTCTGATCGTTTTCTGCGGCTTCTTGGGAGCGGGGCTCGCCGGAATGATTCGGATCAATCTCTTCAGCTACACCCGCTGGCAGGGAGACCGCGTCCCGCCCCTGGTGAAGGTGGGGCCTTACGAACTGCGGAAGGGGAAAGTCGAAAAGGAATTTTTCTTGATGTGGCCAAGCTTGGGTTTCCCGAGCGCTAACGCGCCTTACCCGGAAATCGTCGAGAGAGAGCATAAGGCGACTCAATATTTTTATGAAAGCGGTTCGATATTCAAGCCGGGGGTGGCGCGGACATTCTTCACCTTGGCCGCCGTGCAAGTCCTTCTCCTGCATCTGTTTTCACGCAGGATCCGCTCCTGAGCCCGCGCGGCCGCAGGCTTGACATAAATTATCCGCAGGGTTACACTCGGCTTTGGTTGGATTCTCATGAGGAAAAGCTGGATTTCGGACGCTTTCATCGCTTTGGCGACAAGCCTTTTTGTCGGGGCGGCCTATTATTTCCCGGGGCTTTTCCCGATTTTCGACGGCCTGGAGCTTAAGTTCTACGATTACCGGGCCCAACTGCGGCAGAATCTCGACCCGGCCCCCGAGATCGCCCTCATTGCGGTGGATGACGCATCCTTGGCCGAGCTGGGGCGCTGGCCTTGGCCCCGCTCCCGGATCGCGGCTCTGGTGGAGAAGCTCGCCCAAGCCCAGCCCAAGGTGATCGGCCTCGGCTTCGATTATTCCGAGCCGGAGCAGAGCCAGGGCTTGGCGGAGATCGCCAAGCTCGAGTCCGAGTACCATGATATGCTGAAGTCCCGAGCCGTGGTGGACAAGGGGGGGAAATTCTCCATCCTGTTCTCCTCGGCCGCGAGAGCCTTGGACTCAGACGCCAAGCTCGCGGCGGCTCTGAAGCTGTCCGGAAACGTGGTACTTCCCGTGGTTATGGCTCCGGGGCAGGGCGCGACCCTGAAGGCATTCCCCCCGATTCCGCCTCTAGCGGAGGCGGCCCTCGGGGTCGGGCATGTCATGGTGGATGTCGAGGAGGATGGCGTGGTCCGTAGGGAACCTCTGATCGCCGCCTATGGCGGCTCATACCTGCCCTCCTACGCCTTGCGCCTGGCCTGGTCCTTCTTGGGAATAAAGCCCGAGCAGGCCCGCTTGGTCCGCGGCCATGAGCTGCGCTTCGGGCGCCGGACCATTGCCATGGACGAGGAGCAGAGGATGCTCATCACCTTCAGCGGCCCGGCGCAGACCTTTCGTTATTATTCCTTCCAGGACGTGATGGCGGACCGGGTCCCCATGGACATTTTCAAGGAGAAGATAGTCCTGGTGGGCTTGACCGCGGCGGGGTCCGGGGAGTTCGCGGCCTCTCCTTTGTCCCGTCGCTTGCCTCGCCTCGAGCTTTGCGCGAGCGCGGTCGAGAACATCATCCATGCGCGATTTTTGACCGAGCCTCCCTGGGCGCCGCTAGCGGAGTTGGGGCTTTTGGCGGCGGCCGCATTATTCGCGGCGCTTGCCTTGCCGCGGGTCGGGGCGGTGTGGGGAACCGTCCTTTGCGGCTCGTCATCGGCGCTGATCCTCGGCCTCGGCACTTATTTCTTCATGAAGGGGGATTGGGTCAAGGTCACCTACCCCTGCAGTCTCATGACCCTGGGCTATCTTGTTCTCCTTTTCAAAAGGTCTCTGACCTGCGAGTCCGCGGCGGAGTCTCCAAGAAAAAGACGGGCCGTTGAAGCGCCCGCGCCGGAGCGTCCAGAGCCCACGGCGCAGGCCACTCCGGTCGTGGAAGGGGAGGCGGCGGTCGTGGAAAGCATCCCCTCGCTGGAGCCGGGAGGCCCCGCCAAGGAACCCCAATGAGCGCGATTCTCGAGATGAGCGGAGCCACGGACCCGGGCTGTGTCAGGCCCAACAACGAAGACAGCTTCACCGTCAAGCAGGAGCTGGGCCTGATGATCGTGGCCGACGGCATGGGCGGCCATAGCGCGGGAGAGGTGGCCAGCGCCATGGCGGTATCCTCTATCGAGGAATCTGTCCGGCGGCAGGCCGCGCTCGCCGCCGCCAAGGATCTGGCCGTGGCCGCCGAGGGACAGGCCGCCGGCGCCTCGGAGCTCCCCAGGATGCTCGAGTCCTTCGTGGCCCGGGCTAACAGAGAGATTTACGATAAGGGCCGGGCCATGGCCGCGGAAGGCGGCATGGGCACCACGGTGGTGGCCGTGCTGGCCGACCCGAGCTCGCTTTGCGTGGCGCACGTGGGCGACAGCAGGCTCTACCTCTACCGCGAAGGCAAGCTCCTTCTCCTCACGGGGGACCACAGCCTCGTCGCCGAGCATGTGAGGTCCGGCCTTCTGACTCCGGAGGAGGCCTCCCGCTCGAGCCTTCAAAACATCCTGACCAGGGCCCTGGGAGCCGAGCCCCATGTGCAGGTGGACGTGGCCGAGCATGCCCTGTATCCCGGGGATCTCCTGCTTCTGGCGACCGACGGCTTGACCAAGATGGTCTGCGATGATGAAATCCGCGGGACTCTGTCGGAATCGGCTTCTCCCCGGAAAATCGCCGCCCGGCTCATAGAGAAGGCCCGCCTGGCCGGCGGAGACGACAATATCACGGTGGTGGCGGCGCGAGTCGTCTTCCAGAGGCGGAGCGGGCTCAAGAATTTCGTGGCTTCCTTGTGGGAGCACTAGTGTAGTCTGGCCGGTCTCTTGTTTGATTTCGACCTCTGGAAGGGGTATACTTTTCATCGGAGGCTTTTCTCCAACTCATGTCCGTAAAGACCAAGGCCCTGAGCGAAAAACTGGCTCGCCTGGCGCATTCCGAG
This sequence comes from Elusimicrobiota bacterium, assembly GCA_016218575.1. Lineage (NCBI taxonomy): Bacteria > Pseudomonadati > Elusimicrobiota > Elusimicrobiota bacterium. Next base: position 117,862 of record JACRDN010000019.1, read on the forward strand.
CCGGTTTGCGTCCAAGAAAATGCGTTCATGCAGGATGCATTGGCCTTGATGCGGGAAAAGCAGACGCCCTGCCTCATGGTTTGCCGAGGCCAGAAGCTGGTGGGCATTTTCACCGAGAGAGATTACCTGCTCAGGGCCGTGGGCCGGCTCCGGAAAGGCGAAACCGTCGCCGCGTACATGACTCCAGATCCCCTGAAGGCCCGCCTGGACCAGACGGTCGGCGAGGCCGTCGAGGCCATGAACTCGAAGGGCTTGCGCAATCTGCCGATCGTGGACGATAAGGGGGCTCCGGCCTCTTTGGTCACGGTCAATACCTTAATCGAATATCTTGCGGACCATTTCCCGGCGGCGGTGGTTAACCGTCCTCCCCAGCCCCACGTGGTCAGCGAGGACGCGGACGGAGCCTGAATTCAAATGAGTGAAATCAACCTCAAATCCCAGCTCAAGCCCGATTCCAATCCCGGAAGGATCGAGGAGCTCGAGGCGATCACCATTCGCTTCGCCGGCGACTCTGGCGACGGGATCCAGCTCACCGGCATGCAGTTCACGACCTCCACGGCCATGGCCGGGAACGATTTGAGCACCTTGCCGGACTACCCGGCCGAGATCCGCGCCCCCGTCGGCACGCTCCCCGGGGTGAGCGGCTACCAGATCCAGTTCAGCTCCCGGGAGGTATTGACTCCAGGGGATGCTCCCGACGTGCTAGTGGCCATGAACCCGGCCGCGCTCAAGGCCAATATCAAGGATCTCAAGAAAGGCGGGCTCCTGATCGTCAACGTCGATTCGTTCAATTCCCAGAATTTCGCCAAGGTCCAGTACGCCAAGAATCCCTTGGAGGACGGCTCCCTCTCCGACTACCGCGTGATTCCGGTCGAGCTTTCTCGCCTGACCGGGAACTCCTTGGCGGGACTGCCTTTGACCAAGGTCCAGGTCGAGCGCTGCAAGAATTTCTTCGCCTTGGGGATGATGTATTGGCTCTATGACCGGCCAATGGACTCGACCCTGCGCTGGATCGAGAGCAAGTTCAAGAAGAACCCGCTTCTGGTCGAGGCCAACCACAAGGCCTTGCACGCCGGCAATGCCTACGCCGAGACCGCGGAAATTTTCGGCCATCATTATCGCGTGCGCAAGGCGCCGATCGCCCCCGGGCTCTACCGCAACATCACCGGAAACGAGGCCACGGCCTTGGGCATGGTCGCGGCTTGCCACTTGAGCGGGCTCGAGCTCTGGTACGGATCGTACCCCATCACCCCGGCCTCCGATATTCTCCACGAGCTTTCCAAGCATAAGAATTTCGGGGTCAAGACTTTCCAGGCCGAGGACGAGATCGCGGCCATCGGCTCGACCATAGGCGCGGCTTTCGGCGGCGCGCTCGCGGCCACGGGCACGAGCGGCCCGGGAGTGGCCTTGAAATCCGAGGCCATCGGCCTTGCCGTCATGGTGGAGCTGCCCTTGGTGATCTTGAACGTCCAGCGCGGGGGGCCCTCCACCGGCCTTCCCACCAAGACAGAGCAGGCAGACCTTCTCCAAGTACTCTACGGGCGCAACGGCGAGTGCCCGGTCCCGGTCGTGGCCGCCGCCACGCCCTCCGACTGCTTCAACATGATCTTGGAGGCTTTCCGCATCTCCATTAAGTACATGACTCCGGTCTTTTTCCTCTCGGACGGTTATCTGGGCAACGGTTCCGAGCCGTGGCTGATCCCGGACGCCAAGCGCTTGGCGAAGATCGAAGTTCCCTCGATCCCATCTTCCGCGGACTTCAAGCCTTACAAGAGAGACGAGGCCACCTTGGCCAGGCCCTGGGCGAGCCCAGGCCTAGCAGGCTACGAGCATCGCATCGGCGGCCTCGAAAAGGCCGAAGTCACGGGCAACGTCAGCTACGATCCCGACAACCATGAGCGCATGGTGCGCCTGCGCGCGGCCAAGGTCAACAAAGTGGTCCAGGATATTCCAGCGACCGATGTGCTCGGCCCCAGGAAAGGCAAGGTCCTCGTGGTCGGGTGGGGAAGCACTTACGGCGCCATCACGGCCGCGGTCAAGAACTGCCAGGCCCGGGGTCAAGCCGTGGCTTCGATCCATTTGCGCTATTTGAATCCCCTGCCCCCGGACCTGGGCGACATCTTGAGTCAATACGAGCATGTCCTGGTTCCGGAGATGAACATGGGGCAATTGCTCAAGGTGTTGAGGGCCAAATACCTGGTCCCGGCCGTGGGCCTCAACAAGATCAAGGGCCAGCCGTTCAAGGTTTCCGAGATAGAGGCCGGGGTCGAGAGCATCTTGAAGGGCCGGAGTCTATAATCATGGAAGAGGATATAACAGCGCTGCCCGCCTCGGGTCCGATGCTCTCCCGCAAGGATTTCGTATCGGACCAGCTCGTGCGCTGGTGCCCGGGCTGCGGGGATTTCGCGATTTTGGCCACGATTCAGAAGCTTCTGCCCAGCCTCGGGATTCCGCGCGAGAAGTACGTGTTCGTCTCCGGGATCGGCTGCTCCTCCCGCTTCCCTTACTACATGAACACTTACGGTTTCCACTCCATTCACGGCCGGGCCCCCACGTTCGCGACGGGGCTCAAGTGCGTCCGTCCCGATCTCCAGGTCTGGGTCGTGACCGGGGACGGAGATGGCCTTTCCATCGGAGGCAACCATCTTATCCACGCTCTGCGGCGCAACGTCGACATCAAGATACTGCTCTTCAACAACAAGATTTATGGCCTGACCAAGGGCCAAACCTCGCCGACTTCCGAGCAGGGCAAAAAGACCAAGTCCACTCCGCAGGGCTCGGTGGACTACCCCGTCAACCCCGTCAATATCGCGCTCGCCTCCGAGGCCACCTTCGTGGCCCGGGCCGTGGACACGGACCTCCCCTTTCTGACCGAGGTCCTGCGCCGCGCGGCCCTCCACAAGGGCTTGGCTTTCGTGGAGATATTCCAGAACTGCATCGTTTTCAACGATGGGGCGTGGGCGGAGGTTTCGGAGAAAGCCTTGCGCGACGACACGACCTTGACCCTCCAGCACGGCAAGCCATTGGTCTTTGGCAAGGACAAGAATCGCGGCATCCGGCTCAAGAACGGGTTTGTCCCCGAAACGGTCGAGTTCGAGCCCGGCAAGCCGCCGAGGGACCTCTTAGTGCATGACGAGAAGGCTCCCAACGCCACTTTGGCTCACCTGATCGCTCATTTGGAGCGCCCGTATTTTCCCGTGCCCCAGGGGGTGTTCCGCAGCGTGGAACGCCCGGTCCTGCACGAGCTCATAGACGAGCAAGTGGCCCAGGCCAAAAAGGCGGGCTCGGCCGACCTCCAGAAGCTTTTGGCCGGCTCCGAAAACTGGGTCGTCAGGAGCGCCTGATCCCATGAAATGCCCTGAGTGCGGCTTCGTCAACATCGCCGGGGCCGACGAGTGCGACTCCTGCCAGGCCCCTCTGGTACACCTGGAGCAATTTTCCCCCAAGCAAGGCATGGAGCGCCGCATCCTGCAGGGCACCGTGGCGAGCTTGGCTCCCCAAGCCGCGGCCAAGGTCGGCCCCGAGGAAAGCCTGTCCCGAGCCATCGAGGCCATGCGTGAGGCCAAGGTCGGCTGTCTCTTGGTGGTGGACGGCCGCAAGCTCGAGGGAATCATTTCGGAAAGGGAGCTCCTGTTCCGGGTGCCCGCCCACGCGGATTTCTCCAAGATGGCGGTCCGGGACGCCATGCGCCCCAAGCCCACCTGCCTCCAGGAGGAGGATCAGGTGGCCGACGTTTTCAACCGCATGGCGATGAGCGGACACCGCCACATGCCGGTGCGCTTCAAGGACGGGTCTTACGGCGTTGTTTCGGCTCGAGATCTGCTGCGATACCTGTGCAAGTGATGGTTTAATTTGGAGGACTTCCATGGTTGACCCCAAACCCAACGCGGACTCCCTTCTTCAATCCTTGAGCAAGAAGCCCCCGGAGGGCTACTCCCCGGGTCTGGAGGGCGTGGTCGCGGCAAAGAGCCGCTTGTGCCAGATAGACGGCGCTCAGGGCAAGCTCTACTACGTGGGCTATCCCATAGAGGAGGTCGCGGCGGGCTCCACTTTCGAGGAGTGCGCGTTCCTGCTCTGGCATGGTCGGCTTCCTCGGGCCGAGGAGCTGGAGACTCTCAAGGAGGAGTTCCGCAAGAACCGAGCCCTGCCCCAACAGGTGGTCGATTTTATAGCCATGCTGCCCCACACCTGCCATCCCATGGACGCGCTGCGCACCGTGGTGTCCCTGCTGGCAACCTTCGACCATAACCCCGAGCGCTCGCCAGAGGCGAACCTTCACCGGGCCATTTCCTTGACGGCGCAGTTTCCGACCATCATGGCGACTTTCCACCGCTTGCGGCAGAACCAAAGGCCCGTCGAGCCCCACGCCAAGCTGTCTCACGCCGCGAATTTTCTCTACATGCTCATAGGGGAGGAGCCGGACGAGTCCACCGCGCGGGTGATGGACGTGGCCCTCATCCTCCACCTCGATCATGAGATGAACGCCTCGACATTCGCCTCCCTTGTCACGGCCTCGACGCTGTCCGACCTCTACTCCGCGGTCTCCTCGGGCGTGGGAGCCCTCAAGGGCCCGCTTCACGGAGGGGCCAACGAGGCCGTTCTTAAGATGCTTCTCGAGGTCGGCGATCCCAACCGCGTGGAGGCCTACGTGGATGACGCCTTGGCCAAGAAGGTCAAGCTCATGGGCTTCGGCCATCGCGTGTACAAGAACTACGATCCGCGCGCGCGCATTCTCAAGGAGTTCGCCCGGCGCCTCTCCCAGAGAACCAAGTTCTCCCGCTTGTTCCAGATGACGGACCGCCTCGAGAAGGCGGTGATCGAGCGCAAGGGCCAGCAGGGAATATTCCCCAACGTGGATTTATATTCTGGCATCATCTACCACCAGATGGGCATCGCCACGGATCTCTTCACGCCCATATTCGCCATCGCCCGCGTGGCGGGCTGGACGGCCCACGTGATCGAGTATTGGCAGGAGAACAAGCTTTTCCGCCCCAATTCCCTCTACGAGGGGCCCGCCCCGCGCAAATTCACCCCTATTTCACAAAGATAAGCGATGAAATTATTGGAATACGAGTCGAAAGAGCTCTTCCGAGACCGGGCTGTCCCGGTCCCTCCCTCCGGCGGCGTCATCAAGACCATAGCACGGCTGCCGGCGGCGTTGAGGAAAGCCGGCAAGGGGCCATGGGTGATCAAGGCCCAGGTCCTGGCCGGAGGCCGGGGCAAGGCCGGCGGCATCAAGCTTGCCAAGACCCCGCGCGAGGCGCGGGAAGCGGCCAAGTCCATTCTTGGCATGAATCTGGTCACCCATCAGACCCAGGGGCATGGCATCAAGGTGCGTGAGGTTCTGGTCGAGGCGGGAGCCAAAATCGAGCGCGAGATCTATTTTTCCGTGGTCCTGGACCGTCAAAGCGCTGGCCCCTGCATCATCGCCTCGGCCCAAGGCGGCATGGAGATCGAGAAACTGGCCGAGGAGAACCCGCAGGCCATCCTGCGTCAGCCGGTCGACCTCTGCGCGGGTCTCGCCGACCACGCGGCTCGGACTATGGCCTTCGCCTTGGGCCTGCCGGCGGAAAGGATCGGGGAGTTCTGCAAAGTGGCCAAGGCCTTGGTCCGGCTTTTCGTGGATTACGACTGCAGCCTGGTCGAGGTCAATCCCCTGGTCTTGACCCCCAAGGGTCTTCTCGCCCTGGACGGCAAGGTGATCACGGACGATAACGCGCTTTTCCGCCACCCGGACTTGGCCAAGAAAAAGGATCATGAGGCCACAAGCCTCGAGCTGGAGGCCAAGAAGGCGGAGCTTTCCTACATAGGCCTCGACGGCAGCATCGGCTGCATGGTCAACGGCGCGGGGCTCGCCATGGGGACGATGGACACCATTCTTCTTGCCGGAGGCAGCCCCGCGAATTTCCTCGACGTCGGGGGCTCCGCCACCGAGGAGCGCGTGACCAAGGCTTTCCAGATCATCCTCAAGGACCCCAAGGTCAAGGCCGTGATGGTCAACATATTCGGGGGCATCGTCAAATGCGATCTTATCGCCTCCGGGATACTGGGAGCGATGAAGAAGGTGAAGCTCAAGGTGCCCCTGGTGGTGCGCCTCCAGGGAACCAACGTCGAGCAAGGGCGGGCCCTTCTCTCCCGCTCGGGGGTTTCCCTGATTCAGGCCGAGGACTTGTGGGAAGCGGCGCAGAAGGCCGTGGCGGCGGTGCCAGGCACGCTGCGCGAGCCAGGCACCGAGAGGAGGATCCGCCCATGAGCATCCTTTTAAATAAAGATTCCAAAATCCTGGTGCAGGGCTTTACCGGCGCGGCAGGCACTTTTCATGCCCAACAGTGCCTTTCCTATGGCACTCAGATCGTGGGGGGAGTGACGCCGGGGCGAGGGGGCTCCACGCACCTGGACCTTCCGGTCTTCAACACCGTGGCCGAGGGCATGCGGCGCACCGGGGCCCAGGCATCCCTCATCTTCGTTCCCGCCCCCTTCGCGGCCGATGCGGTCTTGGAGGCCATGGAAGCGGGGGTCGAGCTTATCGTCTGCATCACCGAAGGCATTCCGGTCTTGGACATGGCCAAAGTCAAGAAGGCCTTGGAGCTCAGCAATTTGGTCGGCAACCGGGTGCGCTTGATCGGGCCCAACTGCCCCGGTGTCATTACTCCCGGGGAGTGCAAGGCCGGAATCATGCCGGCTTACATCCACAAGTCCGGGACGGTCGGCGTGGTGTCGCGCTCCGGGACCTTGACTTACGAGGCCGTCCACCAGCTCACGCGCGAAGGCCTCGGCCAGTCCACCGTGGTCGGGATCGGCGGAGATCCCATCGCGGGCAGCAATTTCGTCGACATCCTGGAGCTCTTCGAGGCCGATACGGCCACCGAGGCCGTGATTATGATCGGGGAGATCGGGGGCTCTAGCGAGGAGCAGGCCGCCCGCTATATAAAGGAAAAGATGTCAAAACCCGTCTTCTCCTTCATCGCCGGAAAAACCGCGCCTCCCGGACGCCGCATGGGCCATGCCGGGGCCATCATCGAGGGCGGGGCCGGCACCCACGCCTCCAAGGTCGCGGCCTTGCGCCAAGCCGGCGTCACGGTGGTGGAGAATCTGAGCGAGATCGGCGCGGCGGCGGCGCGCGCGCTTCGCGGCAATTCGGCGGCGGCAATTCGGTAACTGTCACCGAATTCGAATTGCGCTATTTTGGGATATTTTTTAGCAGTTGATTGACGTCCGGCGTTCCGGAGCCCTGCGGCAGGTTTCCTGCCTTCTTGAGAAGTTCTTCCATGTCCGGCGTCTGGCCTTTCTGTTGGGCCTCTTCTGATGCGTGGTCCTGATTCTTTTTAGTCCCGAAGGACTTGCTTCGGAAATTGATGGGTCCCTTGAGGGATTTGAGCTTCGGCATGGGCACGGGTTTGTGAGCTGCTTTGGCCGGCTTACGGGGCTTGGCCTCTGGAGCCGGAGGCTCTGGCGCCGCGGTCGCCGGGACGGGCGGGGCTGCGGCCGGCTTTCTTTCCTGATAGTAGTCCGAGCCTCCTCGAATATAGTCCAAGGAAGAGTCGGTGCTTCCCTGGGGCTTCAAAGCCGGCTTCGAGGAAACCGGGGGCGCGCTCAGGGGTGCTGCGGGTGTGGCCGCCGGAGCGATGCGTCTTACCGTGGAAGCATCGTAAGCCCGGCGCGGGAACACGGCTCCTCCCAGGAGGCCCGGCCCGGCCTGGCTGCCGCTGTCCTTGATTTTAAGGTATACGGCTGCGCCAAGGGGAAGAAGCAAGGAAAGCGCTGCCCCTATGATGAGGAAGAGCGTTCGCCGTTTCCGAGGGTCTTTCTCGGCCGCCATGGCGCTAGTTTAACAGGGATCGCTCCGAGGGTCAAGCCGCCGTTGCCATGCCGCCGACTTGAAAATGTAACAATTCCCCCTTAAACTTACGTTGTATGGCCGAAGAGAACCAGCCCCTGCAGCCGCCCGCGCCTCCCGTTCCCGCGCCACTCCCGCCTCCGGTTTCTGAGAAGGAGGAGTACCAGAAGAAGCTCTCCGATCTCGAGAAGCGTCTCCAGGAGGAGCGGGAAAAGCTTCTGGTGGCCAATCTCAAAAGCCAGGAAGAGGCCGTCAACGCGGCTCGGGTCGAGGTATCCCTGCGGGAACTGCAGGAGAAGCTCAGGCGCGATAGGCGCGAGCAGGAACTCGAGGAGGAGCGGCGCAAGCTTGAGGCTCGGCTCGAGGAGCTCGAGGAGCGCCTGGCCCAGGAGCGCGAGACCTGGGTCACGACTCTCAAGAACCAGGTCCAGGCCAAGGACAACCAGGATCGAGACATCGAAATCCATTTTTCCCAGCGCCTTCAGGAGATGGAGCGGCGCTGGCTCGAAGAAAAGGCCCAGTGGCAGAAGTTGGGCCTGGCCAAGGACGAGGAGATCAGGACCCTCAAGGCCTTGAGCGAGAAGCTCAAGGGAGCCGACCTGGAGCTTAGCCGAGCCGTTTCCGATAAGAAGTGGCTCGATTCCCGCGTGGCGGAGCTCAGCCAAGAGAGGGCCGAGGCCTTGGTGCGAGTCCAGTCCGCGGCAGAGAAGGAAAAGCAGGCCATCCAGCTCCAGGCCGACCTTGTCCTGGCGCGCCGGGAGCTTTCCTCGGTCCAGGAAAAGCTGGAAAGGGAACTGCAGGCCGCGCGCACGGCGGCCAAGGAGCGCGAGGAGCGGCTTTTGGCCGAGCAGGACCGGCTGCAAAGAGATTTGGAAACGATCGCCCAGCGGTTGCGCGCCGAGGCGGACGTCGACATCCGCCGCGCCAAGGCGGAGGCGGAGGCGGAGATCCGGAAGCATAGGGAGAGCTTGGACCGCGGCGGCGCGGAGCTGCTTCGGCTCAAGGGCGTCTGCGGCGCCCTTGAGCGGCAGGTGGCGGCCAGCCGGGCCGTGATCTCCGAGCTCCAGCGGGCCAAGGCGGAATGGGAGAAAGCCCAGGAGCGAACCAAGTCGGAATTCGCATTGCTCCAGAGAAAATGGGCCGAGCGGGAGGCCGAGATCCGCGGGCAGGCCCACGCCCAGGCCGCGCAAAGCCTTGAATCCGAAAAGCTCAAGCTCAAGATGCAGGCTGACGGCGAGCTAAGGGCCTTGCGCGAGAATTTGGCCCAGCAGATCGGCCTCGAGAAGGAGGCGGAGACGCGGTTGAGAGAGCTCCGCCTCAAGGCGGAGCTCGAGACCCAATTCCAGGCCGAGAGGGAGCGCTTGCATCAAGAGCTCCTAAAAAAAGACTCCGAACGCCAAATTGAGGCGACCCGCCTTTCCCTCGAGTTGGAGAAGGCCCAGGACCAGAACCGCGCCCTGCAGGCGCGCCTGGAGGAGCTTGAGCGTCTGAGCTCGGCGCAATCGGCCCAGGTTTCCCAGACCCGGCATGATCTCGAGCGCTTGCGCCTGCAGGCCGAGCGAGAGAGGATCCTTCCTCCGTTCCCGCCGCCTTCGCCCTGACCTCAATATTTCCTTTGCGGGAAATGATAAAATGAACGCTTCATGATTTATTTCGATCATAACGCCACGACTCCGGTGCGCCCCGAGGTCCTGGAGGCGATGATCCCTTTCCTCAGGGAGGATTTCGGAAACCCCAACAGCCCCTATTGGCTGGGCCAGCGGGCCAGGAAGGCGGTGGAGCTGGCCCGCGAGCGGGTAGCGGTCCTTCTTGGGGCCGCGGATTCCCAGGAAATCGTCTTCACCTCCTGCGGCTCGGAATCGGACGTCATGGCTATCTCGGGGGCGGCTTGGGCGGCCTTCGACGAAAGCTCTGGCAAGCGCGCTCATTTGGTTTCAAGCGCGATCGAGCATGACGCGGTGAGGGGCATCCTCAAGCTTTTATCCCGGAGGGGATTCCGCGTGGATCTGGCGGGCGTGGACTCTCAAGGCCGCGTGGATGCGGCCGAGGCCGCGAGCCTGGTCGGCCCGGCCACCGCTTTGGTGTCGGTCATGCACGCCAATAACGAGGTGGGCACGGTCCAGCCCATAGAGGCCTTGGCGGCCCTGTGCCGCGAGAAGGGCGCTCTCTTGCATGCCGACGCCGTGCAGTCGGCCGGCAAGATTCCAATCGAGGCGGCCAAATGGGGGGTGGATCTTCTCTCGATTTCCGGGCATAAGCTCAACGCCCCCAAGGGAGTCGGGGCGCTCTACGCGCGCAAGGGGCTGCGTTTGGCGCAGACCATCACGGGCCACCAGGAGAAAAACCGGCGGGGGGGCACGGAAAACGTTGCTTCCATCGTTGGGCTGGGGGCGGCCTGCGAGCTCGCCCGCAAGGAGATGGAGGAACATGCCAAGGTTTACCAAGCCTGGCACCGCAAGCTCGTCGAGGGGGTTCTGCGCATTCCCAGGGTCGGCTTGAACGGGCACCCCAGCTTGAGACTGTGGCACTGCGCGCATTTCAGCTTCGAGGGCCTCGATGGTCACCATTTGGTGGTGGCCCTGGACATGGAGAAGATTTGCGTCTCGAGCGGGCCGGCCTGCTCAACGGGTTCCTCGCTTGCCTCCCACGTCCTGACGGCCATGGGGGTCCCGGCGGGGCTTGCGACAGGGTCCCTGCGGGTCTCCTTTGGCTACGGCAACTCCGAGGCCCAGATCGACCGATTCCTCGAGGTCCTGCCGCGCGCGGTTTCAAGCCTGCGCCAGGCCTGTTCGGCGGGCGCCAAGCCGTGAAGGGCAAGGCGGTCGTCGCCATGAGCGGGGGGGTGGACAGCTCGCTTGCCGCGGCCCTGATGGCGCGGGAGGGCTGGCAGGTCTCGGGAGTCACCTTGAAGCTCCTGCCCGGCGTCTCGACGGGCTTTGGCTGCTGCGGCTCTCCCTCCGATATCGATGACGCCAAGAGGGTCTGCGAAACATTGGCAATCCCCCACTACACCTTGAACATGTCCGAGCTTTTCGAGGACAAGGTCGTGAAGCCCTTCGTCGAGGCTTACCTCGGCTCTCTCACGCCCAACCCTTGCGTCGAGTGCAACCGCAGCCTCAAGTTCGGGCACCTCCTGGCCTTGGCCAAGGCCTGGGGGGCCGAAGCCCTGGCGACCGGACACTACGCCCGCGTCAAGGACGGGCGGCTTTACAAGGCAAAGAACGAGGACAAGGACCAAAGCTATTTCCTCTATAGTCTCTCCCGTTCGGAGCTGTCCCTGGCGCGCTTTCCGGTGGGAGAACTCTCCAAGAGCGAGGTGCGCGCCCAGGCCAGAGCCTTGGGGCTCAAGACAGCGGACAAGCCAGAGAGCCAAGAGATATGCTTCGTGCCGCGTCGCGATTACCGAGGTTTTCTCAAGGCCAGGCCGGAGTTCTCCCGTGAGGACTCGGCCCCCGGGCCCATCGTCGACACTTCGGGCCGTTTGGTGGGCCGCCATCAGGGGCTTTCCTCCTACACTGTCGGCCAGCGCAAGGGCTTGGGTTTGCCGGGCTCGCGGCCGCGCTACGTGGTGGGGCTCAAGGCGCGAGAGAACGCATTGGTGGTGGGAGAGGCGGAGGAGACCTTCTGCTCTGAGTTCACGGCCGGAGAAGTGTCCTGGACCCAAGGCCGGCCTCCCGAGGGCTTGCGGGCGCGAGCGCGCATTCGCCATCGCCATCCTCCGGCCTGGGCGAGCCTTGCGCCGCGTCCGGGCCGCGAGGTCTCGGTCCGGTTCGACGAGCCTCAAAGGGCGGTGACCGCTGGCCAGGCCGTTGTCTTTTACGACGGGGAAGAGGTCCTAGGGGGCGGCACCATCTCGCCCCAGGGAGGCATCCAATGAGGATTTGGCTCGGCTTCATGATTTTAGGAGGGCTTCTATCGGCCCTCGGCTGCCAATCCTCCCGCGATGAGGTGATCTCGCGCGAGACCGAGCTCAATTTGCAGGAGGCCGACGCCCGCACCAGGGAGCTGCGGACCATTTCTGGCTTGGCCAAGCTTGAGGCGAGCCTTTCGGATTACTACAAGGCGGAAAAGCATATCCCAAAAGCCCTAGAGGACCTCATCCCCAAATATTTAGCCGAGATGCCCATGGCAGAGACCGGGGTGCGCGGCCATAAGGACACGACCGAGGTCCGGATTTACGGCTTCGACGTCCTCCGGGGCGGGCAGATAGACGGGTCCCGGCTCAAGGATACCGGGGGCTGGGGCTACGTCTACAACGACAGGCAAATCGTGGTTTTCGTCGACTGCACCCACAAGTCGAGCAGCGGCCGGCCTTGGTACCAAGAACGCGGCGTTTACTGAGAATAGTAGGCGAGCAAATCCGAGGCGGTGGTTATTTCCTCGCCGGGCTTCATTCTCCGCCGGCTCCAGTGCTTGGCATAGGCCAGCCCCAGGTGGGAGAGGGCGTGGAGATGTCTCAGTCTCGGGTGTTTCTTTAGGAACGCCTTCAGGCCCGCATAGGGCAGATGGTAATGGGGGATATCGTGGATGGGCGCTCCCTCCAAAGTCTCTTCATGGGTGCGGCAGGGCTCCTGGCGCCCCAGGAGCCGGCAGGCCTCGTCGGTCGTGGCCTCGGCCATGAGCCGGAAGTCCGACATCTTGCCTCCGCCGATGGTCAGCAGTCCCGCCACCGCGTCGCGCCGGGCGTGGTCGAACACCTCGAACTCGCGGGAGAGAAGCTTCTCGTCGCCGGCCTGCCCCAGGATGGGGCGGATGCCCAAGGTCAGGGCGTCGTAGGCTTGGGGGAAATTCGGGAAATACCGTTTAACCGAGGCCAGGAGGTACTGGACCTCCTCCTTGGAGGAGCGCGCTGCGTCCGGATCATCGGGAGCGGGGATGTCCGTGGGTCCCACCAAGGTTCCCTCCGGGGAGGGAATCACGAAGATAGAACGCCCTCGGTCCACGGCCTCGAGCAAGAGCCCCATGGGGACGAGCTTCTTCTTATAGAGCAGGTGCGTGCCCTGGCGCAGACGCAGGGGGATTTGTATGCCGGCCAGGCCGGCGGTGCGCCCGATCCAGGGACCCGAGGCGTTGACGACCAGGCGCGCGCGGATTTCCTCTCCTCCCGCGATCACTCCCTCCACCCGGCCCACGCGGCGCAGAAGGGCCGTCACTCCGGCGTGGTTTTGGAGAACGGCCCCATGGCGCTTTGCCGACGCGAGATTCTTGGCCACAAGCCCTACGGGGTCCACCCACCACTCGTCGAAGCATATTCCCCCGAGCAGGCCCTCAGGCGCTAGGCCCGGCAGCTGGTCCAGCATGGCTTGCCGCGAGAGGCGCAGGTGGGGTTTGCCGCCCTTCATGGCCTGGAAGGGGTCATACTCCTCGAGCAAGGTCTCCACGGTTTCGAGGCCGTGGGCATGGCCTCCGTAGACCGGCCAAATGATGGGCAGGCGCCGGAGCATGGGCCCCGCCAAGCGCAGGATATGGCCCGAGTCCCAGCAGGTGGCGTGGGTGGTCAGGCGGTCATAAAGCAGGTAGCGCAGGCCTCCATGGATGAGATGGGTCGAGGCCGCGGTGGTGGCCCGTCCCGGCTCGGATTTCTCCAGGACCAAGGTCTTAAGGCCGCGCATGGCGCAGTCGCGCGCCACCCCGGCGCCGGTGATGCCGCCTCCGATCACGACGACATCGTACGGGGCGCTTTTGTCGGCCATTCTGGAGCAAATGATATAATTTTACCGTGTCGAGGCCGAAATTTTACCTGATTCTTGCCGCATTCCTCCTCTTCTGCCTCTCCGGGGCCTGGGCCTTGAGGCGCCTCCTTATGGGTCTTCCAGACATCCGGACCCTCGAGGACTACACGCCTTCGCTCACGAGCCGCCTTTACGATGCCAAGGGCGAGATCGTGGCCGAGTTCTCTATCGAGAAAAGGGCCCTCCTTGCCTTGGCCAAGATCCCTCAGAACCTCCAGAAGGCGGTGATCGCCGTCGAGGACGACCAGTTCTACGGTCACTGGGGCCTGTCGCCGCGGGGCATCCTGCGCTCGGCCGCGGTGAACTTGGTCTCCCGCCGCGCCGCACAGGGGGCCTCCACCATTACTCAGCAGTTGGCGCGTAAAATCTTCCTCTCCCCCCAAAAGAAGCTGGTGCGCAAGCTGCGCGAGATGCTCCTGGCCATCCAGATCGAGCGCAATTTCTCCAAGCCCGAGATACTCCAGCTTTACCTCAACCAGGTCTATTTCGGGGAAGGAGCCTACGGGGTCCAATCCGCGGCCCGCAATTACTTCGGCAAGGAGGTCTGGGATCTGGATTTGTCGGAGTGCGCTCTCTTGGCCGGGCTCATCCAGCTTCCGGTGCGCACCTCCCCCTTCGTCCATCCGGAGCGCGCCCGCAAGAGGCGCAACATCGTCCTCCAGCGCATGTATGAGGAGCGCATGATCTCGGCCAAGGAGCGCGACGCGGCCTCTGAACAGCCGGTGCCCATCAACAAGCCCCTGGGTTTCGTGACCCAGGCGCCTTATTTCGCGGAGCACGTGCGCCACCGTCTCGAGCAGACCTACGGCTACAACGCCCTCTGGCGCGGGGGCCTCAAGATTTACACGAGCCTGGACCTCAAGATGCAGAAGATGGCCGAGGCCGTCATGGAGAAGCGCCTGGCGGAGTTCGACGAGAAGGCTCTCAAGGAATGGGAGGCTAAGCGGGCCCAGGCGGACTTGGCGGCCGAGGGCGTGGAGATATCCACCGTGCCTCCCGCCAAGATACAGGGCGCCTTCGTGCTCATGGACGTCAAGACCGGAGCCATCAAGGCCATGATCGGCGGCCGCGATTCGATATTCAACCGCGCCACCCAGGCCCGCCGCCAGCCCGGCTCCACCTTCAAGGCCTTCGTCTGGGCCGCGGCCTTGGGCTCTGGCATGACGGCCGCGTCTTTGGTCGACGACAACCCCTTGGCGTACTATTACGACGGCAGGGATTGGCGGCTGCTGGAGGGCGCCACGGATCAATATTCGATCAATCTGGCGACGGCCCCCTTCGCCCAGTCCCCCGACTTCAAGATTTGGGTGCCCAACAACTTCGACGGGAAATTCCTCGGGACCGTCACTTTGCGCAAGGCCCTGGCGCTTTCGCGCAACGTGGCCTCGGTGAGGCTTATCGAGCGCGTGGGGCCGGCACTGGTCGTGGACATGGCGCATCGGGCCGGCATCAAGTCCGACCTAGACCCGGTGCTCTCTTTGGGCTTGGGATCCTCGGTGGTGAGCCCGCTCGAGATGGCCGGGGCCTTCGCCGCGTTCGCCAACGGCGGCATTGCCGTGACTCCCTATACCGTCTTGCGCGTGGAGGACTCCAGCGGCCGCCAGCTCCAGGAGCATGTTCCCTCGGAGAAGGAGGCCATGAGTCCCCAGCTTGCCTACCTCATGACCAACCTTCTCAAGGGCGTGATTCAGTCCGGAACCGGGACCTACGCCCAAAGGCTCAAGCGGCCCTTGGCCGGCAAAACCGGGACCACCAACGACAATCGCGATCTTTGGTTCATAGGCTACACCCCGGACGTGGTGGCCGCGGCCTGGATGGGCTACGATGATTTCTCCTCCTTGGGCCGCAAGGACTGGACCGGAGGCTCCACGGTGCTGCCTTGGTGGACGGAGATCATGGAGGAGGTCCTCAAGGACTACCCCAAGCGCGACTTCTCGGTTCCGAACGGGGTCACCTTCCAGAAAATCGATTCGACCACCGGGATGCTGGCCTTGCCCACCTGCCCGAGGAAAAAGATATTCCTCGAGGCCTTTATCGAGGGCACCCAGCCCAAGCAATTCTGCAGCGTGGACCACTCCCAGCCCCTGGAGTCCCAGCTTTCTCCCGAGGCAATGCCGGCCCCCGGTATCAGCCAACCGGCCCTGGCCGTACCCGCCGCCGGCGCTGTTCCCGCCGAGGGAGAAATCCCCGAGTCCCTGCCGAGCGATGAAGAGCTCGAGAAATCAGCCGAACCTTTATTGTTGGAGTGATCTAAACATAGACGCGCGGCAGGTGGGCGCTGGCCGCGGTGCGGCGGACGGGCAGGGCGACGCAGTCCCCGACCTTGGCGTCGGGGACGTTGCTTACGTCGAGCAGGACATGGGAGATCCCGCAGCGCCCAACGAAGGGAGTCTTGCTCGCCTTGAGCATGCCCCAGTACTGGAAGCCAGGGCCGAAGCTGATCAGTCGCTCCGCCGGTTCCATGGTGAGCCCGTCCGAGTAGCCCGCCGCGACGGTCGCTACCGTCATGCCGCGCGGGGCCACGTATTCGCTGGCGTAGCCGATAGAGCTTCCCTTGGCCATCCGGCGCAGGGCGATGATGCGGGCCTTGAAGCTCCAGGGATTTTTGAGGCGCGACGCGCGCGCCCGGGTCGGGTTGATCCCGTAAAGGAGATTTCCCACGCGGACCTGGTCCATTTGCCAATGCGGGAAATCCATGAGCACCGAGCTGTTGGCGGCGTGGCAGCAGAGATCCGGCAGGCGCCGCTTCAGGGCTTGAGCCGCGCCGGCGAAGGCCCGGAGCTTCTCCTCCGCCTCCACCGCGTTCTTGCCCGGCAGGTAGTCGATATGGGTCGAGATTCCGGCGAGCCGAAGCCCCGGGAACCTCTCCAGGGCCCTCAGGAATTCGGGCAAATCCTTGGGGAGAATGCCCCAGCGGCCCAGCCCGAAGTCAAGGTCCAAGTGGACGGGAATCCGGGCCGAGCCCGCGCGGGCGTTCAGCGCCCGGGCCTGGGCCAGATCGTCTATGGTGGGGACGAGCCTTAGGGCGAGGACTTCCCCGGCATTGGCGGGGAGCAGCGGAGACAGGACCTGGATCGGGGCCTTGATTCCGGAGCGGCGCAGGGCCGCGGCCTCGGAGGTCGTCAGCACCCCCAAGAGGTCGGCTCCCGCCTTGAGGACGGCCTTGGCCACTGGAGCCGCCCCGTGGCCATAGGCGTCGGCCTTGACCACGGCCATGAACCGGGTCCCGGGCTTGAGCCGCGAGCGGACCCATTTAGCGTTCGAGGCGACGGCGTCGAGGTCTATTTCGACCCACTTCAGGGGGAGCACGGCGAAATTATAGCTTTTTGTCCAACGGGCCCTTGACGGAGCGCAGATAGGGGCTCTATAATACGCCGTGTTCGTTGGGGGGTAAAAAATGACTGATAATGCCAAGATTCTCTTGATTGCCGCGGCGCTTTTGAATCCCGGCTGTGCCAGGGCGGAGGAAAAAGCTCCGAGCTTGGACGTCCGCATGCTGAAGGAGTGCCTTGAAAAGCAAGCCGGCAAGATCGCGGCTCCACAACTGGCGAAGGACCAGGCCTCCCTTGCCGTTCCCGCGGACCAGAAACTCCATCTGAGGCTCTTCGGACAGGGGCAATTCATCGACGTCTGCAAGGAGACTTCTCCGGGCAAATTCGAATGGACCTGGGAGCGGCAGAGGATGGCCCTTTATTGCGGGAACGATTCGTTGAGCGGCTACGTCGCCTATTATTATCACGCCGACGGCGAAGGGGTGAAGTTTAGGGATGGGACGCGGTTTGCCATAGAAGACAAGGATGCGGCGGTCGCGCAAAATGCCGGGACCAAGGGTTGGCAATGGTCCAAGAAGAAGCTCGCTAGCTCCTCGCAGGGAGAGTCCGGTCTGCCAGCGAAAAATTTATCTTTCGTCCAACAGCTTGATTTCGATTGGGATCCCAAGGATGCCCAAAGAAATAAGGTGTACAGAGACGCCGCGGGCAAGCCCATGGCCGCCGCTTGCGACGCGGCCAACAAGGACAAGAGAGGTTACGCGGGGTACAAGGGCCTCTTTTATTTTTACGGTCCTTCCGTAGCCGCAAAATAGCTCTCCTTCGTAATTAGTAGAATACCCCCGTGAAACTGCGCATGGGCACCCGGGGCTCGGCCTTGGCCTTGGCCCAGTCCGGGTGGCTTGCCTCGGAGCTGAAGAAATCCTGGCCGGAGCTCGAGGTGGAGACCGTCGTCATAAAGACGAGCGGCGACCTTTTCGCGGTCCAGGCCCCTCGAAAGGCCTATGAGCTCTCGGAGGGGACCAAGGGCCTCTTCGTCAAGGAGATCGAGGAGGCCTTGCTTGCCGGCCGGATCGATTTCGCGGTGCATAGCGCCAAGGATTTGCCCGCGGACCTGGCCCCGGGCCTCTTCATCGCGGCCTACCCCAGGCGCGAGGACCCCCGCGACGCCTTCGTCGGGCGGGGCGGGAAAGCCCTGGCGGAGCTCGCGCGTGGGGCCGCGGTCGGGACCTCGTCCCTGCGCCGAAAAATACAGCTTCTCCAAGCCCGGCCCGATCTCGAGGTGGTTCCCTTGCGCGGGAACGTGGACACGCGGCTCAAGAAGCTCGAGCGGGGCGAGTTCGAGGGCCTGCTTTTGGCCTACGCCGGCCTTTCCCGCCTAGGCCGGGCCTCCGTTCCCCATGAGAAAATTCCCGTGGGAGTCATGCTTCCCGCTCCCGCCCAGGGGGCCTTGGCCGCGGAGGCTCGGGAAGATCGGCCTGAGGTCGCCTCGCGGCTGGCCCGCCTGGACCACTCGCGGACCCGCCTCGAAGTCGAGTTCGAGAGGGCTTTTCTCAAGGCTTGCGGGGGAGGATGTTCCGTGCCTTTGGGGGCGCTCGCGCGGGCGGAAGGGGCCTCCGTCGAGCTTTCGATTTTTTGGTCCGATCCAGAGGGCCGCGCTCCCAGGCGCTTGAGCGGAGTCTGCCGAGACCTTCCCCGGAGGGACTCCTTCGCGGCGGAGCTCGCCCGGGAATGCGCGTCGTAGGCCTTCCCGGCTCCGGGGCTTGGGGCCATTTGGCGCGATCCTTGCTCTCGGGAAATCTCCCGCCGGGCTTTGCGCCGCCTTCGTTCAGGGGCCGGCTCCTGCTTCTGGCCGGGGACCCGAGCGAGCTCGAGGACATGGCCGACGCCTTCGCGGCCCTGGCCCCGCTCTTCGGCGGGGAAAATCCGCCGGTGGCCCTGTTCGGCGAGGAGGCCTCCTTGGGGCCGCTCGAGGCCCTGCGCGCGGGGGCGCGTTTGGTCCTGGCCCCGCCCGAGGCCCTGGCCAAGACTTGGCCTGCGCGGGCGGATTTCGAGGCGAGGGGATTCGAGCTCAAGGCCGGGATGGCTCTTGGGCGGACTCGGTTTCTCGAGCGCCTGTCGGAGGCCGGCTACCGGCGGGTGGATTTCGTCGAGAGTCCGGGCGAGTTCGCGGCGCGCGGGGCCGTGGCGGATTTCTTCAACCCCCATCCCGCCAAGGCCGTCCGCGTCCTCTTCGACGAGTCCTCTGTCGTTTCCATGCGCAGCTTCGATCCGGTCAGCCAGTCCACCTTGGATTTCGTGGGGGAGACTCGCGTCTCCCCTGAGAGCCTCGATTCCCGCTCCGCCAGCCTTTGGGACTGGATGGGGGAGGACGCCGTGGCGGTGGCTCCCGAGAGCCTGGAGGTTGCAGCCCCCGCCTCGGCCCGGCTTTGGCGCGCCGGGCGCATCCTGGAGCTATCTGCCGAGGACCTGGATTTCGGGGCCCGGCCCCACCCCTCCCACGGCGCGGGGCCGTCCGCGGCCTGGGCCGAGATGAAAGCCCGGGCCCGGGAGGGCTGGAGGGTCATTCTTTATTCCCTCAACCGGGGCGAGGACTCCCGCGCGCAGGAGATTCTGGAGGCTGAGCTCTCACCCGGGCAGTGCCAATTCCTGATCGGGCCCTTGAGGCAGGGCTTCCTGCATCCCGGCCTCAAGCTCTGCGTCATGGCCACCTCGGAGATTTTTTCCCGGCATTACCGGCCGAGCCGGGCTTGGCGCTCCCTCAAGGCGCCGGCGGGCCAAGCCTTGCGCTTTCGGGAGCTCAAGAAAGGGGATTATGTCGTGCACCAGGACCACGGCATCTCGCGCTACCGGGGCCTCACGCCGATAGAGTCCCCGGGCCACGGGGCGGTGGACTGCCTGCATCTGGAGTTCCGCGGCTCGGATACCTTATACGTTCCCATGGCGGAGTTTTCGCGCATCCAGAAATACTCCGGCGCCGAGGGCAAGCGCCCGCGCCTGTCCTCTCTCGATCGCCGCAGTTGGGAGGAGGTCAAGCACCAGGTGCGCGAGGGAGTGCGCGAGCTCGCCCAGGAGCTTCTCAGGATACAGGCCGAGCGCGCCGGCCGCCCCGGGCACGCCTTCCCCCCGGACTCGGCCATGGAGCGGGAGTTCGCCCAGGCCTTCCCTTACGAGGAGACAGAGGACCAAAACAAGGCCATAGCGGCGGTGATGGAGGACATGACGGCCGGCCGGCCCATGGACCGCCTGATCGTGGGGGACGTTGGTTTCGGCAAGACCGAGGTCGCCATGAGGGCCGCCTTTAAGTGCGTGGCGGGCTTTAAGCAGGCCGCGGTCCTGGTCCCGACCACTATACTCGCGGACCAGCATTTCAGGACTTTCTTGGAGCGCCTGGCCGACTATCCGGCGCGCCTGGGGCTATTAACCCGCTTCCAGAAGCCGGCCGAGCATAGCAAGGTCCTCGAGGGCCTCAAGGCCGGGACTGTGGACATCGTGATCGGGACCACCCGGCTCCTGCAGAAAGGGGTCGCCTTCAAGGACCTGGGGCTGATCATCGTGGACGAGGAGCACCGCTTCGGGGTGCGCGACAAGGAAAGGCTCAAGAGCCTGCGAAAGACCGTGGACATCCTCTCGCTTTCGGCCACCCCCATCCCCCGCACCTTGCACCAGGCCATGTCCGGGGTGCGGGAAATCTCTCTCATCCAAAGCCCGCCCGTCGGCCGCCAGCCGATTACGACCAAAGTTGGCCCGTGGGACGAGGCCATCGTGGCCTCGGCCATTTCCGAGGAGCTTTCGCGCGGCGGGCAGGCCTATTACGTGCACAACCGGGTCCGCACTCTTGCCGAGTGCCTGGACCATCTCAAGAAAATCGTGCCAGAGGCGCGCTTGGCCATGGTCCACGGCAAGATGAAGGCCGAGGAGCTGGAGACGGCCATGTGGGACTTCTTCAACAAGAAATTCGACGTCCTGGTCGCCTCCACCATCATCGAATCCGGCCTCGACATCCCCTCGGTCAACACTTTGCTCGTGGAGGACGCCCATGAATTCGGGCTGGCCCAGCTCTACCAGCTGCGCGGCCGCATCGGGCGCGAGAGCCGAAAGGCCTCCTGCTATTTCTTCTACCCCAAGCGCTTCGAGGAGTTCTCGGCGCTGTCCGAGGAGGCTCGCCAGCGGCTCGAGGCCTTGAGGGAGTTCGCGGATCTTGGCTCCGGAATCAAGCTCGCGATGCGCGACATGGAGATGCGCGGGGCCGGGGAGCTCCTGGGTGCCAGACAGCACGGCTTCATGAACGCGGTCGGGGCCGACTTCTACGCTCAGATGCTGGGCGAGGAGGTGGAGCGTCTCTCCGGGAGCCTGCGGCGGGAGGACGACTCTCCCGTGGCCTTGGACTTGAACGTCGCGGCCTATATTCCCGAGAGCTACCTGCCCGATGAGATGGCGCGTCTCGAGTTCTACAAGCGCATACTCCGGGCCGCCCCTGGGGAGTCGGAGAGCCTCCTCCGGGAGCTTGAGGACTTGTCCGGCCCTGCCCCCCAGCCAGTGCTCGACCTTCTGCGTCTGCTCAACATACGGTCCCGGGCCAAGGACGCCGGGGTCAGGTCCTTGGCCCAGAAGGGCCGGGAGCTCGAGGTTCATTTTAGGATAGAGGCTCCCTTGGAGCCCTCCGAGTTCCTGAAATGGGCGGAGAGATATCGGGGGCGCTTGAAGTTCCTTCGCTCCCTGGAGGGAGACGGGTTCTCCCTCGACTTGGGCTCCGAGACGGCCCTCGACTGGCTCGAGGGATTCTTCGCCGGGCTCCAAAAATGATACGATGGGGCTCGACACGATGAGCGCGCCTTTTTTCTCCCGCCGCGGCCTTTGGGTCCTGGCCCTGGCCGGCCTCTCGGGCCTGGCCTGCGGCCGCAAGGAGCCGCTCGTGGCCACGGTCGGGCCCCTTAAAATCACGCGCGCGGAGTTCCGCAGGAAGCTCGCCGAGGTCGCGGAGAACTACCAAAACTACGTCCTTACGCCCAATGGGCGGCGGCAATTTCTCGACATCCTCATCCGGGAGAAGCTGATCCTGGCCGCGGCCCGGGCCTCCGACGTGCCGAAATCCCAGGAATTCCTCGCGCAGATGGAGCGCTTGAGGGCCGACGAGGAGGAGCGCCTGCGCGAGGGCAAGGAGTACCTCCTCACCCGCCTGTGGCTCGAGGAACTGCGCGCCAAGGGAGTCCTCAAGGCCGGCGAGGAGGACGCGCGCGACTACCACCGCCGGCATCCCGTTGAGGTGCAGGTCCGCCATATTCTCCTGGCCACCCCCGAGGAGGCCGAGGTCGCGGCCAAGAAGGCCAGGGGGGGCGCCAACTTCGCCATGCTCGCCAAGAGCAAGTCCCTGGACTCGGCCACGGCGTCCGACGGCGGCAGGATGCGCTCATCCCTTTTCGGGGAGGTCATTCCCGAGCTCGAGGACGTGGTATTCCGCACGAAAGTGGGGGAAATCAGCGGGCCCATCAAGAGCAAGTTTGGCTATCACGTGCTCAAGAAGGAGGGGGAGAGAAGGCTCTCATTTGCGGAGGCGCGGGAGCGCATCGAGCGCCTCTTGGAGAAGCAGAAGCTCGACCGGCACCTGCAGTCGGTCCAGGAGAAATTCCCAGTGGAGGTTTTGGATGAAGAATTCAAGTAGCCGCGCGCTTCTGGCGTTCCTGGCCCTATGCCCGGCCGGGCTTTCGGCCAAGGTGATGGAGGACACGGTGGCCGTGGTCAATGGCTCGCCCATCCTCTTGTCCGAGTACCAGAAGGCCCTGGCCAGCGCCATGCAGTACTGGAACAGCGAGGCCCCCGATGCCATGCGCGACCCCGCCAATCTCAAAAAGCTCCGGGAGACCACCCTTGAGCAGCTCATTGACCAGGAGGTTATGTCCCAAGAGGCGGACAAAAAAGGGATCAAGGTGCGGGAGCGCGACGTGGAGAACGGAGAGGCCGAAATCAAGCAGCGATTCCCCAGCGAGGAGGAGTTCAAGAAACAGTTGGAAAGGGACGGGATCACCTACTCTCAGTTCACGGAAAGGCTCAAGAAGCAGATCAAGGCCCGCAAGCTCATCGAGGAGGCGGTGCGCCCCAAGGTCAAGGTGCCCGAGGAGAAGGAGTCCAAGGCCTACTTCGAAAGGGTCCTGGCCCATTTGAAGACCGGCTCGGCCTCGGCCCCCAAGGGCCTAAGCGATGAGGAGGCCCAGGCCTTCCTGCAGGTGGCCCAGGCCGTGAAGCTCAAGAGCTCCGAGAGCGTAGAGATCTCCCAAATCCTCATTAAGGTCTCGCCCAAGCCATCCGAGGCGGAGAAGAAGAGGGCCCTCAAGACCGCCATAGACATCCACAAGAGGCTCTCGGCCAAGCCGGAGAGCTTCGAGGAGATCGCCGCGGCCGAGTCCGAGGACCCGGAGAGCGCGGCCCAGGGCGGCCGGATTCCCAAGGAGGTTTACCGCGGCATGCTTCCCCCTGCCATGGAGAAGGCCGCCTTCGCTTTGCCCGTAGGCGGGGTCAGCGAGCCAATCCTGAGCGATTTCGGCTACCAGATCCTCAAGCTCAGGGGCAAGAAGGCGGCCCAGCAGCCCAATTTCGCTGATTTCAAGGATGACCTCTCCAAGTTCCTCTCCGATGTCGGCTTTCAGAAGGAGCTGGAGGCCTACGTCAAATCCTTGAAGGGCAAGGCCGTTGCCGAGCGCCATCTTCCCGCACTCTAAGCCGGTCCTGGCTTTCACCTGCGGCGATCCCGCGGGGATAGGGGCCGCGGCCGTTCTCGGGGCCCTGCGCTCCGGAAATTTGCGCCGGCGCTGCGTTCCCCTTCTGGTCGGTGAGCGTCGAGTCTGGAAGAGGGCGGGCTGGCGGCCGGGTCTAGCCCAAATCCTGAGCCCGGGCCTGCCGGCGGCGAGCCTTCCTCCTTATGGGCGCGCAAGTGCTGCGGGAGGCGCCAGCTCGTTCTCGGCTTTGCGCTTGGCCTTGCGCCTGGCCGTCCGTGGCCTTGTGTCGGGCATCGTCACGGCTCCCATTTCCAAGGAAGCCTGGGATTTGGCGGGAATCCCGTACCGGGACCATACCGAGTTTTTTAGGGAGAAGACCAAGGCCGACGTCCAGATGGCGCTGGGTATTCCCCGCCTCAAACTTTGGTGCCTCACCGCGACCCGCCACGTCCCGTTGAGAAAAGTTCCGCGGGCGCTCAAGGCTGTCTCTCTAGCCCAAGCCGCCCGTGCCTTGAAGAGGGCCTTGGGCCTTCTGGGCCTGGCGCGGCCGCGCCTGGGGCTGTGCGCCCTCAATCCCCATGCCGGCGAGGAGGGACTCTTGGGCGCCGAGGAAGGCCGGATTCTGGCCCCCGCGGTCCTGAGTGCTCGGCGCTCGGGAGTGGATATCACAGGCCCCATCGCGGCCGACACGGCCTGGCGCTGGCACCGCGAGGGGAAATTGGACGGCTTGGTCTGCCTTTACCACGACCAGGCCCTCATCCCCCTCAAGGTCGCGGCGGGGCTAGAGGCGGTCAACTGGACGCTGGGGCTTCCCTTCGTCCGGACCTCTCCAGGGCACGGGACGGGCTTCGACATCGCGGGGCGCTCTAGGCCCGACTGCCGCGCCACCATGGCCGCGGCCGAGCTCGCGGCCTTCCTCTGCCGAGTCTAGGAGGAGCGGCCTCTTCCGGCCAGGCCCTTCTTGTCGAGTTCTTCGACGATGCAGCGCGTGGTCACCTTGTCGAGGCGGTCGAATTCCTCATCGGTCAGGTAGCGGTAGCTCCAGATGGGGATGGCCCCGCAGTCGATCTTGGCGCCCGAGCTGACTTTTTTTAGGAAAGCCCGCGTGTTGCAGAGGGTCTTCTTCTGCTTTTCCGAGAGCTTGCCGAAATTCTGCCGAGTGACTTGCGATTTCGACTGGGCTAACGAGGCGTAGTCCGTGTCGTTCAACTCGCAGGCGCGGGCCGGAGCCGCCGCCGATAGGGCCAGGCAGGCCGCGAAAAGGGCCGCGCGCGGGATTTTATTCATGAGCCAGAGGATAGCCCCCCTTGCTTGACAAATCAAGTGGTGGGGGATAAACTGGAGCCACCCAATGAGGAAATGCCTTCTTCTTCTTTTTCTGGGCTTGGGCCCGCCCTCCGCTTTCGCCGAGAGCCGCGAGAAAATCGTGGATTCCACCATCCAGGAGATAGTGGACAAGAAGGAGAATCCAGGGCTCTACCAGGCCGTCAAGGCTGTGGTCTTAAAGAACCTCGGGCAATTGCCGCCCGAGCCCAAGCCCGGCGCTTCCGAGCAGGACCGGGAGCGGTATAAAGAGGCCATGCGCTCCCTCCTCACCAAGAAGCTCGACGTGGAGCCCGTGGACTCGGAGGACCTCCAAGACATCAATCAGGAAGAGCTGTTTCGCGCGGCCCATAACGTGATGACCCATCTGGCCCGGACCCTCGTTCCCCCGCAGGAGGTCAAGCCCCAGCCCACCGAGGCCGGCGATCCCGGGGCCAAGGCCCGCGTCATCGTTTCCGAGGTCGAGGCCCAGAAAAAGCCCAACGACCCCGAAGCCCAGAGGGACCTGGGGCTGGTCTACTATTGGCAGGGGCGTTTCCGGGAGGCCCACCGCAGGCTTGCCCGGGCCAT
This sequence comes from Elusimicrobiota bacterium, assembly GCA_016218575.1. Classification (NCBI taxonomy): domain Bacteria; kingdom Pseudomonadati; phylum Elusimicrobiota; species Elusimicrobiota bacterium. Next base: position 143,306 of record JACRDN010000019.1, read on the forward strand.
CCAACTGGGCGGCGGCGACGCCGAGACCTTGGCGGCCTACGGGAGCGCTGCGTATTCCCTCGGCGACTACGAGCAGGCCGAGGAGGCCGCCAAGCTCGCCCTTCAAAAAGACCCTGAAAACAAGACGGCCCTGGCTCTGGCCAACCTTGCCCGGGGGAAAGTTTCCTCGGCCCGTCTGCCCTCGGCCATGGAGGACGAGTCCAGCGGAGTGCTCTGGGAGGGGGGAGGGGATCCCAGGACCGCGGCCGAGATCGCGGCCCAGGCCGGGCGCCCCGCGCCCGCCTCGGGCGCCCACCAGTCGGCCGCCGTGACCTTGGAGGCCGCCTCGGCCTTGGCCATCAAGGACTACGCCTCGGCCCATGCCTTGGCCTCCAAGGCCATCGAGCTCAACTCTGGCAACGCGCAGGCCTGGAATTATCGGGCCATCGCGGACAACAAGCTCGGGCGCTACGGCGAGGCGGTTTATGACGCGAGTTTTTCCTTGAGCCTGGTCCCGGGAAGCGCTGCCGCCCTTCAGACCAGGTCCTGGGCCTTCAGCAAGCAGAAAAGGTATCAGGAAGCCTTGGCCGATGCCAACGCGACCTTGGAAAGCGAGCCCGGCAATGGTTTTGCCTACCAGAACCGGGCTTTTGCCTTGGCGGGGCTGGGGGACAGGGCGGGGGTCCTGGAGTCCTTGCGGCTCTCGGCCGAACTCGATGCGCGTTTTAAGCCTAGATATGAGGGAGCTTCGCAGGCCCCCGATGGGGCTGATCTGCTGTATCTTTTCGACGAGGCGCCGGCCTCTCGGCAAAAGCCCGCGCCCGTCCCCGTTCCCGCGAGCTCGCGCAATCGGCGCTTCTTGCGCCTGCTCATCCTCTCCGTGAGCGGAGGGATCCTCACGGCCCTGGCTTTCCTGAACATCCTTTCCTCCGCCTGGCGCGAAAGGGCGCGAGCCACGCTGCGTCGGGTCCTGGGGGCCTCGCCGGCCGCGGATAAGCTCGGGGTAAAAGCCCGCAGTGGAGGAAAATTTCACTCCCAGTACGAAATTATTCGGAGCATCGGCTCTGGCGGGATGGGAATGGTTTACGAGGCCCGGGATAAGGCTCTCGACCGCCGCGTGGCCGTCAAGAAGATGCGCGAGGAGATACGCGCTAGCCCCGTGGAGCGGCGCCATTTCGTGACCGAGGCTCGGACCGTGGCTGCCCTGCATCACCCGCACATCGTGGATATCTACGCCATTGTCGAGGACCAGGACGAGGTCTATCTCATCTTCGAGTACGTGGCGGGCAAGACCTTGGCCGACTGGATCGACGAGAAGGGGGGCCTTTCCTACGGGGAGGCCTGCCGCATACTGGAGGGTGCCTGCCAGGCCGTCGAGTACGCGCACCGACAGAAGGTGATCCATCGGGATCTCAAGCCCTCCAACATCATGGTGACCGAGGACGGCCAGGCCAAGGTCATGGACTTCGGTGTGGCCCGCCAGGCCAAGGAGGCTCTGACCAAGCTTTCCATGACCGGGACCATAGTGGGCACGCCTCCGTACATGGCACCTGAGCAGGAGCAGGGAGCGGTTTGCAAGGAGTCCGATCTCTTCGCCTTGGGCGTCTGCTTCTACGAGATGCTTTCCGGAAGCCTTCCCTTCGCCGGCCAGGGCGCGGGGCTTCTCTTGAACAAACTCAACGGCAAGCACATTCCCATCACCCAGGCCGCGAAAAACGGCCTGCCCGCCGGGCTCGACGCAGTCCTCTCCAAGGCCCTGCATCCCGATCCCCGGAAGCGTTATGCGAGCCCCTCCGAGCTGTGGGAGGCCGTCTCAATCTTAAAAAACGGTAAATAAGCCGGGCTTGCCTTGACAAATCAAGGGGGGCCCCCTACACTCTCGTTGTGAGGATGATCCTCGCCGCCTTTCTGATGGTGGCGCTCCCGGCTTGCGCGGGGGCCGACGAGCCGATGGTCTGCGGAAAGGACGCCCGCTCCTGCGGCCGCCACGATCACCAGGAGCCTCCCGCCGCGCCGGACTTGCCGGCCGAGCCGCCCGAAGACCACCGCAAAGGCGACGAGGACGAACTCCTGCCCTTGAAACCCGAGCAGAAGGCCCTCCTCGAGGTGAAATGGCCCGGGACCTTTGAAAAATTCCACAGGGTCATGCATGAGTTGGTCGACAATCTTCCCGGCCAGGACTCGCGGCGCAGGTATAAGCCCACCATCATCACCGAGGTGAACCATATCCTGATGGTCGCGGCCCAGTACGTTAAGCTGGAGGACGATTTCAAAAATCGCGTCATTTCCGCCCAGTCCCACGACAGTCTGCTGGAGAAATACCGCGGCCAAATGGAAAAATCCGGGGAGAGATTGGATCATTTGCCGCTGCCGCGCCATGAGCGGGGCCTAGCCGGCGCGGGGCCCGGCTGGGGAGACCCTCGCGGGCACGAGGCCAATCCGGCCAGCGTCCATAACATAGTGATGAAGGCGGGGTTGGATTCCATCATGAACAGCGTCATCGGCGCCAAGAACCACGCCGACCATACCATCCACAACAACCCGCCCAACCCTTACAATTGGTCCCAAGGCGGGGACGCCTACTTGAAGGAGGGCGATGCCAAGAAGGCCGTGGAGTATTACACCAAGGCGATCCAATTGGACCCCGGCCATTTCGAGGCCTTAAAGGGCCGGGCGGCCGCGCAGTACGAGCTCAAGAATTACCGCGAGGCCTCCCAGGACGCCAAGGCCGCCTTGAAAATCGATCCCTCGGATTCCCAGGCCCTGGCCTTGGCCCAGCTTTCCCACGAGGTGGGGGGCAAGGCCCCCTCCGGCGCCGCGGTCCCGGCTTGGAATTCTTCAGAGTCCCAAGACGGCGCGCCGGGAGAAGGCTTCGGCGGTCTCGCGGCTTCCCCCAAGGCGGCCGCGGCGGCGGAGACGCCTGTGGTCCTGGCCCAATCAGCGCGCTATGCTCAGCAGGCCAGGCACTCTTTGGGTCTCGGCGACTACCAGGACGCGATCGCCCAGGCCACTCGGGCGATCGAGCTTAACGCCATGAACGCCCAGGCCCTGTACATGCGCTCGGCGGCCTACGCCAAAACCCGTCTCTATGACAAGGCCTCGGAGGACGCGGAGGCGGGACTCAAGCTCGATCCCAAGAACGGACCCCTTCTCGACGCCAAGGCGGCGGCCTTGAACCGCCTCAAGCGCTACCGGGAGGCCCTGCAGGCGGCCAACGCGGCCCTGGAGGTCAACCCCAAGGACGCCGCGGCCCATTACCTGCGGGCCATGGCCTTGGCGGGTTTGGCAGAGAGGGACCCCATGCAGGAGTCCCTAAAGGCGGCCGCGGCCCTCGACCCCCGCTATGGGCCGATTCTCGAAGCCGCCCTCCAGCTTCCCGAGGACGCGGACCTGCTCTTCTTATTCCCGGAGGAGGGCCGAGCCGCCCCTCGCTCGGCTCCCGCCCGTCGCTCTCGGCTGGTCCTCGTCGCCTTGGCCGTCGCGGCCGGCGCTCTCCTGCTCGCCTTCGGCGCGGCGCCGTTTTTCATGCCGTCGCTCAGGACCCGTATCCAGACCGGACGCTGGCCGAACGCCCGCCCTCCTGAGCCCGGCGTGATCGGCGGCCAGTACCGGCTCTCGCGCCAGATCGGGATCGGGGGCATGGGCCAGGTTTACGAGGGGACCGATGTCTCCCTGAACCGCCGGGTGGCGGTCAAGCGCATGAGGGAGGAACTGCGCCAGGATCCGCGCGAGCGCGAGCGCTTTTTGAGCGAGGCCCGCCTTGTCGCGGCCCTCCATCACCCTCATATCGTGGACATTTACGCCATCGTGGAGGACCAAGAGGAGGTGTATCTCATCTTCGAGTTCGTGCCCGGCAAGACCGTCTACGACTTGGCGGGGGCCCATGGGCGCCTGGACTGGTCTCAGACTTTGGAGATACTGCGCGGCGTGGCCGAGGCCTTGGATTACGCGCACTCCCGCAGGGTCATCCACCGCGATCTCAAGCCGTCCAACATCATGGTGACGCAAGACGGCCAGGCCAAGGTCATGGATTTCGGCATCGCCCGCATGGCCAAGGACGCGGCCAGCCGCCGCTCGCTCACCAACACCGTCGTGGGCACGCCTCCCTACATGGCTCCGGAGCAGGAGCAAGGCGAGGTGGGCCGGGCCGCCGACATCTATTCCCTCGGCGTCTGCCTCTACGAGATGCTTTCGGGTCAGATGCCCTTCCAGGGGAGCGGCGCGGGCATGTTCCTCAACAAGGTGCAGAAGAACTACACGCCCTTGACCAAGGCCGCTTCGGGCCTGCCCGAGGGCCTCGACGAGGTCCTGGCCAAGGCCTTGGACCCCGACCCCGGCCGGCGCTTTGCGAGCGCCGGGGAGCTCATGGCCGCCTTGGAGGATCTTTCCCCCGGCCGCGTTTTGGGCTGACAGCGGCCCCCTCCATTACCTATAATAGCCGTCCATGCTCGAGACAGCGGTAGATTTAACCTCGGTCGCCCGGCAGTTCCGCTTTCCGGGCCGTTTGGTCACCATCCAGCCCTTGGGTTCCGGGAACGTCAACGATACCTTTCTGGCGGTGTTTCGCACCCCCTTCTCGGAGGAGCGCGGCATCGTGCAGAGGATCAACCTCAGGGTTTTTAAGAACCCAGCCTGGATCATGGAGAATATGCGGGTGGTCACCGAGCACGTCCACCGCAAAGTGGAGCGGGAGGCCGATGAGGCGGACCGGATCTGGCAACTCCCGCGCCTGGTCTCGACGCGGGACGGCAGGGATTTCCACCTGGACGAGGAGGGGGGGCATTGGCGCGCCATGACCGTGATCGCCTCGGCCGTTTCCCATGACTGCGCCCAGGGCCCCGAGCACGCCTTGGAGGCCGGCTGCGTCTTGGGGCAGTTCCATCGCCTCCTCTCGGACCTCGACCCTTCGCGTCTGCGCGATACCTTGCCCAATTTCCATGTGACCCCGGCCTATCTCAAGGCTTACGATGAAGTTCTCAACGACCGGGCCGGGGGAGAGAGGCTCAAGTCCTCGGACGAGGCCAAGCGCCTGGCACGCTTCATTGAAGGCCGCCGAAAGCTCTCGGGGGTTCTGGAGTCGGCCCTGGAGCGCGGCGAGCTTCGACTGAGGCTCATCCACGGGGACCCCAAGCTCAACAATATCATGATAGACGAGCTCACGGGCAAGGGCACGAGCATAGTGGATTTGGACACGGTCAAGCCCGGCCTCATCCACTATGATTTCGGCGACGCTTTGCGCTCGGCCTGCAACCCGGTGGGGGAAGAGGCTCGCGATCTTTCGACTGTGGCCTTCGACGTGGACCTTTGCGAGGCCTTCATCCAGGGCTACATGTCCCAGGCCAAGGAGTTCCTGAGCGAGGCCGACCGCGACTACCTCTACGACTCGATCCGCCTCATCGCCTTCGAGCTCGGCCTGCGCTTCTTCCAGGATTACCTCGCCGGCGACGTCTACTTCAAGGTGCGCTACCCCGAGCACAACTTGAACCGCGCCCGGGTCCAGTTCCGCCTCTGCGAGTCCATCGAGGCCCGCGAGGGCCTCATCCGCAAGACCCTTGCGCGGTTCTAGAAGACGCCGCTGGGGGCCTTGCAGGGGAGTTCGATTTTGTGAATGGCCGCGCGGGTGTTCATCTCCTGTCGGATGCGCTGGCCGAGCTCATCAAGATAAACCTGAAGCTGAGCCCGATCCTCCTGCCAGGCGGCAAGAATGAGGATTCTCCTTGCGGCCGCGGTTTTATCCGCATCCGAGGAATTGTACTTTTCTTCAAAATACCAAGAATTTCTGATCAGCTTATCTCTGATCCTTCTTCTTTCATGGGCAAGCGCTTTGCTGGAGTTATTGAGCTTGGCCAGCAGAGTTTCCGCCTTGGCCCGAAAGGCGTCATAGTCGGAGATTGGAATCTTCTGCGTCTGGCCGAATGATTTTTGAATCTTGAAAAACTCGGCTTCCTGCTCGGAGCGCGCCTTCGCGGCTGTCTCCTTTATCTGGCAGCGCTCATCCCCAGTGAATCTCTTGTCGGCCTCGGTCCAGCCGGATTCGCATTTGTGCGCCTCGATTTTGGCCGCGATGTCCGCTTCGGTTGGCCGAATCGCGAAGACGGGCCGGACCGAGGTCGCGGAGACGGTCGCGGCGAGCAGGGCAAGGAACGGCTTGATTTTATTCATGTGTTGAGGTTAACCGCGGCAATGGGCCAGCGCAGGGGCCTGGTGGGGAAGTCTTTTTAGTCTTTGGTCCCACCAAATAATTAGGACTTTTGACCTACGTTAGATCGCCGCTCCCGCCGTCTTTCTGCGGGAAGTAAGTCCTTAAGGAGAGCTTGTGGGGGTCGTCTTGTTTCTCCCTGTGTTTTTGAATCGAAAAATCGAATCAAAAATACAGGGAGTCATGAGCGTGCTCCGGCTCGGCGAGAGCCGGGCTAGGCGTCGATCACTTTCAGGGACTCGATGACGGAGGGGTTCTTGCTGGGAAGGCAAATGACGCGGTCCCTGCCGTATTCCCGGCGCAGCGCGCTCAACACTTCGTCGAGCCAGGACGGGCCCACCGAGAGCACCCCCTCGAAATCGAGCTCTATTTTTTCGTTCCCGGCCGGTCTCTGGTAGGCCTTCATCGCGAGAGCCGCCTCCTTCCCGGCGGGCCGCGACGTCAGAATCTCCCCGTATTTCTTCACCTTTATCTTCATTATAGGCTCCAAGCGATCAAAGTGATCGTGCCTTCCGAGTCGGGCAGACTTTCCAGTTCCCTTTCGCAATCCGGGCCAAGCGGCCCGTAATTCACAATGCCCTTTCCCGATCGGCAGGCCAGTCCCCGGCGGCCGCCTCCCGTCATTATATTTTTAACAAACTTCAAGCCGTTTCCCCTATTTTCAGGAGCCCGCCCGGAAATGGTTCTCTCGAACGCGGCGACGAGGGCGCTTTGCTCGTCCTTGAGCTCGGGGGCGACCCGCGCCAGGGAACGCCATATCCCCTGCCCGCGATCCGCGATGCAGACCCACTGTTTGCCGACGGCGGCTTGGGCTTGGTGCCAGCATCCCGGCACGTCCCGCCATTGGCCGAGGTTGTGATCGTAGCAGTTGTTCCCGACTTCGCCGACGGCCGAGATGAGGAGGGGTAAATCGGCGCCTTTGAGCTGGCTCAAGCGGGCCGAAAAAACGTCACGGGTCTCGCAGATGAACTCGGCGGGGCTTTCGTCCGGGCGGCCCGCCGCGGCGTACCAACGCATGGCTCTTTCCAGGTCGGGGCGCCCGGCCAAGAAATAGCGGGTTAGGGGTCCGCGGCCGCGGGACTCAAGCGCGCCTTCGGCCAAAAGGCGCTTGAGATGGCGGTGGATGGCTTGGGGGGTGATTTTCAACCGATGGACCAAAGTGATCGGTCTCGTGGCCCCTTCCTCTTCTATGATTTTTATAATTTTGGACCGCGTTTCTCCCTTCATAGTTTATAGTTTAGTATAAACTATAAACTATAAATATTCAATAGTATTGAAGAACAGCCCGGCATCTGCTATAGTTCTTCCAGGGGGCGAATTAGGTTCGACAGGCATCGTCGGGTCAAGAGTCGCAGGCACTGGTTGGTCAGAGCCAGTTCAAAATCCGACCAAAAAACAAAAGCCATGAATCGCCTAACGGCGCGTGACTGGGCCTTCGCTGCCTAAACCGCAGTAGGTCCCGTCGGTCCTCGACTCCTGCTGGAGGGTGCCGACGTCATGAGCAGGATGCGGATTCTCCCGCTGTTCCCGTCGGAGGGGATCCTAAGCCCGAACGGGGGTAGTCCGGAGATACTCGTCCGGCAGTTTTCTCCGGATGAAACCCAAGACGGACTAAGCCTGTAGGGACCTTGGCGGACGGTACTTGGACGAGAGTGCAATTCTCTCCGCCTCCACCGTTTTATGGATGAGATGGCTCCGGCCCAGTCGGCGTCGGCGCCCGAGGCGCCGCACTCTGGAAACCGGCGCGTCAAGCGCCGGCTCATGTATTTTCTGGTCGCGCTCTACGGCCTGTCCTTGGCCGCGGCCGCCTTCCTGATCCTGCGCTCCCAGGCACCCAAGGCCGCGCCCGAGTCCGACTCGGGCGGGCTTCTGTCGTTGTCGCAGAGGGATTCAGTCGGCTGGGTGAGCATCCGCGGCCCCATCTACACCGCCGAGGGCGGCAAGATATGGGAGAAGGGCGTGGACCAGTGGGCCCGGCGCATCCGGGCCTTGGCCGAGACCAAGGGCGTCAAGGCCATAGTCCTCGACATCAACTCCCCCGGCGGGAGCGTGGGGGCGGTGCAGGAGCTCTACAGCCAGATCCAGCGCGTGCGCCAGGAAAAGCGCATCCCCTTCGTGGCCCTCTTCGGCGACGTCTCGGCCTCGGGCGGCTACTACATCGCCATGGCCTGCGACAAGATCGTGGCCCACCCCGGGACCTTGACTGGCTCCATCGGCGTGATCTTCTCGGTGGGCAACCTGGAGGGGCTTTTCCAGAAAATCGGCTACAAGGTGGACCCCATCAAATCCGGCAAGCACAAGGACATCGGCTCGCCCGCCCGCCCCATGACCAAGGAGGAGCGCGGCATCCTGCAAGCCGTGATCGACGACGCCTACAAGCAGTTCCTGGCCGCGGTGAGCCAGGGCCGGCATATCCCCGAAGATCAGCTGCGTCCCCTGGCCGACGGTCGTATCTTCTCGGGGCGGCAGGCCCTTGCGGCCCATCTCGTGGACATGGTGGGCGATTCCGTGGACGCTTTGGAGCTGGCGGGAAAGCTTGCCGGCATCAAGGGCCGACCCAAGATCAAGCGCGACACCGACAGGCTGAGCGGCATCGTGGAAATGCTCGACTCGCGCTGGCATGGCCTCCTTTCCGGCCTCCCCTTCGCCTACCAGGGCCTCGAGTACCGCTGGCCGGGACTCTAGGGCTCCCATGGACAGGCTCTCCTTGGTCTACGATTATTTCGAGGACCATGTCCGGGCCGCGGCCCTCATCAACGAGCGCCGACCCCTGGCTTTCGGCATTCTGTGCTTTCTCATCGGGGGCCTGAGCCTCTTCATGGCGCGGGCCTTGGGCCAGCGCCTGGTGTTTCTCTCCTTCTCTCCCGGTTCCTGCGCGCTGGCACTTCTCTGGGAAGTGGCCTGCGGGTTCCTTCTCACCGCCACCTTGCACCTCATCCTCGAGATGGGCCGGATCAAGGGCAACGCGGCAGGGCTTTTCGTGATGCTGGGCTTGGCGGACCTCTCTTGGGCCCTGTGCGTGCCGCTCCTTCTGGTCGGCCAGTGGCTTATTCCCCACGCGGGCTGGACCGCGAGCGCGGTTTTTTCCTTGGCGGGCCTCTTGAACCTGAGCCTCAAGGCCCGCAGCCTCCAGGACAATTACCATATCGGCGCGGGCCGGGCCTGGCTCACCTTGGGGCTGCCTTATTTGGCGGTATTGGGCGCCATCCTCCTTAGCTTTGCCCTCGCGCTCCTGGCCTTGATGCTGCAGCTCGTCAAGCTTCTCGGCTGATGCTGGCCGCGGCTCTGGCGGCGGTCTTTGCCTTTGGGGCTTGCGCAAGGCAAGCGCCGAAGCAGGCCGCCTCCCAGCGCTACGCGCTGCTCAAGACCAGCAAGGGAGCGATCATGGTCCGGCTCTTCATGGACAAGGCCCCAAGGACGACGGCGCACTTCATCGGCCTGGCCTCCGGCAAGAAGGCCTGGAGGGATCCTCGAGACGGTAAAACCAAGCAGGAGCCTCTCTACCATGGCGTGCTTTTCCATCGCGTGATCCCAGGCTTCATGATCCAAACCGGAGATCCCCGCGGCGACGGCCGGGGCGGGATCGGTTACGAGATAGACGACGAGTTCGACCCCTCCTTGAGCTACGACAGGCCGGGGCTCCTGGGCATGGCCAACGCCGGCCCCAACACCAACGGCGGTCAATTCTTCATCACCTTGGCGCCGACCCCGCATCTAAACGGGCATCACACCATTTTTGGGGAGGTGGTGCGGGGCCTCGAGGTCGCCCACGCCATCGCGGCCGTGCCGCGAGATCAGTCGGACGGCTCGGATCGGCCCTTGGATCCAGTGTTCCTCGAGTCCGTGACCTTGGCCGACAAGCTGCCCTGAACCTGGGCGGCTATGCCCGCCAAATGTTCTCTGGCGCGCGGCTGGCGCTTCTCGAGGGCCGGGATGATCCGGCGTCTGAGCCAATTGCGGGTGAAGTGTTCCGAGAGATTGGAGCTGTCGCGCCTGGCCTTGAGGTTGTGGACCCTCAGGTATTCGAGTATCTCCTGGCGCTTGAGGCAGAGAAGGGGCCGCACCACGCAAAGGCCGGGCCCCAGGGGCCGCTCGGCTGGGATCCCGGCCAAGGCGGATAGCCGGGTCCCTCGCAGCAGGTTCAAGAGCACGGTTTCGGCCTGGTCATCGAGCTGGTGGGCGGTGGCTACCTTGGCGCAGCCGTATCTCCTGGCCGCGCTCCGCAAAGCCCGGTAGCGCAGGTCCCGCCCCGCGTCTTCGAGGCCCTTGCCGCGCTCCCGCGCCCGGAGGGCGGCGTCAGCGTGGACGACCGTGACGGGGATATTCAGGGTTTTGCCGAGCTTGAGGACCAAGTCCTGGTCGCGGTCCGCCTCGCGGCCTCTCAACCCATGATGGACATGGAGAATCCTCAGTTTGAGTCCCAAGCGTGGCGCCATTTGGGCGAGGAAGTGCGCCAGACAAACGGAGTCGGGCCCTCCCGACACCGCGGCGAGGACGCCGTCTGCGGGACTCAGGAGCCGCCTCTCCTTTTGGAAGGTCATGAGCTTGGACCAAATCTTGGCCGCGAATTCCTTCTTGCGCATGAGTGTTGACAACTCCGAGAGGGGTTGTTATCCTTTGACAGGATACCTTTTTGAGACCCGTTGTGCTTCTCATCTTCTTCTTCGCCCTTCAATCGCTGGCCGGCGCGCAGGAGCCCCAGGACCCGCGAGTTTTTCTGCGCCGGGCCAAGGCTCTCCTAGAAAGCGGGTCTTACGGCCTCGCCGCCGAGGCCGCCACCAAAGCCCTGGAGCTTGGCTACGACCGGGTCTCGCCCTACAACCTACGCTCCCAGGCCTACGCGGGGGAGGGTCGTTACGAGGAAGCTCTGGCCGACGCGGAGAAGGCCGTGCGGCTGCACCCCTCAGGCTCGGCGGGGTATATCAATCGCGCCACGGCCAAGGAAGGGCTCAAATATCCGCCCCAGGACATCTTGGCGGACTATAAGAAGGCATCGGCCTTGGACGCTAGGCTCATGCTCCGCTATGCCGCCGCCATGGGAAAATACGCGCCCGGCCGGGAGGTCGCGGTTGGTAAGACCGAGTCCGTTCCGGCCAAGCGCCGCAAGGCCCGCGACATTTTCCTCGGAGCCTCGACCCTCGCCGCGCTTGGGGGCTTGGCTTGCATGAGCGTATTCCAATGGCGTCGGCGTAAGGATAAAGTGCTCCGCTTGGGCTATGCCCGGAGACCTGCTTCCGAGCTCGCCGGGCCTCGGCTTGGGGCCGTGGTAGGAGGTCTGTTCATCCTGGAGAAAGAGTTGGAGAGGCGGGAGCCTTCCATGGTTTACGAGGCTCGCGACCTTGAGGATCGCCCTGTTTTCCTGCTGCGCCGCCCGCGCCAAGAGGCTCCTGAGGCCCGCGTGGCCGATATTCCCGGCCTCAAGAAGGCCGTCGAGGAAGGGCCATATCTCTATCTTGTCTTCGAGGGGGAGGAAAATGCCAGAGCCTGCCTGCGCCAAATGCAATAAAGTCCTAGCCCGAGTTTCCAAGAGCTACCAATGCTCGAAATGCGGGGCCTTCTTTTGCCCCAGTTGCATGGACCGCTTCTGCCTGTTCTGCAAGGGCAGCGTCCAGGCGCGGTAGCGCCTGGCCTTTCGTTGACCTTCGAGAAGGGAATTGATATCGTTGGTTAGGAGAAAATTGTGGCCAAGAAAGCTTTAGCGATAGATGACGATCCGGAGATGCTCAACCTGGTCAAATACACATTGGAGGGCGCCGGTTTCGAGGTAAGCACCTGCGACAGCGGCAGGCGGGCCTGGGACGAGATAATGAGGGTCAAGCCCGACCTCCTGATCTTGGACGTCATGCTGCCCGGGATAGACGGCTACTCCCTCCAGATCAAGATCTCCGAGGACGCGCAGACCAAGAGCATGCCCATCATCGTGCTGACGGCCCTCGAGCCTTCCAAGACCCTCTTCCAGGAGTTCCCCCAGGTCATCGCCTTCATGACCAAGCCCTTCAAGGCCGACGCCCTCGTTCAGGCGGCGCAAAGCGCTGTGAATCGCCCGGCGTGAGCGAGGACATCTACGACGCGATAATCGTCGGGGCCGGCCCGGCCGGAATCTCGGCCGCCATAACCATGGCGCGCGCTGGCCTCAAGGTCGTGGTCCTCGAGCGCGGTGAGTATCCCGGGGCCAAGAACGTGCAGGGGGCCGTGCTCTACTCGCGGATGCTCCACGAGATCGTGCCCGATTTCTGGAAGGATCCCCAGGCCCCCATGGAACGCCCGGTCGTGGAGCAGAAGGTCTGTATCACCACGGACGATTCCTGGATCACGGTCGGCTACAAGTCCTTGAAGTTCCTCGAGGGCGTGCCCAACTGCTACACCATCATCCGGGTCAAGTTCGACCAATGGTACGCGGCCAAGGCCGAGGAGGCCGGGGCGGAGGTTTTCAGCGGGGTCGCGGTGCGCGACGTCGTGAAGAAGGATGGCAAGGTTTGCGGCGTCAAGACCGGGGATGGCGACGAGCTTCCAGCTCGCGTTGTGCTCGCATGCGACGGGGTCAACTCCATCCTCGCCCAGAAGGCGGGATTCATCGATGAGCTCAAGCCCTCCGAGGTGGCCCTTGGGGCCAAAGAAGTGATCGCGCTCGACCCCAAGGTGATCGAGGACCGCTTTCAGTTGAACCCCGGCGAGGGAGCCACCATGGAGATGTTCGGCTCCGCGACCTTGGGGATGCTGGGCTACGTCTTTATCTATACAAATAAGGAGAGCCTGTCCTTGGGCGTGGGCTGCAAGCTGTCCCACTACCAGAAAAAGGGCTTGCGGCCCTCCGACCATTTGGAGCTGGTCAAACGCCACCCCCTGATAAAGAAATTGATTTCCGGCGGCAAAACCTTGGAATACTCCTCCCATCTCATCCCGGAGGGGGGTTTCAATTCCATGCCGCCCTTGGCCGCGGACGGCTTCCTGGTGGCGGGGGACGCGGCCCAAATGACGAACCCGGCCTACCGCGAGGGCTCCAACCTCGCCATGACCTCGGGGCGCCTGGCCGGCGAGACCGTGATCGAGGCCAAGGTGCGAGGGGACTTCTCCAAGGCCTCCCTCTCGGCTTATGTCTCCAAGCTCAAGGCGAGCTATGTCCTCTCCGACATGGAGGAGATCAGGGACTTGGAGGATGCGATCGAGAAAAGCCCCGACTTCCTCAATTTCTACCCCCAACTGGCCTGCGAGCTCGCCCACATGCGCTTCTCCGCCGATGGCGTGCCCAAGAGGGAGCATTTGAGGAAAGCCTTGGGGCTGGTGAGGCGCAGGGGATTCTTCCAAGTGGCGAAGGATTTGTTTCCTTTGCGCAAGGTGGCGCTCTAAATGGATATCAAGGTAGAGACGACCGTCGAGGCCAAGTTGGGAACCTTGGAGTGGAAGAAATCCCCCGTGGCCCACATCGTCTTAAGAAATTCCTCGGAGACAGCCCCGTGCGTCACGACCTGTAGGGACAAGCCCTGCACCACCGTCTGCCCGGCCAAGGTCTACGAGTGGGAGGCCGCGCACGAGAAAGTGATCGTCAACTACGAGAACTGCATCGAGTGCGGCGCCTGCCGCATGCTCTGCCCCTTCGACAATATCCAGTGCGACTGGCCCGACGGCGGCATGGGCGTGAAGTATAAGTACGGTTGAGCCCCGGGGTTTTGCGTTTTATGGGCCTAAGCGAGGACCAGAAGCGGAGTTTTTTTTCACGCGGGCATATTGCCCTGGAAAATTGTTTTTCCAAGGACGCGGCGCGCAAGTTCATAGACAGGGCTTACCAGAGGTTGGGCTATGACCCCAAGGACCCCAATACCTGGAAAGAGGAGCGTTCTTTTCTGCCGGGAGAAAGCTCGGTCGTGGTGGCGGACTTCGCGCCCAGGGCTTGGGAGGCCATTTGCGCCTTGGTGGGAGGAGCCGAGCGTGTCGTCCACGGATCCGCGCATACCTGGTCGGACTGCTTCATTGTCAAGTTCCCGAGCCGGGATCCGGCCGGCGAGAATCGGGGGGACATGAATTGGCATTTGGACGGAAGCCATGAGCCGCGCTTTCTCGACACAGCGGAGATGGGGCTTCTCACTTTCGTCCTGTGGTCGGACGCGGGGCCCGGAAGCGGCGGGACCCGCATCGCCTGCGACTCGGTGGGCAGGGTCGCCCGCTGTCTTCTCGAGCATCCCGAGGGCGTGGTCAAGACTGAGATCCCGATAAACGAGATTGTGGGCGAGTGTCGTGATTTCGTGGAGCTCACAGGCCGCGCTGGGACGGTGGTGCTGGCGCACCCGTACCTGCTTCACTGTGAAACCGCCAATTTTTCCATGACTCCCCGCTTCCTGACCGCCAGGCAGGTGGACCTTGTGGCGCCCCTGCGCTTTGACCGTCCTCTTGCCCAGGCTTGCGCCGTGGAGCTTTCGGTCCTCTCGGCCTTGGGCCTGGAGAGTCTCGATTTCCGCCGCTTCTGACTTCAGCCTGAAATTGCTAGGGCTTCCAACAGCATCCCCGAACTCCAGCTGAAGGGTGCCTCCGAGCGGTAAAGCCAGGTTCGGGCCTGGCCTCCGTCCTCGGGCCGGTAGACCTCCCCGATCTCTCCCTCGGCAAGCACGCGCTCTCCTAGCGCCTGAAGGAGGGCGTTTCTTTCTTCCTCCAGGCCCAGGCGATGGTAGGCCTGCAGGAGCAGGGCCGACTGCCACAGCCAGACGTAGTCGTCCTGGTAGCCGTGGACCAAGGCCAGGCGCGCCAGCCAGCCCTTCTGCCGATACGGGTAGCGTTGGGATGACCTGGGGCCCCAAGGGGTGTTGAGCTTGAGCCTTTCCAGGGACTCGAGAATGGTCAACCCCTGCTCCCGGAAGGCCAGGCCCCAGACGATCGCGCCCAGGTTCCCATCGCTAGAGAAGACCGGGTAATGGAGGCTGTCCCGGTAGAAGCCTCCCTTCTCATCCCAGAATTTCTCGTTGAGGAGGGAGGAGAAAGCCAGCGCCTTCTTCTTCCAGACGGCGGACTCTCCAGGCGCGCCTAGAAGGCTCGCTAGTTCCGACATGGATTCCAGGGCTTTCCAATGCAGTACTTGGGTGAAGAACACGGCGCCGCGCCGGGTGCCCACGGTGTCCTTCCAATCCGAGAAGGGGGGCTGGTGGATGAGCCCCTCTCTTAAGAGGGGCTCATAGAAGAGCATGCTTTTCTCGAGCTTGGGCCAGGCTTTTCGAGCCCATTTTTGATCTTGTGTGGCGCGGCACAGACGCGCCGCCGTCCAAGGAACCAGGCTGTTGGAGTCTATTGAAATTACAAAATGATCGGAGATGAAATTGGCATGGAGCTCACCCTTGAAGGGCGTCTTCAGGCCGAAGGTGGTTCTCAGCAAACGCAGGAAATGACTATGCGAGTCCAGCAGGCGGGGCAGCAAGCCATCTTCCCTCTGCCCCGCCAATATCTCATCCAAAGTGTCCGCCACCGTTCTTGCCTGGCCGCAGGCGAGAAGCCCTCCGGCCGCGAAGCAGAAATCCCGGGTCCAGACGGACTGGAATTGCCGCGATCCGGCTACAAGTAGCGAGCGGGTTCTTCCTGGGGAGTGGATTGTTCTGACGTTGGCTTCCAGGGATTTTTTGGCCAGGCCTTTAAGCCGGTCGATCAAGGAGTTCGTTCTTGCTCCTTTAAAAGGAATAATTGATGTCCATGAACACGGCCAGGCCTTCCTGGCCCAAGCCGAAGTCGATGGAGCCCACCACCTGGGGCTTGGCCACCGCGCGCACCGCCGCGCCGTAGACGGGCCTCATGTGGCGCCGGGTCATCTTGCCGGGATTGTCGAAGACGCTCCCAAGGCCCGTGAAGGGGGCCAGTTCGAACTCCGTCTTGACCCCGGCCATGCGCGCGGACCAGAACGTGAAGCGCTGCTCCAGGTTCAAGGCCATCATGCCGCGGTCCACGTAGCGGCCGGCGCCGTAGGCGCGTTGGTTGTATTTGCCGCCGAGGCTGGGTAGGAGCCAAAAGGGGGCGTTTCCAAGGAGCTGCTCGTACTTGAGATTGATGCCCAAGACCTTGCCCTCTCTATTGGGCCAGGGTCGGAAATAGCGCGCGTCCACACTCCAGCGGGTGTAGTCATAGGAGCTGGCCAGATCCCGGGTCGAGGACTCGAAAAAGGTCTCGAGGTAGGCCCCGCGGCTGGTCGTCACCGCGTGGTCTCGCGTGTCGTAATTCACGGCCAGGCGCATGTCGTGGCTCTGCTGGCGGTGGATGGGGGCCACTCCGGGGAAGGTCGCGGAAAAGGAGGGGAGATTGGCGATGGGACCGTTCGACAGCCGGAAGGCCTGCAGATGGTCGGCCAGCCGGATTCGCCAATGGCTTTCGGGCGCCAGCGGGAGTCCCGCCCCCACCTTGTATTGGATGATGTCCTCGATATAGTTGGACTCGGCGGATTTGGGGGAGGCGGGCCCCAGCCCGAAAAAGCGTTTTCCCGCGTCCACGTTGTACTGGAGCATCAACTCCAGGTCCACGGGAGTCCCGGCGAAGCTGCCGTCGTCGTAATGCCCCAGGAACTCGCGCTCGGCCTGGCCCGAGGCCGAGCCGCGCAGGATCAGGGCCGCGTTGGAGGCAGGGTAATAGTAGTAGCGGTAGGTGGGGATGAAGCCGAAGTTCCTGTTATAGGTAAGCGAGGGGGCGTGGATATGCTTGATGAGGTCCTGCTTCTCGTCCTGGATCACCCATATGGGCATTACCCCGGCGGTCACTCCGCGGTTGGGGTCGGTGTCCACGATGGGCAGGCGCACCAGGATGCCTTTCTTGATGGGCTTGAGCATCCAGCGCAGAGCCTTGGGGGTCTCGGGGCTGGGGGGCTCCACCTGCTGGATCATCTCTCGCTTGGGAAGCAAATCCTGGGGCCCCCCCTCCTGGGACCAGCCCAAGACAGGAAGGATCAGGGCCGGCAGAGCCACGGAGAGTTTCTTAAGCATGGCGCGGGAAAAAGTCTACCAAAGTTCTCAAGCTCCAGGCGGCCTGCTCGCTCAAGACGGGGTCGGGGTCGGACGCCCATTTCTGGAGGCTGGGGATGAAGCGCTGGTCCCCTGAATTACCCATGGCAAGGAGGGCGTTGCGCAGGAGGCCCTGGTATTTGGCGCGCTCGACCGGAGTATGCCGGAAGCGCTGCTTGAACTCGGCGGGACTCAGCTCGGCCAGCTCCTCGAGGGCGATGGATGAGTCCAGCACGGGCTTAAAGACCGATCCCGGGACGGCGAAGCGGTTCCAGGGGCAAACCTCTTGGCATATGTCGCAGCCCATGATCCAATTCCCCATCCCGGGCCGAAACCCATCCGGGATGGGCCCGCGGTGCTCTATGGTGAAATAGGCGATGCAGCGGTTGGCGTCGAGCACCCTTTCTCGGGGGAAGGCCTCGGTCGGGCAGGCCTTAAGGCAGCGATCGCAGGAGCCGCAGTGGTCTGGGGTCGGCTCGTCGCAGGCCAGCTCCCGGTCCAGAGAAAGGCCGGCGAGAAAGAAGTAGGAGCCCAGCTTGGGCGCTATGAGCATGGTGCTTTTTCCGACCCAGCCGATGCCCGCGTAGCGCGCGTAGAGGCGCTCCAGGACCGGGCTCGTGTCTATGAACACCCGGCCGGTGCCTCCGCCCGAGGCCGCCTGGAACCATTCCAAGAGGCCCAGCATCCTTTTCTTGAGTTCGTCGTGGTAATCGGCGAGGACACTATAACGCGACAAACGGCCCCGGTCAGGACCGGCCTCCTTCTTGCTGTTGTCGGCGTAGGAGAACCCGCAGATCAGGACCGACTTCGCCTCGGGATGCCAATGGGTGATGTCCTGCCGGGTTTCCTGGTTGCGGGCCATGTAGCCCATGCCGGCCTGCATCCCGGCCTCCAGCCATGAATTGTAGGCCGAGGCCTCGGGCCATGGGCGAGCGGGTGCCAGGCCCGCGAGGTCGGCTCCGGCCCGACGCGCCTCGGCCTTTAGGGCTCGTGATAGGAGGAGCTTCTCCAAGAGGGCGCGGGCTTAAACCGCGGGCTCGGCGCCCAGGATCGTGAAATTCCGCGGGCCGGCGGGAAGCTCGACTTGAACCTTCTCGCCCACTTTTTTGCCGAGCAGGCCCTGGGCCAGGGGGGCGTAGACCGAGATGCGGCCCTCGGCCGGGTCGGATTCGTCCTCGCCCACCAAGGTGTAAGAGAATTCGTCGCCTTCCTCGTCCTTCAAGGTGACCCGGCAGCCGATGGAGACCACGCCGGAGGTGAGCTTGAGCTCATCTATGATCCTGGCGTTCTGGAGCTTGTCCTGGATCTTGGCGATGCGGCTCATGATCTCGCCCAGGCGCTCCTTGGCGCTGTGATACTCCGCGTTTTCCTTCAAATCCCCTTTCTCGCGGGCATCCGCGATGTCCTGGGAAAGCTGGGCCTTCTGCCGCTTGAGGGGCTCTAGCTCCTTGATCAGCTTCTCATAGCCCGCCCGGGTCAAGAATGTATCGCTCATGGGAATACTCCGTTGCAATGCTGATTCAAACCTTAAACCGGATTATATCAATTTTCAGCTTTTTTGGTCTTGTTTCCTCGTCGGCCGACCGGGTGAAGGCGCTTGGCTCCTTGGTGGATGATCCAGTCGCTTAGGCGCGGCAGAACCGAGGCAAGCCGATAGGACCAGGAGGGGGCGTCCGCGTAGATGATTTCGGCGGCGCGCGAGCGGCAGCAGGCAAGGATTTTCGCGGCCACCTGCTCGGCGGTCTTGGGCCTGGCCCATTTGCCGAAGGCCTCGTCGCGCAGGCTCTGGTCGGCCATGGGGGTATCCACCAGCCCGAGACAGAGGGCTGTGAAGGCCACCCCGCTTCCATAGTACTCCCTCCGGAGGGCCTCGGTCAGCCCCACCAAGGCGAACTTGGAGGCGCAGTAGGCCGCGATGTAGGGAAATCCAACGATGCCGGCCACGGAGGCCACGTTGACCACGTGTCCCGAGCTTTGCCTTAGCATGTGAGGCAGGGCCGCGCGGATGAGGCCCGCCGCCCCCAGGTAATTGGTGCGCATGATGGCCTCGATGTCTTCCGGGCTTTGCTCGTGGAAGGGGACGGAGGAGAGAATGCCGGCGTTGTTGACCAAAATGTCGAGGCGACCCCAGCGTTTGAGCGTGCCCTCCAAGGCCGCGCGGCTTTCCTCCGGGCGGGATATATCGCAAGGCAGCACCAAGGCCTCCCCCCCGGCCCGGACGATCAGGCCTTCGAGCTCTCTTAGCTTCTCGACGCGCCGGGCGGCCAGGGCTACCATGGCCCCCTCGGCCGCGAAGGCCTTGGCCGCGGCCCAGCCGATCCCGCTCGAGGCTCCGGTGACGAGGACGACCTTATTCTTGATAGAGTGCATTGAATCTCCTCAGGAACATTTCTAGAACCTCGTCCAAATCATAGGACTTCCCCGATAACTGCTTGAGACTGGCCGCTTTCTTGAGCTTGGGCAGGTTGTTGACGTTGATCCCCACTCCCAGGACCAGCCAGTCCACGCCTCGGGAGGAGCCGGAGGCCTCGGCCAATATCCCGCAGACCTTCCTGGGCTTTTCCCCGGGGCGGCACGCCAGGACGTCGTTGGGCGGCTTGATGACGTAGTCGAGGGGTGCTAAATCGCGCAGGGCTTGGGCCGCGGCTTGGGCGGTCAGTAGCGATATTTCGGGCAGGCGCGAAGGGGAGAATGTTGGCCTTAAGATCAGGGAGAAATAGAGCCCTCCCTCCGGTGATTCCCAACGCCGGCTCATCCGGCCCCGCCCCCGGCTCTGGGAATCAGCCCGGACCACGGTCCAGGCGGCCGCCCCTTCTTCGGCCATGAATTTGGCCACTGTCTGGGTGGACTCGGCCCGCCTCAAGTGCAGTATTTCCGCTATGCCGGGCAAGCTCACTCGATTTCCAGGCTGAGGTCGAGGGCGGGGGCGCTGTGCGTGATGCGCCCGACCGAGATGCGGTCGGGGCCGAGCTCGGCCAAGGAGCGCAGGCCCTCGAGGGAGACCCCGCCGGATATCTCGATTAAGACGGAGGGGGCTTTGGCGCGGACCAGAAGGATGACTTTTTTGAGCCCGGCGCGGGACATGTTGTCGAGAAGTATGATGTCGGGCTTGGAGGCGAGGGCCTTTTCAACTTGCGCCAAGCTCGCGGCCTCCAGTTCCACTGGGATTCGGGGATGGCGCCGCCGCAAGGCGCGCACGGCCGAGGCCATGTCCGGGCAGCGGGTCCAATGGTTGTCCTTGACCAAAACCGCGTCGTGGAGGCCCATGCGGTGGTTTAAGCCCCCGCCGCAGCGGACCGCGTACTTTTCCAAAATCCTCCAGCCCGGGAGGGTCTTGCGCGTGTCGTAGATCTTGGCCCGGGTGCCCCGGACCCGCTCGACATAGCCGCGCGTCGCGGTGGCGATTCCCGAGAGGCGCTGGAGGAAATTAAGCGCGGTCCTTTCCGCGGAGAGGACCGCGCGGCCACCGGAGATTTTCATTACGGCCTGCCCGGTCCGCACTTCAGCCCCGTCGCGGGCGAGCATCTCAATCCGGCAGCCGGGCGCGGCCCGCCGGAACACTTCCCGGGCGATTTCGGTCCCGCAGATTACTCCCGGGGCCTTGGCCACGACCGCGCCCGACAGCCTGGCTCCGGTGGGCACCAAGAAGCGGGTGGTGATATCCCCACGGGAGCCCAAATCCTCCTTGAGGGCCTCGCGGATGAGTCTTTTGGCGGCTGCGAGAAGCTCTTTGTTCATCCGTTTATTCCTCCGCCGAATACCGGGTGTCCGGACATAGTTCATTTATTCTTGCGCCGAACCGCGGCCATGCCGCGCAGTTCCAACAGCTGGTCGCGCAAAGCGGCGGCGAGCTCGAAGTCAAGGTTGTCGGCGGCCTGTCTCATCTGGGTCTCCAGCTCCTCGGCCAGGATGGGCACGTCTTTGGGAGTGAGGGCCCGCGAGGTCTCGCGCAGGAGGGAGAGGCCCTCGCGCTTGGCCGAAGTCTGGAACTCCTCGAGCTCCTGGACGGCCTTGACTATGGTCCGGGGCTGTATCTTGTGCGCGCGGTTGTGCTCGAGCTGTTTCTTGCGGCGGCGGTTCATCTCGGAGAGGGCCCTGTCCATGGAGCCGGTGCGCTCGTCGGCGTACAGGACCACCTGCCCGCCCACGTTGCGGGCCGCGCGGCCCGAGATCTGGATCAAGGTGGTCTCTGAGCGCAGGAAGCCCTCGTGGTCGGCCCCGAGGATGGCCACCAAGGAGACCTCGGGCAGGTCCAGGCCCTCGCGCAGGAGGTTGATGCCGACCAAGACGTCGAATTTGCCCTGCCGGAGCTCCTGGAGGATTTGGATGCGCTCCAGGGACTCGATGTCGGAGTGCAGGTAGCGCACGCGCAGGCCCTTGCCGGCCAAATAGGAGCTTAAATCCTCGGCCGTGCGCTTGGTCAAGGTGGTGACCAAGGTGCGCTCTTTTCTCTCGGCCCTCTCCCGGACGCGGACCATCAGGTCGCCCAGCTGGCCTTCGGTGGGCCGGATGACGACCTCGGGGTCCACCAGGCCGGTCGGGCGGATGATTTGCTCGACCACCTCTCCCTTGGCCTTCTTGAGCTCGTAGGGGCCGGGTGTGGCGGAGATGTACAAGGCCTGGCTCGCCAGGGACTCGAACTCATCGAATTTAAGAGGTCTGTTATCAAGGGCCGAGGGCAGGCGGAAGCCGAAGTCCACCAAGGTCTGCTTGCGCGCGCGGTCGCCCTCGTGCATCCCGCGAATCTGGGGGACGGTGACGTGGGACTCGTCCACCAGAAGGAGGTAGTCCTTGGGGAAGTAGTCGATCAAGCAGTAAGGCCGCTCCCCCGGCTCGCGGCCCGAGAGATGCCGGGAGTAGTTCTCGATGCCGTGGCAGAAGCCCATCTCGCGCAGCATCTCCATGTCGTAGCGCGTTCTCTGCTCCAGGCGCTGGGCCTCCAGGAGCTTGCCGCGGGACTTAAAATGCTCCACTTGCTCCTTCATCTCCCGCGAGATGAACTCGATGGCTCGAGCCCTTTCTTCGGCCTCCGTGACGAAGTGCTTGGCCGGGTAAATCCACTCGCGCTCGAGCCTCTTGAGCTTGGCCCCGGTCAGGGGGTCGAACTCGGTGAGGGAGGCCACCGCCTCGTCGCCCAGCTCCACTCGGACCGCGGTCTCCATGTAGGCCGGGAAGATGTCCACCACCGAGCCCTTGACCCGGAATTTGCCCCGGGTGAACTCCGTCTCGTTGCGCTCGTAATGGATGTTGACCAGGCTCTGGATGAGGTCCGATCGTGAGGTCTTATAGCCCGCCTCGAGGGGCACGCTCTGGCCGCGGAAATGCTCGGGGGAGCCGATGTTGTAGATGCAGGAGACCGAGGCCACCACGATCACGTCCCGGCGGGCGAGAAGCGAGCTCGTGGCCTTGAGCCGGAGCCTGTCTATGCGGTCGTTGATGGAGGAGTCCTTCTCGATGTAGGTGTCGGTCGAGGGGATGTAGGCCTCCGGCTGGTAATAGTCGTAATAGGAGATGAAGTATTCAACGGCGTTCTCCGGGAAAAAGGCCTTGAACTCGGCGTAGAGCTGGGCGGCCAGGACCTTGTTGGGGGAAATGACCAAGGCCGGCCGGTCCAAGGCCTGGATCAGATTGGCCGCGGTGAAGGTTTTGCCCGAGCCCGTCACCCCCAGCAGGACCTGGGCCGGAGCGCCTTCCTTGACGCGCCGGATGAGCTGCGCGATGGCTTGGGGCTGGTCTCCGGCGGGGGTGAACTGGGATTTGAGCCGGAATGGGGACATATTAGATATTATACTTCCTCTCGGTGCCTGGCTCCTAAAGGGTGCCTGGCACCGGCCTTTGTTTAATGAAGCTCAATTCCCTAGGCCGCAGTGCCGTCAAAGTCAGCGCCTTGGCGCTGGGCACCATGAATTTCGGGGCGGACTGGCACGGGGTCGGGGCCCTGGACGAGAGGGAGGCTCGAAACCTCCTGGATATGGCGCTGGACTTCGGGGTCAACCTCATCGACACCGCCGACATCTACGGCCGGGGAGCTTCCGAGTCCACGCTGGGGCGCATTTTGGGTCCGCGCCGCTCCCGCGTGCTCCTGGCCACGAAGGTGCTGGGGGAGATGCGGCCGGGGGACCCGTCCTCGGGAGGGCTGTCTCGGCGGCGCATCCTCGAGGCCCTCGAGGAGAGCCTGGCTCGGCTGAGGACCGACTACGTGGATTTGTACATGCCCCACGCTTGGGACCTGGAGGTCCCTATAGAGGAAAGCCTCGAGGCTTTCGAGATATTGCGCAGGCAGGGCAAGGTCCGGGTCCTGGGCTGCTCGAATTTTTCGGGCCCTCAACTCGGGCGATGCCTGGCCCCGGCGGCGGAGCGGGGCTGGGCGCGCTTCGAATTCGACCAGGTCCAGTACAGCCTGGCCAGCCGCTTTATCGAGGAGGACTTGCTCCCCGCGTGCCTTGAAAACGAGGTTGGAATTCTGGCCTGGAGCCCTTTGGGAGGCGGCCTTTTGAGCGGGAAATACCACGGCGGCCCGCGCCCCGAAGGGCGCCGGCGCGACCCGGACGCGGCCTTTCCCAGGCTCGCGGAAGGGCGGCTGGAGGGACTGGTCGCGGTCTTGAAGCAAGTGGCCCGGCTCGAGACCCTGACCCCGGCCCAGGCGGCCCTGGGCTGGCTTATGTCCCGCCCGGGGGTCGCCTCGGCGGTGGTCGGCGCGCGCACCTCCAAGCAGCTGAAGGAAAATCTTCAAGCCCGGCCTTTGAGCGCCCAATCTCTCGCTTTTTTGGAGAAGGCTTCCCGCCTATGTTCCGCTCATTAAGCCACCGGAATTTCCGCCTCTTCTTCTTCGGGCAGACCATATCTTTGTGCGGCTCCTGGATGCAGCAGACGGCCCAGTCCTGGCTCATCTACCGCCTGACCAAGGATCCCATGATGCTGGGGCTGAGCGCCTTCGCGGGGCAATTCCCGGTGTTTCTCTTCGGCTTCTACGCTGGCTCCGTGGTGGACCAGGCGGACCACGTGAAGCTCCTGCGCTGGACGCAATTCTTGGCCATGGTCCAGGCCTCGGTCCTGGCCGTTCTGGTGTGGCTGGGGCGCATCCAGGTTTGGCACGTGTTTACCCTGGCTTTTTGCCAGGGCCTCGTCAACGCCTTCGACATGCCCGCCCGGCAGGTCCTGATCGGGGAGCTCGTGCCGAGCGAGCATCGCCACAACGCCATCGCCTTGAACTCCACCATCACCAACGCCATGCGGATTTTGGGCCCGGCCTTGGCCGGGCTCATCATCGGCTCCATGGGGGAGGGGCCGTGCTTCGCCCTCAACGCGGCGAGCTTCATCACGGTGATCGCGGCCCTTCATTTCATCACCGACATCGCCCAGAAAAGGGCGGCGGCGCCCAAATCCGTCATGGAGGAGATCCGAAGCGGCCTGGCGTACGCCGCGGGCCACAGGTCCATCAAGATTCTTTTGCTCCTGCTCATCCTCTTCAGCCTGGCCGGGCTCCCCATCTACGTCCTGCTCCCGGTTTTCGCCGAGGACGTTTTGCGCTCGGGGGCCAAGGGCTTGGGGATATTGTCGTCGGCCTCGGGGCTCGGGGCCACCTGCGGCGCCCTCATTCTGGCGCGCCGGCCCAACGCCAAGGGCCTGGGCGAGGTCATCACCAAAA
This sequence comes from Elusimicrobiota bacterium, assembly GCA_016218575.1. NCBI lineage: Bacteria > Pseudomonadati > Elusimicrobiota > Elusimicrobiota bacterium. The sequence goes on from JACRDN010000019.1 coordinate 168,093, forward strand.
GCCTGGTCCTCTTCGGCGTGGCCTTGGGCGGGCTCGCTCTCTCGAATAAGATGTGGCTGTCCTGCTTCTTCCTGTGGCTGATAGGCTGGGCCGCCATCAAGATATTGGCCGGGGTCAACACCTTGCTCCAGGATCTCTCCAGCGATTTTTTCCGCGGCCGCATCATGAGCTTCTACGCCATGATCTTCATCGGGCTTTCGCCCCTGGGGAGCTTTCTCGTCGGGGGGCTGGCTTCCTCGGCGGGAGTCACCCGGGTGGTTCTGGCCCAGGGCCTGCTCTGCGTCCTGCTCGGGGCCTGGAACCTTCAGCGCCTCCCGGAGCTCCTGCGCCGGCCCCCCGGCCCCCACGCCCCCGAGCCCCCGCCTTTGCCGATCAGCTAGATGATCCCCCCAAAAGGTAGGACTTTAGTCCTATAATCGAGTAGGCCCTTTCTCATCCGGGTGCGGGCCTTTAGGCCCTGCCGGGGCCTGGGCTTGGCCGCTAAAATAATGGCGAGGACAAAGACATGGAATACTACCTCAGATTCGTCATCACCTTGAGCATCGGGCTCGTCGGGTTGGGCCTGGTCCTCAAGGTCCTGCTTGATGAGCTCTTCAGCGATTGGGATCTCTTCGGCGAGTTGGGTGATTGGCTCCGGGGAACCTACCAAGGCCGCGGGCTGGCGCACGTTGAGCGAACCGAGGACGTCATGCTCGAGATCGAGAAAAGCAAGGTGATCCCGCTCAGCACCCGCATGATCGAGAAGCGCCGCGAACAGCTCGAGGAAATCGCCGCCGTAGAGCGCAACCTTAAAGTTCGGTGACAGTTACTTAATTGCCAGAAAGGGCAATTAAGTATACTTTCGCGAGATCGGTAACTGTCACCGAATTCATGTCCCGTCAATTTTTCGCGGCGTGGCTGGGATCGGTTCTGGTCATGGTTTGGCTGGGTCGGGGATTTATCCGAAGCGCGGCCCCCACTTTCGACGAGCCGGTCCACCTGGTCTCGGGCTATTCCTGCCTCCTGCGGCCCGGCCAGTGCTTGAACGACGAGAACCACCCGCCCTTTGGCGAGCTCTGGGCCGCTTTGCCTCTCCTGGTTCACGGGCCCCGGGCCTTTTTCGATCATGCGTTTTGGCGGGAAAGGCGGCTCTATAATTACGGAGACCTCTTTCTCTACAAGAATTCCCTTCCGGCCGAGAGGCTTCTGGACACGGCGCGTTTTTGGTGCCTGCTCACCTGGCCAACGTTTCTCTCCTGGGGCGTCCTGGAGTGGTCCCTGCGCCTCGGGGGCCCCGCCGGGCTCTGGGCCGGGGCGCTCCTTCTCGCTTTGAGCCCGCCCTTGATCTCGAACGCGGCTCTGGTGACCACGGACATGCCGGCCGCGGTGTTCTTTTTTCTGACCTGTTGGCTCCTTTCAATGGCGCGGCGCTCCCAAGGCCGGTGGATGCTGGCCGGGCTTTGCCTGGGCTTGGGGCTGGCCTCCAAGTTCAGCCTCATCATCATGCCCGCCGTCCTGCTTTTGGGACTGGGTCTTGAGTCTTTGCTGGGGCGCGTCGAGGGCAGGCGCGGCTGGAAGCTCCTGGGGCTTTGCGCTTCGGCGCTCATGATTCTTCTTGTCGTTTACCGATTCCAGGGTCTTGGCGCGTATTGGCAAGGCTTGAGGGCGACTTTCGCCCGGTTGGGAGAGGGGCGGGCCACTTTCCTGAGCGGTGACTATTCCACGTCCGGCTTCTGGCTGTACTTTCCGGCGGCGTTTCTTTGGAAGACGCCCTTGCCGCTCCTCATTTTTTCCTCGGCTGGACTTGTGGCGAGCCTCAAGAGGAGGCGAGGAGGGGAGCTCTGGCTCTTGCTTCCACCAGCGGTTTTTTTCACCGCGGCGACGATTTCTCGAACGCAGATCGGCTACCGCCATATCCTGCCCCTGTACCCGTTCATGATAGTGTTGGGCGCCCGCGGGGCTTTCTGGGCCTGGAGCCGCCCGTACTGGCCTCGGGCTTTGGCCGGCCTCGCGGCCTTTTGGCTGGCGGCCAGCGTCTTCAAGGCCCATCCCGACCATCTCGCGTATTTCAATGAGCTCGTGCCGCCCGGGCAAGGCTACCGCTATTTGGTGGACTCCAACCTGGACTGGGGTCAGGGCTTGAAGGGGCTTGCCCGCGAGATCGCCCGCCGTGGAAGTCCTCCCATCGTCCTTTCCTATTTCGGCACTGCCGATCCCTCCTACTACGGCCTGCGCTACGTCCCCCTCGGCTGCGTAAGCCCGGTAGAAAGGCGGGAGGGCTTGGCGCCGAGTTCTCCCCAGCCAGACTTGTTGGCTGTTTCCGCCACCAACCTGCAGGGGCTCTACTTCGTTGATCGGGAGGGATTTTCCTGGCTCAAATCCCGCACGCCAGTCTTTGCCGCGGGCAATTCCATTTTTCTCTACGACTTAAGCCGCGATCCGGAGGGAAAAGCGCGGCTGAAGTATCTTTTGCAGAAGAACGGCTATCCCTCCGACTGATCAGCTGTGGGCGCCCACAGTTCCACCGGAGTTGATATAATGGCAACAAGGAGCGGGCAAGGCAAATATGTCATTCCAAGGCGAGATCACGGCGAAATGCCCCAAGGGCTGCGAGCCCTTCGAGGTCCGCATTTGGAGCTTCATCCGCGGCGACCGCGACGAGGTCCTGCGCGAGGCCGTGATGGCCAAGGAGTGCAATCTCCTCCTCTGCCCCTCATGCGACGTTCCTTTCTTTCCGCAGGAGCCCTACGTCTATTTCGAGCCGCGGGCCGAGATTCTAGCCTTCGTCATGCCGGAGAGCTACCGTGACAAGGAAGAGCGCTGGCGCAAGAAGATGCGGGAGGATTTCCTGGCCATGAAAGAGGCCATGGGATCCGAATTCTCGCTGGACCTCGAGCCCGAGGTGTTCTTCGGGCCCGATGGCTTGGCGGAAGTCCTCGAGGGCGAGAATTACCGCGGTGAGGAGCGGGAGGTGATGGAGTGCTTCGCCAAGGAGCTTGATCTGGCGCTCTACGAGGTGAGTCCGAGCTACGCTCGACGGCGCCGCATCCCATCGGCGCTGCCTTACCGGCGAGCCGACGGGAGCGGTATTACGTGCCAGGTCCTGCTCGAGGGCTTGAAGCGTGTGGTCGAGGCCAACGACAGCCTGTCCTCCTACAAGGAGCTTCTCGAGCATTTGAAGTCCCATCCGCAGGAACCCCTGCCTCCCGCCTCCACGGTCAAGTCCCTTTGAGCTCAGAGCTGCGCATCCCATCCCAAGCCCTGGCAATTTTGCGCCCGTTGGCGGTTCGGGCCTGGGAGGCGCAAATCCCGATCTACGCCGTGGGGGGGTGCGTGCGCGACTGGATATTGGGCCGCGCCACCAAGGATCTGGACGTGGTCGTGGAGGGGGAGGCCAAGCCATTGGCCGAGTCCTGCGCCAAGCGCCTCGGCGGCAAGGCCGAGTCTTTCGGCCGATTCGGAACCTGGAAAGTTCTCGCGGGAGACCTCCGCGTGGACTTCGCCATGAGCCGCCGCGAGGACTATCCCGAGCCCGCGGCCCTGCCGGTCGTGGCCGCGGCGTCCTTGAGGGAGGACTTGTTCCGCCGCGATTTCACGATCAATGCCATGGCCTTGCGGCTATTGCCGAGGGGGGTGGGCGAGTTGGTGGATCCCTACGGAGGCCTCGAGGACTTGAACGCGAGGATCGCGCGTGTCCTCCATCCCCGGAGTTTCCGGGACGACCCGACCCGGGTCTTTCGCGCCGCGCGTTTCGTCTCCCGATTTCATTTGCGCTGCGCTCCGGGCTTGAAATCCCAAGCGCGCGAGGCCCTCGCGGCAGGGCACGCCGCGAGCCTGTCTCCCCATCGCCTGCTGCATGAGCTCCTGCGCATCCTCGAGGAAAAGGACCCTGCCGAGCCTCTGCGCTGGCTTAAGGGCTTGGGCTATCTCTCCCTTCTTCATCCCGACCTGCGCTGGCCCGAGGCGTTTCCTTCCGGCTCCGGGGAGAGGCTGGCGGTCCTGGCCTTGGCCTTGGGGCCCGAGGAGGGCCTGCGCTGGCTGCGCTCCCTGCCCGTCGAGCATTCGCTCTCGGCAGAAATAGGCGGAGTCTTGAAGCTGATCCAAGGCCGAGCTTCTCCTCGGGGCCCTCTTTCTCCCCTGGCCCTTCGGGTTCTGTCCGGCGCCTATCCCAATCTGCCGCGCGCGGCCTTGAAGCCCCTTTTCCTCAATGGGGGGGATTTGGCGGCCCTGGGGCTTGAGCCCGGGAAGGTCTACCACGAGATTCTCCAGGCCGCGGCCGAGGCCCAGTGGGCGGGCGAAATCGCTTCTCGTCGGCAAGCGCTCTCTTGGCTGCGCCGGTTTTTGATAAGATAGTGCCCATGGAGTGGATAGTCCAACTGCCGATCCTGTTTTTTTCGGTGGTCGTCCATGAGGTGGCGCATGGCGCGGCGGCTTTGCGGAACGGCGACGACACGGCTCAAAAGGCCGGGCGGCTCACCTTCAATCCCCTGCCTCACGTGGATCTTTTGGGAAGCGTATTTCTTCCCGTTTTCTGCCTGCTCTCTCACCTGCCCCTGGTGGGGTGGGCCAAGCCGGTCCCGGTTAATCCCTCCCGCCTGGCCCGCGGGCGCTGGGCCTTGTGGCGCGTGGCTTTGGTCGGGCCCCTGGCCAATCTCGGCCTCGGCGTCGCCGCGGCCCTGCTTTACCGCGTGATCGCTGGCCTTCCCGCATTCTTCCCGCAGTACCAAAGCACGTTGCTTAAGGCCCTGCTTTTCGCGGTGAGCCTCAACGTTTTTCTGGCTTTCTTCAACCTGATCCCCGTCCATCCCTTGGACGGCAGCCAGGTGCTGGGGCAGGTCCTGCCGCGGGGCGCGCGCCGTCTCTACGAGCGGCACAAGCCTTACGGTCTGGCCGTCCTCATGATCCTGATCTCCGCGGGCGCGGTCAAGGCCTTGGTGACTTTCCCTTCCCTCCTGGCCCTGCAGCTCTTGGCGAGGCTGGGCCTCATATGGTGAAGGGCGCTTCGGTCCTGATGTCTGGGATGCGCCCTACCGGGCGCCTGCACGTGGGCAATTATTGGGGAGCCCTCAGCAATTGGGTGGGCTTGCAGGAAAAGCACGCCTGCTATTTCGCCGTGGCGGACTGGCACATGCTGACCACGGGCTACGCCGACACCGGCCGGCTCCAGGAGAACATCCGGGAAATGGCGCTCGACTGGCTGGCGGCCGGGCTCGACCCCGAGAAGTGCGTCATGTTCAAGCAATCCGCGGTGCCGGAGCATGCGGAGTTGGCGTTGCTCCTTTCCATGATCACGCCCCTCTCGTGGCTGGAGAACAACCCGACTTTTAAGGAACAGCTCCAGGAGCTATCCAACGCCAAGGATCTCCATACCCACGGCTTCCTGGGCTATCCGGTCCTGCAGGCCGCCGACATACTACTCTATCGGGCCGGCCTCGTTCCCATCGGGCATGATCAACTCCCCCACGTGGAGCTTGCCCGGGAGATCGCGCGGCGCTTCAACTCGATTTACGGCGATGTCCTCCCCGAACCGCAGCCTCTGCTGACTGAAACCCCCAAGATTCCAGGGACGGACGGCCGCAAGATGTCGAAGTCCTACGGCAACGCCATAGACATCTACGAGACGGCCGACTCCTTGAAGAGAAAAGTCATGAGGCTCTACACTGATCCCTTGAAGGCCCGCGCCGACGACCCCGGCCATCCTGAGCCCTGCGCGGAGAACCCTCCCGGCTGCGTGGCCTACGCCCTGCACAAGTTGTACGCCTCGGCGGATTTCTCGGCTCGCCGAGGCGAGGAGTGCCGGGCCGGAGAGATCGGCTGCGTGGCGTGCAAGAAGGATCTGCTTTTAGAAATGGAGGGGCCCTTCGCGGAATTCGCGCGCCGGCGGGAGGAGCTCGCCGGGGCATCCGGGCTCGTTGAGAAGATCCTGGAGACCGGGTCCGCCCATGCTCGGGAGGCGGCCCAGAATACCATGCGGGAGGTCCGGCGGGCCATGAAGCTCGCCTGAGGCATAAATGAACACCAGCTACGAAGTGCATCTGGAGATGTTCGAGGGCCCCCTCGACCTCTTGCTCTACCTCATCAAGCGCGACGACCTCGACATCTACAACATCCCGCTTTCCCACATCACCCGGGAGTACCTGGCGACCTTGGAGCTCATGAAGGAGCTCAATCTCGAGGTGGCGGGGGAATTCCTGGTGCTGGCCGCCAACCTTATGGCCATCAAGGCCCGGACCTTGCTTCCCAGCCAGCCGGCGGAGGCCGAGGAGGGGCCCGATCCCAGGGCAGAGCTCGTGGCCAAGCTCTTGGAGTACCAGAAGTTCAAGGAGGCGGCCAAATTCCTGGAGGCCCGCGCCGACGAGTTCAAGGACGTCTTCTATCGCGGGGCTCCCCGATTCGACGAGTCAGAGAAGTCCGTCAACATCGGCGTGTTCGACCTCTTGGAGGCCCTGCGCGAGGTCCTCGACCGCGGCGAGGAGAAAAGCAAGGAGATACTGGGCGAGGAATTCCCGATCGAGGACAAGATCAAGAAAATCATTTTTCTTCTGGAGGGGCGCGACCATATTTCCTGGGACGAGCTTTTCGCCGACGAGCGCAAGAGGCGCGGAATTTTAAGCTGTTTCCTGGCCTTGCTTGAGCTGGCCAAGCTCCAGAAGCTTTTCCTTCGCCAGGACGGGAATTTCGGGAAGATCATGATTTACGCCAAGCGTGGAGATTCCAATGGAAACTGAAGAGCTGAAGAAAACCCTTGAAACCTTGCTTTTCATCACGGACCGGCCCCTGGGGCTTGCGGAGCTCTGCAAGATCACCGGAATCAAGGAACAGCCCCAGGTGGAGTCCGCCATCGCCCGAATCCGCGAGGACATGGAGCAGAAGGGCTCCGCCATTCAGCTCATGGAGGTGGCCGAGGGCTTCCAAATGGCGACCCGGCCCGCCTACTTTGCGCACGTGCGAAAGCTTTTCACCGAGCGCATGACCATGCGCCTCTCCACGGCGGCCCTCGAGACCCTTTCGATCATCGCCTACAAGCAGCCCTTGACTCGGGCCGAGATCGAGGAGATACGCGGCGTCGAGGTCATCGCGGCTCTGGAGACCTTGCTCGAGAAGCATCTGGTCCGCGTCGTCGGCCGAAAGGAGACGGTGGGCCGGCCCTTGATGTACGGCACCACCCCTGATTTTCTGCGCCACTTCGGGCTCAGGAGCCTCGAGAATCTTCCTCCCTTGGACAGCTTCACCCCGAGCGAGGTGGCAGTCGAGGCCGCCGCTGCGCAACCGGCCCAGGCCGATTCCACGTTGCCGCCCCAGCCGTTGTGGCCCGTCGAGCCCGATCAACCTTCGGATGAAGATCCTCCTAGCGTCTAGCGAGGCCGTCCCTTTCTGCAAGACCGGGGGCCTGGCCGACGTGGCCGGCACCTTGGGCCAAAAGCTAGGCGCGGCCGGGCATGACGTCTGCCTCTTCCTGCCGTACTACCGCGGGATCGAGGCCGCTCCCCTGCGCTCGGGGCTCGGGCATCCCCTCTCCATTCCCCTGGGCGCGGGCCGCATCGAGGCCAAACTGCGCTATATGCAATGGAAGGCGGTTTCGGTGTATTTCGTGGACTATCCGCCTTTTTACGACCGCGCCGGGCTTTACGGCGAGAAGGGCAAGGATTTCCCGGACAACGACGCCAGGTTCATCGCCTACTCCCGGGCCGTGCTGGAGGGGGCCAAGGCCGTGGGCTTTGAGCCCGATGTCGTTCACGCCCATGACTGGCAGGCGGCTCTCATCTGCGCCTACCTCAAGCGCCAGTACCGCGGGGACCCTTTCTTTGCCCGGACCGCGGGGATGCTGACCCTCCACAACATGGCCTACCAGGGCAATTTTCCGGCGGGGAGCCTGACTTTGGCGGGCTTCGGCAAGGAGGACTTCACTCCCGCGGGCTTCGAGTATTACGGGCGCTTGAGCTTCCTCAAGGCGGGAATTTTGTGCGCCGACATCCTGACCACGGTCAGCTCCGCCTACGCCCAAGAAATCCAGGAATCCGGGGAGCGGGGCTTCGGCATGGAAGGGATCTTGCGCGAGCGCTCCGCCGATCTCCACGGAGTGCGCAACGGTCTCGACTTGGAGGTTTGGAATCCCCGCAAGGACCACTCTTTGGCCCAGCGCTTTGGCCCGGAGGACGTGCTCGAGGGGAAGGCCCGCAATAAGGCGCAGTTCCAGGCCGAGTGCGGTCTTAAAGCCGCCCCACTCGTCCCTCTCGTGGGGATCGTTTCGCGGCTCGACCGCCAGAAGGGTTTGGACCTGGCCTTGGCCGCGCTCGAGCCGCTCCTGGAGCGCTGCCAGCTGGCGGTGTTGGGCTCGGGAGATCCTGCGCTCCAGAAATCCTTCGTGGATTTGGCTCGCCGCAAGCCGGGGGTCGTTCACTTCCGTTCCGGCTTCGACGACCCTTTCGCCCATCGCCTCTACGCCTCCTCCGACCTTTTCCTCATGCCCTCCCGCTTCGAGCCTTGCGGGCTGGGCCAGATGATCGCCATGCGCTACGGCACCTTGCCGGTGGCCACCCGCACCGGAGGTCTCGCCGACACGGTCCAAGACGGCGTCAACGGCTTCGTGTCCGAACCGGAGGACGTCAGGTCCCTGGAAAAGGCCTTGGACCGGGCCTTGCGCGCCTACGGCGCGCCTTCATGGAATAAATTGGTGGCTTCGGCCATGTCTTGCGATTTCTCCTGGGACAAATCCATGGAGAGATACCTGGAGCTTTACCGCCTGGCCAAGGATAAGCATGGGGCGTAACCGGCGTCTTTTGGCCGCGCTCCTGCTGGGCGTCCTGGCTCTGACCGGCGCCGCCCGCCTTGTCCGGGAAGAGGCCGGCCGAAGGGAGGTCCTCCTGGCGGTGCCGGCCGACGAAGCGGATTCCTTCTGCCGAAAGAGCGGCTTGCCTTTGCCCGACTTCTGGGAAAGGGCCAGGATACTGGGCATTTCGGCCGGGGTTTTAAGCGAGCGTTCTCTGTCGTACTTCGCCGGCCGCGGCGATCTCTTTTATTTCAGCGGGGAGGAGCTGGGGAAATGGGAGGCCCTGGGGCTCATAGCGCCGGGAACCGCCATAAAGCCGGAGACCCTGGGGACTCGCGATCCCAAGCTCTTGACTTTGGTCGAGGCGGCCGCGGCCCGCCAAGGCCTGGCTTTAAGCACTTTCACGGCCTCCGGCTATTCCTGGGCCAGTACCTCGGGACCGCTGGTCTTGGATGCTTCGGCCGGACCCGACCCCCGGCAGGCGGAAGCGCTCGCCAATGCAGGGCTCAAGGCGCTTTTGCCGGGCCAGGGCGGCTGGCGCCCCAGGGCTTTGCGCGTCACGGCCCCTCTGGGGCATTGGCTCGAGGCCGCCTCCACGCATCCGCGCCGCCTGGTCATTTTGAATTTAGATATGGGGAAGGGGGTTGAGGAAAATTTCGAGGCCCTGCGCCGCGGGGTTCGCGGGCTCGGCGCCGCGGGCATCGCCCTTTCCACGCCCGCCGACCCCCAAGCCCCCGAATCGCCGGGGCCAGGGAGGCTTCGCCGATTATTGGCCATGGCCCTGGCGCTTCTGGGGCCGCTGGCCGCGTCCCGGGCAGGGCTGGGGGGCCTCAAGTCCGCCAGGGCCTGGGTCTTGGCGCAGCGGCCGCTGCTCTCGCCCGTGGCCCAGCTTGCTGCGGGATATTGCTGCGCCGTGGCTTCGGCCGCGGCCGCTGGACTGGCTTGCCGGGTCCTGGCCATCTCGACCGAACCGCCTGGTTTCTGGTCCTTGGCGGGGCCTGTTCTTTTGGGGGGAGCCATTCTTTATGCCGAGGAGCTGGGCCGAGCCGGCCGGGATTTCGGCGCCCCAGTGCGCTATTCTCATCTGCTCAAGGCCGCGGCCGCGGCTTGCGCCGCCTATTTCTTGGCCACGCGCTCCGGGCCGATTCTTGGCTCGGCCGATTGGTGGTGGCTGGCGAGCCGCTGGCGCGAGATTCTGCTGGGTCTTCCCGGCCTTCTCTGCGGCCTGTTTCTGGTCAATTGGGGCTTCGACTGCCCCGGCTGCGCCGAGCAAAACCGGATCTTCGAAAGCCGCAGGCTTTTCCTCCTGGCTGGGATTCTAGGATTGGCGGGACTCCAGAGCCTCGCGGCATCCGGCGAGCTCGCGGCGGCGATCGCCTTGCGCCAGATTCCCGCCTGCGCTTTGGTCGGGGGCGGTCTGGGCGGGGCGGCGCTTCTTTTGGCGCGGGGTTACTCCAGGTCTTGACATGTTTTCTTAGGGGTGGTATATTTCGTCAGCATCGCGGTATCTTGCGCTAGGGGGTTCACATGAGACATGCCGCGGTATTTTTGTGCTTGGCGGGCTTCCTCGGCCCGGCGTTCGCCGATACCCCGAAAAGGCCCTCGAAGGAAATGCTCAGGGCTATAGAGGATCGCCTTCCAGCCCTGGAGCAGAGCGCCATAAAACAACTGGGAGAGCTCTTCGGCCTGAGCTATAAATTTGCGGTCGGCAACGGCAATAAAGTCGAGATTGTCGTAATGTCAGGTAGAATCCTGAACACCAACCCGGAGTGGTATTACTATTACAAGTTGATCCCGGCCTCCGTAGAGATTCTCGTTAATGGCTCGGCAAGAACAACCTCCGCCTACTTCGGTTCCCGCGGGAACTTGATCCTTAATTTCATGGAACAGGACTCCGGACTGCCTCAAGCGATTCTGCTCGCCAAGGATCATGGTTCGGCGATAGTTTTTGAAGGAAAAAAGACCCAATTCCTGGAGACCATTCCCGGCAAGGGCTTCGCTCCCGTGAAATAGGTCTTTAGACCTGGGCACCATTAGGACTATTGTCCTATAAGGGAATCTATGCTATGATGCGCGCGAATGCTCTTGCCGAGTCTGTTGTGGTTTTCGGCCGCGGTCTGGGCCGGGGCCGGGGAGCCTCCGGGAAAAGAGGTTTCCCAGTATTACATCGGCGAGGGCGGGGGTTTCCAGCCCCCCTCCGGCGAGGCCAGCGACTACCTGGAAAACGGCGCGAGGGAGCACACGGGCCAGGGAACCTTCGGCCCCGTGTTGCCGACTCCGCCTCGAACCCAGCCCAAGAACTTTCCGCGAGCGCCCGGCTCCAAAGCATCTCCTGAGGGAGCGGGTCACGGCGGACCTGCCGGGCACGCCGCCTCGCCTTCCATTCCATTCCTGCCCGCGCAGGGCGCGCCGGACAGACAGAGGTATTCTCTTTGGGAGGGGCTGTCCTCCCCCCTGGAGCTTCCGCCGGGCAGGGCGAAAGGCGTCTCCTCCGACCAGGCCAGCGCCTTGGTCCGCCAGGATTACGAGACCCACATTCTCCAGTCCCGGGACGGCCCGACCGGGGCTGTCTCTCCTGAAGGCGCGCTTGCCGGACCCGCGGGCGGCGAGATTTTCGTGGCCTTGGAGCTGAGCGGCTCCGAGGCCGAGCCCGGCTATCGCGACGCGGTGGCGGGCCTTTCCCGTTTGGCGCAATTTCGAGAGGACTCGAGGTTCAGGGCAAGGGCCGCGGCGGGCCCCGGCCGCGTCTCCCTTTGGGGCTGGATGCCGGCCCATAAATTGGGAGAAGCCCTCAAGGTTCCAAGCGTGGCGCGCGTCGAGGTTCAGCGCCCGTCTCCGGACCCGCGCTCCGGAGAGGGCCTGCGCGCGGAGCTGGTGATAGGCATCCGGATCTCGGATCCCGCTTCCATTGAGGGGACTTTCTCCCGGGTCATGGCGGAATTGGGCTCGTACGCGGGCTTTCGCTGGAAGAAGACGGTGGGCTACCAGAAGGTTCCCGGATCCTCGGATTTGGCCCTGGTGGTCATCGGCGAGGTTCCGATGCGCCAGATTCGCAGGGTTCTGGCGCATAGCGACGTCCTCAAGGTCATGCCTTCTCCCGCGCCCCCTGAAACTTCGCCTCCGCGCTTTCCGGCCGCCACCCGGGGCCGGATATCTTCCTTCATTTCCTACGCCGCGGGCCGCAACCCGCTCCTGGTCTTGCTGACTTTGCTCGTTCTCATTCCCCTATGCGTGCGACTGGTCTTCAGGCTGATTCTAGCCTTCATCCCCTACCGTTAGCGTTCCGGAGGCCCAAGGGGAATTTTTGTATACTGGAGCTCTCGATGAGGCATAGGCGCTTGTTTCTGGCCGGGTTCGCGGGCTTGTCCATCGGCTGCGCGGGAGAAGCCCTGCTTTTCTTGGAGAGGCAGGCGGCCCAGGTGGAGAAGGTTCTTCGCCAGGATTTCAAGATCGTTTTATTTCTCAAGCAGGACCTAGAGGAAAGCAAGAGAAGAATCCTGGAGGAGAAGCTCCGGGCCCTTCCGGACTTGGAGGAACTGCGCTACGTGTCGCGCCAGGAGGCCTTGGCCGCCCTGCGCCGCCAGGATCCTGAGTTGGTGGACGCGGTCGTGCTTCTGGGTGAGAACCCCCTCAATCCGGCTTACGAGGCGCGCTTGTCGCCTTTGGGCGTGGCCCGCGTCTCGGCCTGGATTGCCGCGGTCCAGGGCCTGGCTGACTGGGCCGATATCCGTTACAAGACGGCCCAGGTACAGGCTATTCTCCAGGTCCAATTTTACAGGCATTTCATCGATTTGAGCTTGAGCTTCCTGATGTGCCTGGCCACGGGGATGCTCCTTTTCTCCCTATGGTCGGCCGGTAACGCAATCACACAGGCCCCCGGGCTTGAGCTGGCCTTGGTGAGCGGGGCGGGAGCCGTTTTCGGGGCGGCGGCCACGGGCCTGGCGGCCTGGCCTCTCCAGGTTCTTCGCGCTGGCTGGGCCTACCCCGCCGGCGCAAGGCAGGCGGCCTTGGTCCTGGCGGCGGCCGCGGCCGGGTGGGTGCTGTGTCGGCGAGAGGATTGAAATTTTTACTGGCAGGGGCTATCCTCGCGGGCATGAGCCCGGTTTGCTCGGCCCAGGTCCGCTCCAAGCGCAAGGAGCTCAAGGCCGTCCAGAAGGAGCTTGAGTCCACCCGGCGAGAGATCGAGGAGTACGAGGAACTGGAGAAGAGCCTCACTTCGGAACTTTCCAAAATAGAATCGCGCAGCGGGGAGACCCGCAAGCAGGTGGCGGCCCTGCAGCGCCGAGTCAAGGACTCCCGAGACAGGAGGTACCGGCTCAAGGGGCGGCTTGCGGCCATGGGCCAGGCCTCTGGGCTCTGGAAATCCGCCATGGACTCGGATCTTCAGCTTTACGCCCAGGCCTTGGCCGGCCGCGAGAATTTTTTCGGCAGTCCCGAGTTTTGGCGGCTTTCCTTCCAGCGCGAGGCCATATTGGGGAAAGCCCGGTTCCTCGTGAATCTGAAGGGGGCCAGCCGGAGCACGGCGACCGCGGAGGCCGAGACTCGGCGCAGAGCCGAGGAACTCATGGCCAAGACCCAGCGGGCCCGCGCCGAGGAGCAGCGCCACCGGGAGCAATACGCGCGCGCCAAGACGGCCCAGGCCCAGGCCCAGGAGAAGGCCGCCGCGGCCCGGCGCCGGGCCGCGGAGCTGGAGGAGTCGGCCAAGGCCTTGACCAAGCTCATCGCGGCCTTGGGCCGGCCTCGCCCGGGCCGGCCGGCGGTCGAGCCCAAATGGAGCTATCCCCGGCATTCGTTCCCGTGGCCGGCCTTGGGCTCGGTGGTCCAGCCCTTCGGCCGGCAGCGCAACGAGGAGCTCAAAAGCTGGGTGATACACCAGGGGATCCGCCTCAAGACCCAGCCCGACGCCGTGATCTCGGCCGTGGAATCCGGGCAGGTGATTTTCACGGGGCTCTTTCGCTCGTACGGCCAGGTCCTCATCGTGGACCATGGATCCAATTTTTTCAGCATCTACGGGGAGCTTTCGGAAACGTTCAAAAGCAAGGGGGCCAAGGTCGCTGCCGGCGAGGCGGTGGCCAAGGCCGGCAAGGCCCGGGACGGCAAGAGCGGGGTCCTCTATCTTGAGCTGCGCAACGGGACCGCGGCCTTGGACCCTCTGATATGGCTGAGAAAATTATGAAAAGAACAACGACTGCCGCGGTCTCTCTCGCGCTATTCTCGGGCCTTTTCGCCTGCCGGGGGGTTTGCGCCGCCGCGAACGACAAGACCTACGAACAGCTCAAGCTCTTGGTGGACGTCTTGGGGTACATCCAGGACAACTACGTGGACGAACCCGACACCCAGAAACTGATCTACGGGGCCGCGTCGGGAATGGCCAAGTATGGCCTGGACCCTTTTTCCCAGTTCATGGAGCCCGAGATCCACGGCGAGATCAAGACGGAGACGGAGGGGCAATTCGGCGGAATCGGCATCCGCATCGCGGTCAAGGAGGATGACTGGCTTACCGTGGTGACCCCCCTTCCCGGGACCCCTGCCTACAGGATGGGAATCTTGCCCAACGACCGCATCGCCGATATAGACGGACAGCCGTCCAAGGAGATGAGCCTTCCAGAGGCCTTGAAGAAGCTGCGCGGCAGCCCGGGGACCACGGTCAAGCTCGTGATTTTGCGCGCCCCCGACAAGGGCGACGGCGCATGGATCTCTCATGAGTTCACCATCGCGCGCGAGATCATCAAGATCGAGAGCGTCCAGAGCCGGATGCTCGAAAGCCAGGTCGGCTACGCGAGGATCATCGAGTTCAGCGCCAGGACGGCGGAGGACTTTCTCTCCGCCATGAAGGATCTCCAGAAAAAGGGAATGACGAGCCTCGTCTTGGATCTGCGCAACAACCCCGGCGGGCTTCTCTCCGCCGCCGTGGAAGTGGCCTCCGACTTCCTGGGGGAAAACAAGCTCGTCGTCTACACGCAGGGCCGCAAGCCGGAGAACCGCCAAGAGTTCCGGGCGACCGGGCGGGCTCCGTACCCGAGCCTGCCCCTGGTGGTTCTGGTCAACGAGGGCTCGGCCTCCGGCTCGGAAATCGTGGCGGGGGCTTTCCAGGACCATCGGCGGGCCTTGATCATGGGCATGCGCAGCTACGGAAAGGCGAGCGTCCAGTCAGTGATCCCTCTGCCGGACGGCTCGGGCCTGCGCCTGACCGTGGCCCGCTATTACACGCCCCTGGGCCGCTCGATTCACCGCGATGAGAAGCACAAGGACGGCGGGATAGCGCCGGATATCGTGGTGCCGGTCTCGCACGAGATGGAGGCCAAGCTCTATTCCCAATACGACGTCATTTACGCCAAGGACAAGAAGCCGCGGCCCGTCGTTCAGGGCGAGGAGGCCGTGCGCGACGAGACGCTGGAGCGTGCGGTGGAGCTCTTGAAGGCGCGAGATGTGCTGGGAGCGCTCAAAGTCCAGGACTGATGCGCATCCTGGGCATCGAGACTTCCTGCGACGAAACCGCGGCCGCGGTGGTCGAGAACGGCCGGGTGCTCTCGAACGTGGTCTCCTCCCAGATCCGTCTCCACAGGCAATACCGGGGCATCGTTCCGGAGCTGGCCTCTCGGGCCCATCTCCAGAAAATAGCCCCCGTGATCGAGGCGGCCTTGGGCGGAGTTTCCCGGTTAGACGCCGTCGCCTACACCCAGGGGCCCGGGCTCATGGGCCCGCTTCTTGTGGGCAAGGTCGCGGCCCAGGCCCTGGCCCAGCTCATGGGCCTGCCCTTGGTCGGGATCAACCATTTGGAGGGGCATGTCTTCGCGGTCGAGCTTTCCGAGGCCCTGGAGTTCCCCCTCATGGCCCTCATCGTCTCGGGAGGGCATACCGACCTGGTCTTATGCCGCGCCCCCGGGCGCTACCGGGTCCTGGGGCGCACACGCGACGACGCCGCGGGGGAGGCTTTCGATAAGGTGGCCAGGCTCCTGGGCCTGGGATATCCCGGCGGGCCCCACATCGACCATAGGGCCCGAAAGGGAGACCCAGAGGCCGTTTCGTTTCCCCGTCCGCACATGCCAGAGACCTGGGATTTCTCGTTCGCGGGGCTGAAGACTTCCGTGCTGTATTATTTGCAGAAGAACGGGCAAAAGCGCGTCGCGGACGTTTGTGCGTCCTTCCAGGCCGCGGTCGTGGATACGCTGGTCGCCAAGGCGCTTCGAGCCGCGCGGAAGTTCAAGGTGAGGCAAATCGTGCTGGGGGGAGGGGTCGCGGCCAACAGCGCCTTGAGAGCCGAGATGGCCACTCGCGGAGCGGCCGAGGGATTTCAAGTCCTCATCCCTCCGCCGGATTTATGCACGGACAACGGCGCCATGATCGCTCAGGCCGCCTGGCATCGGCTCAAGGCGGGTCGGATTTCCCGTAGGCTTGCCTGCGACCCATCCCTCGGCTTCCAAAATTGGGCAAGATAGCTGCCGCGTTGTTCCTAGGCGTATTCGCGCTTTATCTTTATACTGCTTACCCCAGTCTCGCCCCGCGCGACAGCGCGGATTTGGCCCGTTCCGCTCTCCTCATGGATTTGGCCCATCCCCCCGGTTATCCGCTCTACGCCTTGTTCGGCAGGCTCTGGCTTTTGATCTTTCCACTGGGCAACTTTGCCTATCGGCTCAACGCGCTTTCCTGCGCCATGGGTGCTGCAGCGGTCGCGACGCTGTTCCTGGCCCTGCGGCCCTTGGCGGGAGCCAGGGCCGCGCTCGGCGCGGCGCTGGGGCTGGCCTTGAGCGCGCCCCTGTGGAAATTCAGTCTGCTTCAGGAAATGTATTCGTGGCAAGCCTTGTTCGCGGCTCTGCTTTTCGTCTTGAGTCAGGGGGAGAAAGAGACATTTCCTAAAAGGGCAATATTTTCCGCCTTCTTTTTCGGCCTAGGCTTGGTCAATCACCAGAGCCTTGTCCTGCTGGCGCCGGCTTTGGCTTATCTCTGGCGCGGACAGGCGCTCGAGCAGGGGCGACCTTTTTGGAGGGAACTTGGCAAGGTGGTGCCATTCCTGGCCTTGGGCCTTCTCCCCGAGGCTCTTCTCTGGCTCCGACTCAAGGATTGGAGCCTGGCCTGGGCTGTTTTCAGCCGGGCGGAGTACGGCGCTTTGAGTTTGTTTTCGGGATTTGCCCAGGAGTGGTCTCTTCCTTTAATATGGAGATTGACGTGTTATTTCGTCAAAGGGCTGTGGGAAGCCAGCTCGCCTGTCCTATTTTTATTGTCTCTTTGGGGGGCATGGCGAACCCTTTTCTCCAGAACCACCGGCGCGGACGAGCGCTCCCTGGGCCGAGGCGCGGTGCTCGGCCTCTTCTTCAGCGGGCCCTTATTTTTCTGTTTATCGCGCTTCGATGTCTCCGGCTGGGTGGCGCGAAGCGTTCTGGAGACGGCTTTCGTGGTGCCGAGTGTCCTCATGAGCCTTTTGGCCGGCTTGGGGCTGGCCGCGGTCGAGAAGAAAATGCGCTGGTTGGGAATGCTCTTGCTCGGTCTTTTGATCCTTTTACCGTTATGGAATCATGGTCCAGCCATGAATCATCGGGAGGACTTTTCAGCCTATGACTACGCCCGGGCCTTGAGAAGGCTCATCCCTCCGGGTTCGGACGCCGTGGTCCGGGGAGACACGGCGCTTTTCTCCTTGAAGTATCTGGAGGCCCTCGAACCCCAAGGGAGAACCATTATGAGCGAGCTCGAGCCAGGGCTCGGGTCTTGGATTCAAGAACGCCTGGCCAGAGGCCCGGTCTATTTCACGGGCATGCCTTGGGAGAAAATACGCGAATTGGGGGTAACGGCCGAGCCCCTGGGATTGGTCCAGCGTTCCGGGGCGAGCTCTTCGCCGGATGCCGAAAGAGGGTGGGAGCTCTCCCCTTTGCGCCCGGGCCCCGCGCTCCTGAATGGTGAATCCTATGCCCATGACATCCGCCTCTCCTACGCCTTCGCCCACTATCTGGCCGGCCAATATTACGAGGCCCGGCGCAAGCCCGCCCCAGCCCTCGCCCACTACCAAAAAGCCGCCCAATTCGCCCCTGAGGACTTCCAGTTGGTGGCAGACTATTAATAGTCTGACACCAGACGTGTAACATTTTGTCAATTGTTTTCCGTTGACTGCCTGCTATCCTTGAACCGTGTCCGAGCTTGCCCCTTTCGCGCAGCAGACTTCTTGGGAAATGCTGAGGCTCTTGAAGGCGCGGCAACGCCGGCAAATCCAGGACTGGGAGCGGGTGCTCGAGGCCAAGGAGAAGGCCCTTAAATTTTCCCGCCAGAGGGAAGCGGATATGCGCCTTAAGCTTAAATTCCTGCGAGAGGAGGTGCTGCGCCTGGAGACCGAGATCTTCAAGGAAAGGCAGGAGCGCTTGAACTGGCAGGAGGCGGCCGAGGGCCTTGGCAAGGAACAGAAGAGCCTCGAGGATGAGTTGGAGAGATTGTTGCGCCAAACAAGCGGCCTTGGTTAATGCGGGCTTTACAATTTTTTAATCGTCTTTTAATAATAACGAAATAGTAATCGGATAAACTTATTTCCGAGTAGCACCCGGGACATGGCTTTTTAATGAAACAACAGAGGTGCTTTTCTAGCGCGCGGCTCTTGAGCGTCGGGATTTTTTTCCTGGCTTCTCTTCTTTGGCCCGCTTCCGCCTCGGCCAACATCCAGCTCTACATCGAAAGCGCCTTCGTGCATCGCAAGAACTCCAACTGCGTGGTGCAAAACTTAAACGGCGTCCCCCGTTTCCGCTGTCCTCCGCTCACCGATGCCCTGTGCCAGAGCATCACCACAACCTGTCCCGTCTCATGCACGGACGACGACGGCAACCGGGCCAACGGCTGCGGCGCCGGATCGGCCGCCAATGGGCCGAGCATCAACCCCCTGGAGGACGGGAGCATCACCGGGGCCTACGGCAACCTCTCCAACGAGCCCCACATCGAGTTCGACACCCCATCCTCGGCCAGCCGGTGCTTGAGCAGCGTGCCGCCCAACGGCTTGAGCGGTGCGGCCGCGGGCTCTGCGCCGCTCAACCCCGGGAGCGCCATCCAGAACGTCTGCAATTCAGACCTGTTTCTGTGCGCGACCATCGGCTACGGCACGGGCGGCGAGACCGCCGCGATAGCCATAGACGAGGTTAACTTCGAGATTTTCAAGTTCCAAGCGGGCTCCAACTCTTTGGACCCGGCCTCGACACCCCCTTTGCGCACCTTCTTCATCGACGCCCCCGGCTCCTTGCCCGCCAATACCAACAGCAGCGCCTCGGGCCCCTTGGGTCCCTTCTGCGTGCTCTGGGACGGTTCGGTCAACCTCAATGGGGAGCTCGGCAAGACCAACGGGCAATACGGCTTCCGGGTGACGGTCAAGACCAACCAAAGTGGCTCCCAGGCCGGCAATATCCAGATCACGGCGGTGCGCGCCTACCCTTCGGGTGCTACCAGGGACTCGAGCAATCTCGTCGTCAGCCAAAAACCCATTGCCGTGGACGTCTCGAACGTGCACGTGGTGCGTTCCTCGCCGACCGTGGTTGGGACCATCACCGCGGTCCCGGCCCAGCCCTATAATTTGACCTACCGCCTCGCCAAGGACGCGACCACCTTCATCAAGATCACGGACACCGCGGGCACGACCTTGCGGACCATAGTCCCCGGCCTGCCGCGGGTGGGGGAGGGAACCCCGGGGACCGAGCCGCCGCTCATCAACGGCGACTCCTGGAACGGGAGGGCCGACAACGGGGCTTTCCTGCCGAGCGGGATTTATTTGGCGAGCTTCCATGCCTTCGCGCGCGACCAATACGGGGATGACTTGTCCGAGGGGACCACGCGCCAAATCGGCATCGATCCCCTGCAGATCACGGATATCCGAGTGGCTCCGCTTCTTGATGGAGCTACTTCTCTGGCGGTCCTCGACTATGTCTTGACCGAGCCTGCCACCACCTTCATAGACATCTATCCCCCGGGCATCCAGTTCTGCGCGACGAGCGGTCTCAACAACGTGCCGGCGACCGCTGATGACGGCAACCCGAGCAACCCGCCCAAGCAATTCCTGCCCAAATTTGATTGCGCCGGGGCCAGCGTCGTGACTCCCTTGAAGCGCATCGTGGAGCAGAAGAACTCCCGGACTCGCGTGATCAGCTTCTGGGACGGCCGGGACTCTTCAGGGACCTTGCTTCCCGATGGGGACTACGTCTTCGTGATGTATGGGGCCATGCCCTCGCCCAACGGCGTCATCTTCAACGGCAGCGGCGCCGACAGGAGGATTTGGACGTCGCAGGCGAAAAGCGGATTCCTGCCCGTCATCCGGGGATTCATCGGGATCAGCCAGATCACGCCGTCCTCCACGGTTTTGGGGTCGAGCCCCTCGGTGGCCGGTCTTCCTCCTTATATATTTCGCTACTCCCTGTCCCGGGACGCCTTGGTCAACATCAAGATTTTCGACGCGGCCGGAACGACTGTGGTGAAAACTTTGGTCAAGGACGAGATCCGCCCGGGACTCTTCGGCAACTCGGAGCGCTGGGAGGAGCCCATCGCGGACAACGGGCGCTGGGTGTCCTCGGGAACTTATCTCGTGCAGCTGACCGCGGCCGATCCCTCCTATCCCGTCAAGGTCACGACCACCACGGCGGTGTTCCCGGTGAACCCTTTTCGCATCACGGACGTGCAGACGACCCCGCTCTTAAACGGAGCCTCGGACGTGGCCCTCATCAGCTACCAGCTCTCCACCAACATGAACCTGGGGCTCAACATCTACCCTCCCGGGACCGTGATCGCCAACAGCACCACGACCTGGCCGCCCTGCTCGAGTCTGACCCCCGGCCTCTGCGCCCAGGTCACCGACTCCAACGGCAACCAGCTCTCCCCGCTCATCACCATCCGGGGACACCGGGCCGGGCGCCTCAAGATCACCGAGCAGTGGGACGGCAGGGACACCAACGGGCTTATGGTCCCGGACGGCAGCTACGTTTTCACTTTGGTGGCCCAATCGAGCACGACTCCCAAGTTCTTCGCGACCGACCGCATCACGGGTTCCATCGTGGTCCAGCGCGGGGCGATTCTCTTCCCGAGCTTCACGGTGAACCCCGACATTCCCCAGCTCTTCAACTCGAGCAACACCATCACCTTGCATCCCTTCACGGTGAGCTATTCCTTGACCCGCCAGTCCTCGGTCACGATCCAGATACTGAACACCTCGGTGCCGCCGGTGGTGGTCCGCAACCTCGTGTCTGGGGCGGTGCGCGAGAGCGGGCTTCTCCTCCAGGACGTGTGGGACGGCCGCGACGACAGGGGAAACTTCCCGCCGGCCGGCTTTTACACGGTGAGAGCCGTCGCCCAGGACCTGGCCTCCCAGCTGTCTTCGCCGTCCACGGCCCAGGTCACGGTTTCCTTTGACCCCATTCGGATCTATGACGTGGCGGTCTCGCCCCTGCGTCTAGACACGGGCGGCTCCTCCATCCTGTACCAGGTGTCCGAGCCCATGAAGATCGCGATCAAGATTTACAAGCCCAACACCATTTTCGACAACGCCGGCAACCCCTCGCCGCCAGAGTCTGTCTCCTTGGTCAAGCGCATCGTGGGGGTCAAGCCCGCCCGCACCGCCATCGAGGACGTGTGGGACGGCACCGACCTGCGCCTGAGCATGGTCCCGGACGGCAACTACAAGTTCAAGATCGTGGGCTCCACCGACATCCGGGCCATAGACGACATCACGGGCAACGTGGTCAACCCCGGGGCCCTCTCCCTCGACCGGCCCTTGGACGAGATCCCGGTCGTGCGCAACGGTTCCCTGGACCCGCTGGGGGACTTCGAGAGAAACACCTTCGTCTACCCCAATCCAGCGAGCGGGGCCACGGCGACTTTCTCGATTTATCTGCCTTTCCAGGGTAAGACCACGCTCAAGATCTACACCATCGCCGGCGACCTCGTGTTCGAGCGGGACTTCGGCGAGAGGGCGCCCAGCTTCACCTCGGACCCCTTGAGCTTCGCCTGGAACAAGACCAACCCGTCCGGCCGGGCCGTGGCCCGCGGGATTTATTACGCTGTGGTCCGCGTGGAGGAGACCGTGGGCGGCAAGAATACGGTGCAGACGGTTAAGAGGCTATTAATCCCATGATAGCCAGCACCCCAGTAAAGACCTTCCTCCTGGCCGCGCTTTTTATTGGCGTGGCGCGGCCCGCGCTGGCCATCGACTCTGCGGCCGGGACCGCGGGCGGGTCCTTTCTTAAGATCGGGCAGGGCTCGGCCCGGGCCATGGCCCTAGGGCGCTCCTACGTGGCCATCGCCGAGGGCTCCGACTCCCTGAACTGGAACCCGGCGGGCCTGGCCGTGACCCAGCAGAAGGAGCTTGCCTACTCCTACTTGCGCTACGTGCAGGATCTCGACACTCCCCTTTACATGGCCTACGCCCACCCCATGGGCCGCACGGTGCTCGGGGCCAACATCGCCTATCTCTCGGCCAGCGGCTTCGACGTGCGCGACGCCAACGGGGTGCCCCTGCCGAGCGAGAACGTGCGCGTGAGAAACGGCTGGGGGACGATGGGAGTGGCCCGCTCCTTCTGGTACGAGAAGCTGTTTTTGGGCGCGGCCATCCGAGGCATTCACGAGGACAACGCGGGCACTTTGCACGACACCGTGGTCGGGGACGTGGGCGTCCTGGTCAAGCCGAGCCCGACCTTGTCCTTGGGGTTCGCCCACCAGAATTTCGGCTCGAACGCGGCCAACGTGGCCAAGGTAACCCGCTTGGGGGCGGGGTTCAAGATGGGGGATTTCTTTGGGCTCAGCCTCGAGCTCAACAAGGCCTCCGACGCGCCCTACCGCATCGGGATCGGAGGCGAGTTCCAGGTCCCAGAGGAGTACCTTGAACTAGGGCAATTGGCTTTCCGGGTGGGCTACTACAGCTCGGACAGCCTGGGCCAGAGCGTCAGCGACCAGTTGAAGTCGCTGAGGCTTGATCGGAGCAGCGGGCTTACCTTCGGCTTCGGCCTTTACACCACGCAGGCTTTCGGTTACGGCGTGGGGCTAGACTACGCCTTCGTGCCCTTCGGGGCCTTGGGCACGGTGGACCAGGTGTCTTTGAAGCTTAAATTTTAAATGTCTTTTTATCGGGCGGATATTGACAATGACAAAGGCGGCTGTTACACTCAAAACGCGAGTGAAAAAAAGGTTTTTCCCGACGGGAACGGCGGGGCAGACCGCCGTCGAGTACATGCTGACCACCTTGACCTTGGTCACGGTTTTCGCGGGCATGTACGGATTTTTGCAGGGGGGCTTGAAGAAGCTGTTCATTTCGGCCGGAATCAAGATACTAAGGTCATACTACTGAAACCTGGAGGGTGGACAAGATGAAGAAGATGCGCGCTTGGCTCAAGGAAGAGAGAGGCCAGAACACCGTCGAGTATCTGCTCATGCTCACGGTCGTGGTGGGCGTGGTCTTGATCGCCGGTGTGGCCCTGAAGAAGTACATGCCCGGTCTTTTCCAGCAGATCCAGGGCATGATCACCGGAGCCGCCGGCCAGCTCGGGAGCGGATCTAATTAGCTTCACTCCTTTCGGTGCCTGGCTCCCGAAGGGTGCCTGGCACCGGCTGTTGCACAAGCCTCCCCCGGGGAGGCGCGCAGCACGAGGGGTTAGCGTGGATTAAATGACAAAACTTAAGCGCAAGCGCAGCCGGCTGGGCCAGGTGGTGGTGGAGATGCTGCTCATTCTCCCCATCTTCATGACCATCGTGTTCACGATCATGGAGCTCGGCTACCTTGCCTTCTGGATGATCATGCTCAACCACGCCACCTACGAGGTGGCCCGCATCGGGGCCTTGGTCGCGACTCCCCGCAACGGGGGCAATCCCCAGCCGGCCAAGGCCCAGGCGGAGATGAACAAGTTCATGGCCCGCATCATCCCCACGGCCTGGGTCGAGTCGTCCCCGGAGCAGACCTTGTGGGACCCGCAGGCCGACGTCCAGAACCATGAGCTGGTGGTGACGGGCAAGTACCAGGTGCGTCTGGTGTTTCCCATCAGCAGCATGCTCCTGGCCAAGCCCAAGGGCAGCGCCAGCCGGCTGCTGGAGGCCGTGGTGCGCATGCCCATCGAGCAGCCCCTGCAGCGCGGGGAATCGGCCAAGGGCTTGGGCGGCAAGGGCGGCGGGAAGTTCAAAAAGGGAGGCTGAGGCATGGAAAAGAAAGGAATCCTGGTCCCCATGGTCTTGGCGATGGCGGCGGCCACGGTCTACCTCATGGCCTTGTCGAGCAAGGAGAGGGCGCTCAGCAATTCTTACGAGACGGGACAGGTCCTGACGGCCAAGGTGGACATCCCCGAGCGCACCGTGCTCAAGGAAGAGATGGTCGAGCCCATGGCGGTGCCCCGCAAGTTCATGGAGCAGGACGGCTTCGAGGTGAAAAGCCCCTCGGACATCAAGCTCATCTCGAACCTCGTGACCCGGGTGCGCATCCCCAAGGGAAACCAAGTCACGCAGTCGGCCTTGGTTTCCCTGTCGCCGGAGGCGGGACTCAGCGTCAAGATTCCTCCCGGCTACCGCGGGGCTATCATCCCTATTGAGAACGAGCTCAAGAGCCTCATCAAGCCGGGTGACCGGGTGGATGTCTTGGTCACCTTCGACGCGGTTCTGGCCGACAACCGCAAGGAGAAAGTCACGGCCACGATTTTGCAGGCCGTCCTGGTGGTCGCGGTGGGGACCAACATGGGACAGGGCTTGACCGCCAAGCAGTTCAAGTCCGCGGGGGAGAAGGAGGACAAGACCGCGGCCTTCTCGGAGAAGGCCGTGATCAGCGTGGCTTTGAACCCGAATGAGTCCCAATATTTGGCCCTCTCCACGATTCAGGGCGATATCCGGGTGGTTTTGCGCGGCTTGGGAGATTTGGAGCTTCACCCGATGGAGATGGCGAGCTTTAGGAAATTGTTTCGCTGACTGGTAATAGACATCTAGGGGAGTAGTGCGACAGGTTAGGCGTTTCTAGGTAAGACAACAGAATGAGGCAACTAGTTAAAGCGGCAGTGATATTGGCGCTGTTGGCGCCGGGGCTTTGCGCTCAGCCCGAGGATTCGCTCATCGCCATCTCGGCGGACATCGTCGAGATAGCGGGGTCGAACCAGCGGGACGTGGGATTCGTTTGGGGGCCCTTTCAGACCGGGATCAACTTCGCCGAGCAGCAGATCCCGGGGATTTACACGATAGGCGATTTCGCGCGGCAGACCGCGCTGCAGGCTTCGTTGAAGATGCTAGAGACCGAGGGCAAGGCCCAGCTTCTCTCCAATCCCAAGGTGATCGTCCAGGCGGGCGCGGACGCCGCGAGCTTCATCGTGGGCGACAAGCTGCCCTTCCCGGTCTGCGGCAACCAGGGCTGCACCGCGGAATTCAAGGATGCCGGCACGATTTTAAACATCGCTCCCGTGATCAACCCGAACAAGAAGGAGACCATCCGCGCGACCTTCCAGCTCGAGGTGTCCAACCCCGACTTCTCCAAGGCCGTCCAGATCGGCAACGCCACCGTGCCCACCATAGTCACCCGCCAGCTCCAGAGCACCGTGGAGCTAAAAAGCGGGGAGACCTTGGTGATCGGGGGACTCAAGTCCAGCCGCAAGAACGTCTCCAAGACCCGGGTCCCCTTCCTGGGCCGGATCCCGATTTTGGGCCTTTTGTTCACGACCACCAGCATTATCGAGGAGCAGAAGTCCCTGTTCCTGTTCATCACGATGGAGATTGTTAAGTAGCGTGACTCCTATCGGTGCCTGGCTCCCAGAGGGTGCCTGGCACCGGACGCCGCAAGCCTCCCCCGTGGGGAGGCGCGCGGCCGCGAAGGGAGGCTGAGGGCTGGTGTCGCGCGCTGATTTTAATTAACAAAGATGGAAACCGAACGCGGCAAAGAACCCAACCGGGTGGTAGTCTTCACCGGCCCCAAGGAAGGGGTCGGAAAGAGCACGCTCGCCCTGAACCTCGCCTTGGCCTGGGCCGGAAGCCAGAACCGAAAGGTAATCCTGGTCCACATGGACCCGCTCTGCCGCAACGATTTGAGCTTCCAGTTGGGGGTCAACCCCCCAACCTTGGCCAGCATGGTCCAATTGGCCGGGGACAACCCCACGGGCTTAGGAAGGCTCCTGCGCGGCCGCATCCCCATGACCGCGTGGGGGGTGGGGCTCCTGCCCTTGGCCTCCAAGCGCTCCGAGATATTCTCGCTGTCTCCCCAGCTTATCGTGAAGGTTTTGGGATCGCTCGCGGAGAGTTACGA
This sequence comes from Elusimicrobiota bacterium, assembly GCA_016218575.1. Lineage (NCBI taxonomy): Bacteria > Pseudomonadati > Elusimicrobiota > Elusimicrobiota bacterium. The sequence continues at coordinate 194,048 of JACRDN010000019.1, forward strand.
TCTCTTCCTGGACGTCGATCCCTACTTCCCGATGCAGGTCTTCGCCTTCGACCTGGCCGACCTGGTCTATTGGGTGTGCCTCCCGCAGCGGGGTCATTTCGAGGCCACCTACTCCCTCTTCAACGAGATCAAGGCCCTGCATTTCCCGCTCGAGAAGTTCGAGGTCGTGGTCAACCAAGCCAACCTCCCCGGGGCCCTGGCCCCCAAGGAGGTGGATAAGTTCTTCCATGCCATGCAGAAGCGGGTGCTGGCCTACATGCCTTGGGAGGACCTGATTCCCGAGTACGCCAACACTCAGAAAATCGTGGTGGTCGAGTCCATGCAGAGCGATTGGGTCAAATCCTTGCGCCTGGTCCTGGGCCGCACCATGGAGGTCAAGCCCACGCTCAAGGCCTGGGAGAGCTCGCTTTCCGCCGAGGAGCTTCACCAGGCCGCCGACTTTCTCTGGAGGCCGGCGGTGGGTGCTGCCGACGGCGCCGGCTCGGCCCGCCCCAAGAGCGCCGCGCCCGCGACAGCGGCATCCACCCCCGTGCCCGAGTTTTGGGATGACCTAAAGACCAAGCTCCACAAGCTCGTGGTCTCGGCCATGGAAACCGAGCGCATTAGGATCTCCGACGACGCCGGGCAGAACGAGGAGAACCGCAGCAAGGTTTCCGGGATCATCGAGAACCTCATTCAAAAGGAGTCGAATCTCCCCTTGAGCCGCGCCCAGCGCGAGCAGTTCATCACGGAGCTCGTCGATGAGATCCTGGGTCTGGGGCCGCTCCAGGCCTTGACCCGCGACCCCTCGGTCAACGAAATCATGGTCAACGCCCACGACAAGATATATATCGAGCGCGCGGGCAAGCTCGTGCTCCTGCCCATTCGCTTCCGCAACGACGAGCAGGTGATCCAAGTCATCAAGAGGATCGTGGCCCCGATCGGCCGGCGCATCGACGAGTCGGTGCCCCTGGTGGACGCGCGCTTGAAGGACGGCTCGCGCGTCAACGCCATCATCGCCCCCTTGGCCGTCTCGGGCCCGACGCTCACCATACGCCGCTTCTCGGCCAAGCCCTTCACCTTCAAGCAGCTCGTGGGCTTCGGGGCCGCCACGCCGGACATGGTGGAGTTCCTCAAGAGCTGCGTCATCCTGCGCAAGAACATCATCATCTCGGGCGGAACCGGCACCGGAAAGACCACCTTCCTCAATATGCTCTCGAACTTCATCCCCGAGGACGAACGCATCATCACGGTCGAGGACACCGCGGAGCTCAAGCTCATGCAGGAGCACTGGATCAGGCTCGAGAGCCGCCCCCCCAACATCGAGGGCAAGGGAGAGATCACGATCCGCGACCTCGTCAAGAACTGCCTGCGCATGCGCCCCGATCGGATCGTGGTCGGCGAGTGCCGCGGCGCCGAGGCCCTGGACATGCTCCAGGCCATGAACACCGGCCACGAGGGTTCGCTGGCCACCATCCACGCCAACACCCCCAACGACGCCATCTCTCGCTTGGCCGCCATGTGCTTGATGGCGGGAACCGACCTCCCCATGTCGGTGCTCACCGACATGATCGCGAGCGCTGTCCACATGTTCGTGCAGCTCACCCGCTTCTCGGACGGCAAGCGCCGCGTGACCTACATCACCGAGGTGACCGGGCGCGACGGCGTCAAGATCCTGACCAAGGATATTTTTCGGTTCAACCAAACCACGGTCACCGAGCAGGGCCAGACCATCGGCTATTTCACCGGCTCCGGGCATGTCCCCAGCTTCCAGGAGGAGTTCAAGCTCAAGGGTTTGAGCGTGCCGACCTCCATTTACAAGGAGACCAAGGATCCCAACGCGCCCGGGCCCGGGCCGAGGTCGCAATGACGGCGAGGCTCCTCTTCTTGTCGGCGCTCCTGGGTCTGGCCGCTCCCTTGCGCGCCCAAGTCTTCACCCCGGCCGAGGTCAAGCATTTGGCGGACAAGAACGACGGGGCCGAGGCGCGCATGCAGAAGTTCTACCACTACTTCAAGCGCGACCGCGACCCGAGCCTCCCGGTTCCGGCCTGGGTGGACCAGACCTTGGAGGCCATGTTGAAAAGGCCGGTTTGGCAGGATCCCGAGGAGGGGATATTGAACGAGGCCCAGCTATGGCAGGCGCCGGCCTCCGTGCTCTACGAGTTTTTCGAGCTGACCAGGAAGACCTTCCTGCCGGCCGACGGGGGGCAGCTGGCCAACCCAACCTCGCTTATCCGGGATTACGAGGACAACCGCATCCGCTTCCAGATGTCTTTGGACCGGCTCTACCGGGCGAGACTCGGGAGCTCTCTCTCCGGCCGGGGGCGCTCCGTGATCTCGGACTTTGACCTCATCATCAAGGAGATGGACACCTTGATGGACGCCCTGACCTCGGGGCGCGTCACCTGCGAGGCCCATGACGACAAGTCCTGCTACAAGCAGGCCGTGATGGCCATCGGGGCCTTGAGCCGCAACGCCTATGATGTCCTCCACGCGCCCCCGCGGGGCTACGCCCCGCCGGGATCCGAGAAAAAGGCCTCGCCCGTCGCGGCCTATGTCTTCAAGCTCCTGGGAATCCTCCTGATGTTTACGACCGGCTGGCTGGTGGGCAGCCTCAACGAGGCCAAGATCAGCGATTGGGCCGATAAATACAGGGCCAAGGCCAAGGAGTGGGCCTACGAGTACGAGCGGCAGTTCTTGACCATCAAGATAAACTACCTGGTCGGCGGGCCGGCGGCCTTGGGCCTGCTCATCGGGATACTGACCTTCGACCCCTTCGGCTTCGTCATTTTTTCGGGCTTCGGGATTTACTGCGGGCTGATCCTTCCCGGCTGGCTTCTGCGCAACATCCGATTTAGGCGCGGCATGAAATGCGAGGCCCAGCTCATGGACGCCATGATCTTGATGTCCAACGGACTTAAGTCCGGCATAGATCTTGTGCAGTGCATCGAGCTCGTCCAGAGAGACCTCCAGCCCCCGATCTCCGAGGAGTTCGGCCTTTGCATCAAGAATTACCAGCTCGGGACTCCCTTGGAGAGGGCCCTGGAAGGAGTGGAGGAGCGGGTGCAGAGCCGGCTTCTTTCCTACATGATCAAGGCCGTGGTCATTCAGCGGACCGTGGGAGGAAACCTCACCAAGATCTTCGACCGCATCGTTGATAACATACGCGAGGAGTCCAAGCTCGTGGAAAAGACCGCCGCGCTCACGGCCCAGCAGCGCATCCAGGCGATCGTGGTCGGGATCATGCCCTGGGTCATGCTCATCGTGATGTTCCTGTTCCAGCCGGGCCCCATGAAGGAGTTCTACTTCACGGGCCTGGGGTTCATGGTGCTTCTCTTCTGCACGGTCTGGATCGCCATCGGCATGAAGGTCGTCAATAAGCTGGGAGACATCCAGGTTTAGCATGAACGACCAATTCCTCCACTATTTTCTCCTGGTCGTCGGGGTCCTGGGCTCGGTCGCGGCCTACACCGCGGCCCACAGGCTCCTGTCCCCGCCTCCGGAGGAGGACGCTTCCGACCTCTCCAGGCTCGCCGGCAAGCAGGTCGGCACCACCTCGGCCTTCTCGAGCTTGAACCCCAAGGGGAGCGCCCTCGACCGCCTGGACCTTTTCCTCCTGAGGGCCTTCCATCTGGATGTCAGGCTCGAGGAGCTCTACATGATGATGGGTCGGCCGGAAAAACCCACTCCCCTCCAGATGCTGCACATGAAGGAGCTGGCGGCCCTGGGTTTCGCGGGCCTAGCTTATCTTCTCACCGACTCGCTCTTCTCCGTGGTTTTCTCGGCCTTGGGCTTCATCCTGCCGGATCTTGTCTTCAGCTCACGGATCCGCGCGCGCCAGACAGAGATCATGCGCAACTTCCCGACCTTGGTGGATTTGGCGGCCTTGACCATCGAGGCCGGCCTCGACTACATGAACGCCTTCGACAGGATACTGAAAAGCTCGAAAAAGAAGACCGAGCTCGAGCTCGAGATGGGCAAGGTCATCAACGAGATTTCGCTCGGCTACTCCCGCCGGGACGCATTGAAGCGCCTGGCCCTGCGCACGGGCCTGCAGGAGATCCGCTCCTTCGTTGGGCTCATCGTCCAGTCCGACGAGCTAGGCACGAGCCTGGTCGAGCTCCTGCGCAATTACGCCGCGGACATGCGCTTCAGGCGCCTGAACAAGGCGGAGAAGCTCGCGGCCCAGGCCTCGACCAAGATGCTCATCCCGCTTTTCATCTTCATTTTCCCGACCGTCTTCATCATGATGCTGGCTCCCATGATGAAATCCCTCATGTCGGGGGGGCTGGGGTTCTGATGAAGGCTGATAACGCCAGGCTGGCGCTATTAATAACGGCACTCTTCAGCCTCGGCGCAGGCTCGGCCATGGCCGAGCCTGCGCCTCAGCGACTAAAGGACGCCGACTCCCTGTTTCTCGACATGTCCCACGTCAACCTCGGCACCATCAACTCCGAAGAGGACAAGAAGAAGTACATCTACTCGATCCAGCTCGAAAAGGCCCGCATCATGCGCAAGACCCTCAAGGGGGTCTACGAGAACGCCTTCGACCTCTACAAGAGCGGGCAGTACGAGGGCAGCCGGGAGCTTACCTCGGAGATCCTGAAGATCGACCCGGCCCACGAGGACGCGGCCATCCTCCAGCGCGCGGCCATGGACTTGAACGGCTCGCCCCGGCCCCGCTTCTCCGAGAGAAAGCTCGTCGAGGATAAGTTCGAGGAGGGGATGGCCCTTTACCGCCAGGGGCGCCTTGTCGAGGCGGCCGGGCGCTGGGAGGAATCGGTCAAGCTTGCCCCGGGCAATCTCAAGGCTCGCTACTGGCTCAAGAAGGCTCGCGGCGAGATGGCGGAGGATCACTTTACGCGCGGCCAGAAGGCCTACCGACAGCACCGCTTGCGGGAAGCCCTCGACCAGTGGTACGCGGCCTTGGTCCTCAACCCCAAGTATCCCAAGCTCTCGGCCGCCATCGCCAAGGTCGAGGCCGAGGCCCGCGAGGCAGAGGCCAACGAGAAGCTGCAGGCTGCGCTCAACCTTTACAGCCAGGGGGAGGTGGCCGAGTCCTTGAAGATGCTCGACAAGGTCCTCGAGGCCGGCCCCGGCAACGCCAAGGCCCAGAAGCTCCAGGCCGAGATCCGCTCGGAGATGGCCAGCCAGCACGTGGCCCAGGGCCGCCAGTTCTACGAGGGCCGCAAGTACACCGAGGCCATCGCCCAATGGAAGGCGGCCTTGACCTACGGCTATGATCCCAAGGCCGCGGACCAGCTCATCGCCCGGGCCAAGGAGCAGATGCGCCGCGAAGAGACGGCCAAGAAGCGGGCGGTGGAGCTGGCCAAGGAGCGGGAGGAGGCGGCCAAGAAGGAGGCCGAGGAGGCGGCCAAGAAGGAAGCCGAGGAGAAGGCCAAGAAGGAGGCCGAGGCCAAGGCCGGCGGCGAGGCCGTTGGGGTGGGCGCGCCCGCCGCGGGCGGGGTCTCCGAGGACGCCAAGCGATCCTCGCAGCAGCACTACCTTTCTGGAGTGATCTTCTTCCAGAAGGGAGACTATGACAAGGCCCGCGACGAGTGGGGCCTGGCCAAGCAGCTCGACCCTTCCAACTCCGACGCCCAGGCGGGCCTGGAGCGCATCGAGAAGGTCCTGAGCGGAGGGCAATGAGGCTTTCCTCGAAGTGGTTCTTGTGGTTCGCCGGGATCGGCGTTTACGTCATGTTCCTGGGGGGCATCTTCTATTACAACCTCTTCAAGTGGACCTTCGATGAGAAGCTCAAGCAGGAGTCCATCGACATGGTCCGCCTCTACGCCCCGACCTTGATCAATGGGCTCAGCCGCAATCAGAGCGCGATCTCCATGGACGAGTTCGACACGGTCACGCGCTTCTCCAAGGACGACCGAGTCGCGGCCCTTTTGTATCTCAACAAGTACGGGGAGGTGCGCTGGTTCCGTGATCCGAGCGAAATCACCAAGACCTTCGACGAGTTCACCAAGAGAATCGCTCTTCCCACCGACGCCATCGAGCAGGCCTGGCTTTCGAAGTCCCCCGTGATCCGCGCGGTGCCCAACCTGCCGATGTACGACATCGCCATCCCCCTGGCCTTGAGGGGGGACGTCCTGGGCGTGCTCAACATCCAGGTCAGCCGCGCCGGCGTGGTCAAGGTCATCAACAAGGCCATGAACAAGTACGCCATCGGCGCCGTCGGAGTGCTCCTGCTCCTCGGAATTCCCCTCTATTTTTTTCTCCATCATTTCGTCATCAACCCCCTCTTGAGCCTTCGCGACGCGGTGGAGGCCATTTCCTTCAAGACCTTGGAGCTGAAGTATCCGCCCCGAAATGATGAGATCGGCGAGGTCGCCGGCATTTTCAGCGTATTCCTCTCCAAGGTCAAGGCTGAGATCGCCAACGCCATGGTCAAGGAGAAGCAGCGCGGGGCCGCCGAGGCGCGCTGGTGGCAGTCCATCCTCATGGCCATCGTGTCGAAGAACCACAGGGCCATCGTGGTGGACGAAGACAACACCGTGCTCTACACCAACTTCGCGGTGACCGGGACCGTGGCCGAGGCCAAGCTCCACCTTTTGGACGTCATCGATAGCCAGCAGCAGGACGTCCTTAGGCTGGTCGGCGTGGCCTTGGACCGCCCCAACCAGCTCGTAGAGGCCGACACAACCTTCCGCTCCGAGCCCTGCCACGTCAAGGCCGTTCACCTCGAGGAAGAGGGGGAGCTGCGCCGCACCCTCATTCTCTTCGAGCCCAAGCAGGTCGGCGTCCGGATTTAAGTCCGCGGGCGGCTTGCCGCCCGCGCCTTCTCTCGTGTCGTCGTCCTGGAAGAATGCGGGCTTCTCTGGAAATTTTCTTTACTTTTGCATTAAGTATTGTTAATCTCTCAAAATGAGCTACCAAGTCAAGAGAATCGACCCATTTTGGCACACTCATCCCATGATTCCGACGGCCGTGGCCATCGGGCTCATGTGCGGGGTCGCTGGCTACCTGCGCCAGCTGTTGCCGGTGACCATCGGGGGCGTTGCGATCGCGGCCTTGGCCATATTCTTCGCGGCGCGGCCCGCCTTATCGGCCCTTTTCGCGACCATGGGATTCTTGGGTGGAGCGGTCAAGTTCCTCCTGATTCCCGCCATCGACGTCGTGAGCATGAGCCTCAAACTCAAGATTCTTTCCATGCTGATCTTCGTCCTTTTTTACATGGTTCTGATGAACGCCCTGGTCCTTGTGGTGGCCGTTCTCTACAACCTCTACGCCGGGGCTCTGGGCTGGGGGGGGGTGCGCCTGGAGCTTGAGGCCGCGACGGAGGCGGAGAGCGCCTGATGCGCATCAACGTTGTCTACGCCAGCCGCGAGCCCAACCGCGCCGGAGCCATCTTGGAGGCTCTTTCCGGAAGCGGGATGTCGGTGACGACGGCGCAGAAGGCCAAGGAAGTCCTGGGCCTTCTAGCCCACCGCGGCTGCGACCTGCTTCTGGTCGGCCAGAAACTGGCCGACGACGAGGGCGTGAGTCTCGTCAAGACCCTGCGCGCCAAGGCCCAGACCAAGCAGCTCCCCATCGTGGCTTTGGTCGAGCACGCCGAGGCTCCCGCTGGCCCGGATAAGCCCAGGAACACGGCCTACGCCCTTTTCAGCCAAAAGACGGCGGAGACCATGAAGCGGCTCGAGAGCAACTCCGCGCATCCCGGGGCGGGAGTCGTTGCCCCGGGGGCCTTCGCCCGAGACAGGGTCTCCCTGCGCCTGGCCTTCTTCCAGGCTGGGGCCGACGAGTGCCTTTCCCTCAACTGGGACATGGCCGAGTGCATCGCCCGCATTAAGGCCGTGCTGCGCCGAACCCAAGTGAGCAGTTCTGAGGAAGTTATTCAAATGGGCGAGATCGAGCTCAACCTCACCAGCTACACCTTGCACGTCGCGGGCAAGAAGGTCCCGCTCACCTCCAAGGAGCTCGACCTCCTCTATGTTTTCCTGAGTTCGGCCAACCGGGTCTTGAGCCGCCCCTATCTCATCGAGCGCGTTTGGGGCTACAATTATTTCGGTTCGCCGCGAACCGTGGACGTCCATGTGCGCCGTCTGCGCGAGAAGCTGGGCCCCGCCGCGCGCTTCATCACGACGATTCCCTGCGTGGGCTACAAGCTGATTCCGCCGGGCGCGGAAATGCGGAGGTAGCATGACCAGCAACGCCAAAGCCCCCAAACTTTTGATCATTGACGACGACGCGCATCTCAGGGAGAGCCTGGCCGAGGTCCTGGAGCTCGAGGGCTTCGAGTGCCACCAGGCCGGGGCGGCCCAGCCCGGCATCGCGGCAGCCGGTAAGCTGAACCCCGACGTCGTCATCATGGACATCCAGCTTCCCGACTCATCGGGCTTCCAGATATGCCAGGAGCTGCGCAAGAGGTCCAAGACCACCATTCTCATCATGATGACCGGGCGCTTTCTCTCCGCCGAGGAGAAGAAACAGGGCTTCGAGCTCGGGGCCGATGAATATATGACCAAGCCCTTCGATCTGGCCGAGCTTTCCATCCGCATCCGCCAGCTTTTGTCCCGGAATCAATAATTCGGTGACAGTTACCGAATTCCTTCAAATGGAGAATGTAGACGGAATTCGGTAACTGTCACCGAATTATCACCGGATTATCCGAAACATATTCTTAATTTCATTGTCGTAAACTGTCCTGGATGGCAGCGGTGACTAGGCGCGGCAAGCTCGCCTACAAGATTCTATTCTGGTTCCTGCTCATCTCCCTGGCCCCCATGGGAGTGGTGGGCTACCATCTGGTCAACATCTCCCAGTCTTCCTTGCGCAAGGAAACCTTGGCCATGCAGGAGGCCTTGGCCGTTGGGTTTGCGGACACGGTCTACAAGTACGTGATGAACTTCAAGAACGTGCTGGCCGAGACCTCTGGCCTCGAGGAATTCACTGGCATGAACCCGGTCAAGCAGCAGCAGTACCTGAACCGGATCATCCAGGTTCACCTGGCCATCCTCGAGCTTTCCGTGGTCAATGCGGACGGAACCGAGACTTTGAGGACCGGGCGCTACCTCGGCCCCTCCCCCGAGATGCGCCAGCTCTCCAAGGACGAGTCCTTCGTCACGGCCATGTCTCGCGGGCAGTATATCGGCAAGCTCGAGCGCTTCCAGGGTCTGTACCCGGCCATGACCTTGGCCGTGGCCATCCTCGATCCCAAGGCCCAGCCGCCCAAGCCCATGGGCGTGCTTTCGGCCAAGGTCAGCTTGAACGGCCTCTCGGCTCTCTTGAGCATCGAGTTCCCGCAGACCGGAAAGGGCTCCGCCGCCGTGGTCCACCCCGACGGTTTCCTGATCGCCCACTCCAATTACAAGGAGGTCTACAGGCCGGACGCCAAGCTCAGCGACGACATCCTAAAAGTCGTCACCACCCAGACCAGCGAGAAGGGCGGCGGCGAGATCGAGCTTTCGGGCGGAGAGCGTCTGTTGGGCGCCTATTCCGACGTCAAGGACCTGGGCTGGGTGGTCTATATTCAACAGCCTGTCGAGACGGCATACCAGACCGCGGCCGAGATGCGCCGCCAGATTTTCCGCGTTTTTCTTTGGGTCGTGCTCTTCACCGTCATCCTCTCGCTGGCGGTGGCCAACCACATCACCCAGCCGGTCAGGCTTCTTCGGGAAGCCGCCGACAGGCTGGGCAGGGGGCAGTTCGAGGATATGCCCGAGATGATGCTGACCAACGACGAGATCGGGGATCTCGCCCAGACCTTCCTCGCCATGAGCGACTCCTTGAAGGAGAAGACGGGCGAGCTCATCCACGCCAAGCAAGAGCTCGAGAAATTCACGAAGTTTCTCGAGAAGCGTGTCGAGGCCCGGACCCGGGAGCTCAAGGCCGCGCAGGACGAGCTCATCAAGAAGGAGCGCCTGGCCGCCATCGGGCAGATGGCATCGGTGGTGGGCCATGAGATCCGCAACCCCTTGGCCGTCATCAACAACTCCATCTACTTCATCAAGACCAAGCTCGGCGCGGCTCTCGATTCCGACCCCAAGATCGCCAAGCATATCAAGATCATCGAATCCGAGATCCAGCAGGCCAATGGGATCATCAACGAGATCCTCACCTACTCTCGCCAGAGGGAGCTCAAACCAGAGCGAGTGCTCTTGAACAGCTTCCTGGACGAGCTTCTCTCCGTCTACCCTTTCCCGGCCCACATCAAGGTCGAGAAGGCCTTCGACGCGGCCAACCCCATGGTGGACATTGATCCTACGGAGATGCAGCAGGCCTTGAGAAACCTCATCGGCAACGCCATCGAGGTGATGCCCGCCTCGGGCCGGGTCGCGGTGCGCACGCGCCTGTCGGAGGAGGGCGGGGCGGCCGCCGCCGTCATCGAGATCGCCGACTCCGGACCTGGCATCCCGCAGGACGTCCTCGACAAAATATTCACCCCGTTTTTCACCACCAAGGCCCGCGGCACGGGCTTGGGCCTGGCGGTGGTGCGCAAGGTCGTGGATCGCCACAACGGACGGGTGGATGTCGAGAGCGTGGTGGGGCGGGGCACGGTGTTCCGCCTATTCCTGCCCGTGGCCCAGAAAATCGTCAATACCGTGAAGAGCTGACATGGGAAAAAACGCCAAGATTCTCATCGTAGACGACGACGCGCACATTCGCGAGACGGTCTCGGACAACCTGGAGATCGAGGGCTATAAAGTCTCCCAGGCCGAGAGCGGGGCCGCGGCCTTGGCCGCCGTGCGCCGGGAGTTCTTCGACGTGATCCTGATGGACTACAACCTCACGGATTCCACCGGCATCGACGTGATCAAGCAGATCCGTACCCACAACTCGGAAAGCCCCATTCTCATGCTCACGGCCCACGCCTCGCTCGACACGGCACTTCGGGCCATCCAGGAGTCGGTCTACGATTTCCTCATCAAGCCCGTGGACTTCGGCTATCTGAAGCTCGCCATCGCCAAGGCCTTGGACAAGCTGCGCTTGGAGCAGGAAAACCGCAGGCTCATCGCCGATCTCCAAAAGGCCAACGATCAACTCGTAAACTTGAACGAGATGAAGTCGAAGTTCCTGTCCATGTCTTCCCACGACATGTCGAATTCCCTCATGACCCTCCAGGTGAGCTTCGAGATGCTCTGCGCGAGCATCGCCCCCTCGGCCGAGCAGAAGAAGCACATGGTCTACATCTCCAACGGCATCAGCCAAATCACCCGTCTCATCGAGGATTTGGTGGATTGGGCCTCGATCGAGCAGGGGAAATTCCGGCTAGAGCACTCCGATGTGCCGCCGGGCCCCATGCTCGAGGAGGCCCTGGTCGGCCCCCAAGGGCGGGCCATGAGCCGCGGCCAGGCCTTGAAGGCCGAGATCGCGCCGAACCTTCCGCCCATTCGCGCCGACCGGAGGAGACTGCTCCAGGTCTTGAACAACCTTCTTGAGAACGCGATGCGCCACACTCCTAGGGGCGGCCAGATCATGGTTTCGGCCTCGGCCCGGGATTCGGGAGTCTGCTTCGCGGTGAAGGACACGGGGGAGGGAATCGCCCGGGAGGACTTGGACAAGATTTTCCGGAGTTTCTACCAGGGCCACGGCCAGGCCGGGGGAGGGCGCCTGGGCCTGGGGCTTTCCATCGCCAAGGAGATCATCGAGGCGCACCACGGCCGCATTTGGGTCGAAAGCCCGGGTCCGGGGCTCGGCTCGACGTTTTCCTTCATTATCCCGAGTTCTTGACAATTTCGGCATAGTCAGCTACCCTTCGGAGGCATATGGCACCCAAGAAAAAAGTGAGAGTTTTGATTGCGGACGACCAAACGCTCTTTCGCGAGGGGATCAAGGATCTTCTCGAGAACGAGAAGCTGATCGAGGTGGTCGGCGAGGCGGCGGACGGCCAGGAGGCTGTGCGCCAGGCCAAGAAGCTCAAGCCCGACGTGATCCTCATGGACATCAAGCTGCCCCACTTGGACGGCGTGGCGGCGACCCGCCTCATTCGCAAGGAATGCCCTTCCACCAACGTGCTCATCCTCTCGAGCTTTGAGGATGAGGCCCATGTCATGGAGTCGATCCAGGCCGGGGCCAACGGCTACCTTTCCAAGATGCTGCCGGCGGTAGAGCTCGTCAACGCGCTCAAGGCCTTCGCCAACGAGGGCGTGATGATCCCCCAGCAGGTCATGGGCAAGCTCCTGGCGGGACTGCGGCAGATGGTCAAAAACGAGTCCCAATCCCCGGTGGCGCTCACCAAGACCGAGATACGGGTCATGGTGCTCCTCGGCAGCGGCCTTTCCAACAAGGAAATCGCCGGCAAGATGAACTGCTCGGTCAAGACCATCAAGAACCACTTGAACGCCGTCTTCCAGAAGCTGGGAGTCACCAACCGCACCGAAGCGGTGGTCAAAGGCATCGACATGGGGCTTATTTCCGCCGAACAATCTTGAGGGTGTGACCAAAGAAGAGTTCATCTCCCAGCTCGACCGCGCCGCGGCCACGATGCCGGGACTGCCGGTGAGCACAGCACTCGTCAGGCATTTGAGCGAGGCCTTGAAGAAGGGAGACCCCCCGTGGTGGCAACTTACGCAGAAGGCCTGGGAGAAGCGGAGCTTCGTGGCCTGGACCGAGGCCTGGGGCCTGTTTCTGGCCTGTCTGCACTACGAGGTCTTGAGCGACGCGGAGAACCCCTTGGTCCCGTATTTTCCCTCCTGCGGCGGCACCGATGAGGCCGATCCCTCCTCGGCCCTGGCCCAGGTCTTGAGGGCGCTTCCCAAGACCTTCTTCGACAATTTGAGGGTGGCCCAGCGCCGGACCTACGTGGAGGCCCGGGCTCCGCTTTGGATCAACCCGGCCATGCTCTTTTTCCAGTCTCGGAATCTTTCTTTCTACCTCGTCGAGGTCAACGCAGGAGCGGGCTTGAACCTGGTGGCCGACCTCGCCGTGCCCCAACGTGGCTTCAACCCTGAGCTGGTGGCCGCGCGCATAGGCCTAGAGCCCACGCCGCTGCTCCTGGAGGACATCGGCCACCGGCGCTGGCTCACCGCGGCTCTCATGCCGGACCAACTGCCCCTCATCAAGGCCCTCGACAAGGCCATAGACGTCGCCCTCCAGCGGCAGCGCCAGGAAGCCGCCTTCATCCAGATCGTGCCCTGCTGGCCGGACCAGGCCGCCAAATTCCTGGCCAAGAACATCCCGGCCGACGACCCCGACGTGGGGCTTCTCCTCTTTAACATGGGCACGACCGTGCGCATGACAGACGCCGAATACGAGGCTTACCGACGCGGCGTCGCCGAGGCCCTGCGCCCATGGGGGGACAGGGGTCTTTGGGTCGAGATGGAGAACGTCCGCGGCGAGATGTATTCCACCACCTACCAGCTGCGTGCCCACCGCCATGCGGGCGGCCAATGGCGGGGCCATGTCATGGCAAGCTTTGATTTCGCCGCCGACAAGACCGTCTTCGACCTGGACCAAAGCAAGGTGTTCCTCTCTTGAATTCGGTGACAGTTACCGAATTCGATCTGGACGGAATTCGGTAACTGTCACCGAATTCCCACCGAATTCCCGTTGCCGTTTTTTTACCGTTTAGACCTTGAATTTTAGCCTCAGACCATTAAAATATAGTGTGGTATCCAAGCTCGGCAGGCAGGGCCAAATCGTCATCCCGGCCCTCTTCATTTTCCCCTCTTTATTCCTATTCATTTTCCTGATTTTTGAGACCGCCAAGCTCTCCCAGCAGAAGATCCGTCACCAGTTCGCCGTGGACGCGGCCGCCTTCGTGGAGCTGACCAACTACTCGGATTTCTTGAACCGCTCGGCCTACGTCAACGGGGCCTTCCCCATGCGCATATTCTACGAGGGCTTCCATGGCGAGACCTTGGATTGCCAAGGCAAGGACCCCTGCCCCGGCCCGACGCCGATAGACGAGATCCTCTACAAGGACGGGGTGTTCCCGCGCTCCCTGTCCGACGCGGGCCGTACCAATTACGGCGAGGAGGAGAAGTGGGATATCGGCTACGGGGGGGCGCGCTCCGATATGAACAGCTCCAACCCCGAGGTCGCCTCGCGCGACTGCATCGTGACCGGCAAGGGGGAGCGGCCGGCCGACGGCAACGTGGGGGGCACGGCCCAGGACAATTGCTTTACCTTGATCAGCATGGAGACGGCCAAGCATTGGTGGATCAACTGGGATGACGCCAACCAGATATACAAGCTCTACGTCCAGATATACCAGCTCCTGGGCTCGGTCGAGTCCGCCCAGTTCTCCGTGCTCCGGCGCCTGAGCGACAACCATAACTTCTTGAAGAAGTCCTACTGGCTCAACACCGGCGACGATCCTCAATACCCGGGGCGCAATCTCATCGAGGCAGATCAGGCAGTGGCCAATTTCCGGAACGTGGCCGATACTAATTTCCCTCTGTGTAAGAACTGCGCGGTCAAGTTCAGCTGCGTCCAAAACCTGCTCTTCCACGGCAACCAGTTCGTCCATTCCACCTTCCAGCAGTACAAGATATTCGCCTCGGACCCGCCTCCCCAGATGCCCAAGACCATAGACGAATGCGAGGGGCTGTTCCAGCTGGTGACCGTCAAGCCCAACGCCATCAAGAGTTTGACGCAGCCTTCCGGCTCCGGCTATCCCGGCTGGCCGGTGGAGGTGCATTGGATGGCGCCCAAGAACTACTTCGGCGTGGACTTCAACCGCATGGCCGCGGTCGAGAGCGGGGCCAGCCCCAAGGTCCACGCCACCGTGGCTCTCGAGGGCAAGAACCCCTCGGTCTGGCCCGAGCCCACCCCGCGCTTCCAAGTGAGGCTTTATCCGTGACGGTGCCAGTCATTTACATTCTTAACTTAGTAAACTTGCTCGGCTCGAAAGTTAAGAAAGTTAAGAATGTAAATGACTGGCACCAACGCGGCCAAGCCACGACGGAGGTGGTGCTTCTCTTTCCTATTTTCATGTTCTTCCTATTCGCCTTCACCAAGATCTACGGGCTTCTCATCCTCACGCAAAAGCTGGAGATCGCATCCTACTACGCGTCGCGGCGCTGGCAGCTCGAATCCCACCGCAACGCGGCCTATGAGGGTTTCGACGATGGAGCCTTGAAGAGCGACATCAAGCGGCGGGTGAGCCAGTACCTGGGCTACGGAGACTCGACCGGGAGCTTCCTAGGCCTGGTGGGGCCCGCTGTCCAGCTCGACATTACCCGCACCCAGGTCTGGAACGTGGTCACCTTGACCGCCCGGACCCGCTCGGTGGACATCGCCTGGATGTACCACGCCCCGGAGTTCAAGTTCGAGGTGACCAAGTATGTCCCCAACCGAGACCGTCCCATCGCCTTCGTCCTGCCAGGTTTGCAGTAATGCCCAATTCCACAAAGGAATTGGGCATCCTGCCGTTAAATTCTGTATACTGAGGCTAAATCATGCTCTGGGCTAAATTCCGGCTTTTCCTCCAGCGCCATTGGCTTTGGCTGGCCATCCTCGTTGGGATTTTCATCTCCATCCTCCTGCCGATATGGTACATGTCGGGGATGGAGGAGAGCGTTCGGCGCTACATCATCGGCATCAACGTCGCCTCTCTTCCCTGGGGTATACTCCAGACCTTGGTTTTCGTGTGCTTCCTGTACCTCCTGCAGTACGGGGGGGGCTTCGTGCGCTTCAAGAAGTCCCGGGTTGGCGCGCACTCCGTCAACGTCCGCTTCTCCGACGTGATCGGGCTCACCGAGGCCAAGCGCGAGGCCTGGGAGATGGTCCAGCTTATTAAGGACCGCGCGGCCTTGAAGAAAGTCGGCGGCAAGATCCTGCACGGCATGCTCATGATCGGCCCGCCCGGCTGCGGCAAAACCATGCTCGCCAAGGCCATCGCCACCGAGGCCGGGGTCCCCTTCCTCTCCACCTCCGGCTCTGAGTTCGTCGAGATTTTCGTGGGGGTGGGGGCCGCGCGCGTGCGCAAACTCTTCAAGCAGGCCCGCCAATACGCCAAGGCCTACGGGGCCTGCATCATCTTCATAGATGAGCTCGAGGTCGTGGGCAAGACCCGGGTCTTCATGGACGCCTTCGGCGGCTCCTCGGAGTCCAACAGCACCTTGAACCAACTTTTAGTCGAGATGGACGGTTTGAACGATGAGGACGCCCACGTGGTTGTCGTCGGGGCCATGAACGCCCAGGAGGAGGTCTTAGACCCCGCTTTGCTGCGGCCCGGGCGCTTCGACCGCACCATCACCATCGGCCGCCCGAATCTCTCCGAGCGCCAGGATATCTTCGCCTATTACGCCAAGAACATCCGCATGGACCCCGCCGTGGACCTGGCCCGCCTGGCCAGGAAGGCCGTGTACAAGACCCCGGCCGAGATCGAGAACATCTTGAAGGAGGCCGCGCTGATCGCGACCCGCGAACGCCGGGATAGGGTGTCCTATAAAGATGTGTCCGCCGCCATCGAGCGCATCGAGCTCGGGGTGGCCCATCGCCTGAGCATGACCCCAAGGGAGCGCGAGATGACGGCCTACCACGAGGCCGGCCATCTCCTCATCCTGTACCTCACCCACCCCACCAGCGACGTGTTCAAGGCCTCCATCATCCAGCGTGGGGGGACCTTGGGCGTGGTGCATCCCATCGCTCGCGAGGAGCTCTACAGCTCCGACACCAACACCTTGCGCGCCGACATCAAGATGTACCTGGCGGGCTACGTGGCCGAGAAGCTTAAGTACGGGGTCACCACCAACGGGGTTTCGGCGGATTTTACCTACGCCATGAACATCGCCCACGACATGATTTGGCGCTTCGGCATGGGGGAGAACGGCTTCGTGGGGGATTTCACCCGCATCCCCAAGGACCAGCTCTCCGACGACCTCAAGGAAAAGCTCAACATGGCCACCCAGAAGCTTCTCCACCAGTCGCTCGAGGAGGTGGAGAAGATACTGAAGTCTGAACGGGTCATCCTTGATCGCTTCGCGGACGAACTCCTGAAGAAGGAGGAGCTCGACTACGACGAAATCGTCTCCATCTTCACCGAGTACGGCAAGCCCCCCAAGCCCATTCCCATCCCCGCAACGTAAAAATACAGTAAGAAAGCCCCATTCTATTGACAAAATTTGGGGCAGGGGCTAAACTGGAAAAGCCCTTATGACGGCCATTTCCATCGGCATCCGGCGCGACAACGACCCCTTCAAGAGGTATTGGTGGGCCATTTTGCTGGGTTTCATGGCCGTGGGCGGCTGGCTTTGCCTGCCTTTCCTGGACTCCTCGGGCGCCTCGACCCCGGCCCTGAAGGAGGGGGCTCTCAAGTCCTCGGAGCAGAGCCTGGACGCGGTGCAGAACCCCTCGGGCGCCCCAGGCTCGGCCGTGGACCTGTCCATGGAAGGCGGGGCCTACAAAAAGAAGAATTTGGACGGTCCCATCGCCTCTTCCTTGTATGAGCCGCCGCCTGAAGAGAAACCGGCCGGCTCGCCGGCCGGCGCGGGAGCCGCGCCGGCTTCTTCAAATCTTGCCAGCGCCCTTACCCAGGTCAGCCAAAAAACCTCCGCCTCCGCTGACCCCACCGGCTGGGGCGGCCGCCAGGCGATCAAGGCCTTCACCCCGCCCAAGGCGAGCTTCGGCTCGCTCTCGGGCCTGGGAAGCGGCGGGGGCTCGACCGGGGCCTCCTCGTCCGGAGGCGGGTCTTTTTCAGCGAGCTCATTTGGTTCGAGCCGCGCCAACACCGGTCTTGAGTCCACCCGCGGCCTGCACGGCAACCCCGGGGACATGAAGGGCGCTCCCGCGGTGAAGGCTTTGCAGACGGCCCAGTCCCAGGGGGTCTCGGCCGCCGCCCAGAGGAGCAACGACGCCGCCGCAGCCGGGGGCGGCTACAGCTTCGACGGCAGCGGCGGCCGCGGGGCGGGCATCCCCGGACAGGGCTCGGCCACCGGAGGTGCCAGCAGCCTTTACGCGGATTTGGATTCCAAGCCCATGAATTTGAAGGCCAACGACGCCAACCTCGACAAGAAGAAGATCGAGCCCCCGCCCCAGGCCGAGGCCAAGGAGAAGAAGGACCCCGAGGAGCAGCGCAAGCAAATGATGATGATGCTCATGACCATGGTGGTGGGCGGGCTTGTCAATGGAGTCATGGGCGGAGTGATGGGTGCGATGGGTATGGGTAAAGGATGATTTGGAGGTATTCATGAGCGCGCAAATGCCCGACATCACGCCGGAAACGAACAAGGACGGAGAGGAAGAAAAGAAAAGAAGCGGAGTTCTCTATTCACTCCTTTCCCGTTTGGGACTAGGCTCCTCCGGTGGCTTGGGAAGTGCTGCCGGAGGTTTGGGCGGCTACGGCGCGGCGGGAGGCATGCTCGCCACCAAGGCCGGGATCGTGGCCCTTATCGTCGCCGGAACCACCGTGGCCGGGACCTTCGCCTGGATGGGCCATCGTTATCTCGGCGCGGGCTCCGAGCGCCCCATGGACGGCAATTTCCAGAGCCTGTTCGCCCCCAAGCCCCAATCGGGCGCCTCGGGGGGAGCTCAGGCCGGCTCGGCCTCTTTGGCCTCCGATTCCCTGCAGAAATTCGTGGACGCCAATAAGACCGCGGCGACGGACGGGGCCCCGGACGGGAGCGCCCAGGCTGGCGACGCCGCCGCGCCCTCGGCTCCGGCGGGCGCCGGGGCCGCCGCCGGAACCTCAGTTTCTCCCCCGATCGCGAGCAATAACCTCGCCCCCAAGAGCGAGGCCAACCCCTTGGCCAAGTTCGGCATGAAGAAGGCCGAGCTCTCGAAGTTGGGCGCCTCCTCCTCCGGAGCCAGCACTTCGGCCAGTTTCTCCTCCAATAATGCCGCCAACAACGCCGCCTTGGCCAGGACCGTCGGAGGCAAAGGCGGGGCGGGCGGCGCCGGGGGGGCCCGCGCGGCCGGAACCGGCAGGGGGCTCGCCGCCGCCACGAGGAGGGGAGGTAATTTCAGGGGAGTGGGCGGCGCCATTCGGCAGGCTCAGAACGCGCGCAGCCTCGCGGGTAATACCGGTCCCCAGATGGATGGCAGCACCAGCCGCGCTGGAATCGGCGGAGCCGACGCCGGCATTGGGGGTGCCGGCACCGGAGCGGGTGCTGGCTCGGGAGTCACCACCGGTCAGCCCACCTCCGTATCGGGCGACGACAAGCGCTTCCCCGAGTCCAACGTCCCCACCGTGGCCGGCAAGAACGTCACCCCCTGGCAGAAGGCCATCCAGACCGCGACCATGCTGATCGCGGGGGCGGCGATGCTGTTGATGGTGGCGAGCAAACAGGGAAAAGAAAATCCAGTTTTGGCTCAGGTTCTTGCTGGCGTCGCGGCCCTGTTAGGCCTGGCGGCCGTGGCCATAGGATCCATGATTGCAGGGGGCAAGTACGGCCAGGGCATGCAGGGCAATATGTTCGTTCTGGCCGGAGGTTTGATCTCGGTGGCTGCCGGTGGGTTGATCTATGCCAAGGGTAATTTGGACGGCGATGGTGCCCAGCAATGGGTCAAATGGCTGGTCTACATCTCCGGCGCCGGGGCCTTGGCCGCCACCATGGCGGGATTTATGATGAAGCCCAAGAGCTATCCCGCCCAGCAATTCAACGGCGGCAAGCCCCCGGACATGGGCCAGTACCTGCGCGCTCCGCGTTCGGAGCGCGCGGTCGAGCGCTATGCCTTTCTCTTTAAGGAAGAGAAGCGCTGCTAGACATTTCCTCGGCCAGCCGTTCCGTGATCCATGTCCGCAAGGCGCCGGCGAATTTGATCGTGATTTCCTGTTAAGACGAAGGTGGTGAGGTCGTGTTCTAAAATGAAGAGGACGCGCTTGTCCAATGAAAGGCGGATCTCCCAATAAGGGTCCCTCAATTTCCTTAGCCCTAGGCCGATGGGGCGCGGTCCTCCTCCGAAATAATCCAAGAGCGACCGAATAGCCTGATGAGCTTTCCTTCTTTCTTTCAGAGAGAGAGACTGCAGGGTCTTATCGAAAGACCTTAGAAACCTAACCTTGATCACTTCAAGAGTCGTTTAAGGTGCGTTTCGGCTTCTTGGGGGTTGGAGTATTGGGTGTATTGTTTTTTTCGAATCTGCCCGCGCACCAGTTCATCAAGGGCCTCCCAATCTTTCGCGGCAAAATCCTTTTCCACGACTTGCCTTCGCTCCAGGGTGATTTTCCCGTCATGGGCTTCGAGGGCCACTAAATCTCCCTCTGAAATCCCCGCGATTTTTAGAAGGCTTGGTGGAATGGTGATTTGGTTGCGTTCGCTGATCTTGCGTAAATAGGCCATGATTAAAACCTCATATATGCAGAATATCAGTAATTCTGAATTCTGTCAAGCGCAAGTCCTTGTTTCCTAGCCGCCGAGGGCTTGGAGGAACGCCGCCGAGAGCTCGGCGCCGCTATGGAAGCGGTCGCGGGAGTTGGGGTTTAGGGCTTTCTCGAAGAAGGGGTCCACAGCCGCCGGGGCCCCGTGTTTGGAGGCCGGGGAAAAGCGCCCCTGGACCTTGGCGTCGCGGCCCTCGAAGGGGAGTCTTCCCGCCAGCATCTCATAGGCGCATATTCCGAGGGCGTAGAGGTCGGACTCGCGGCTGACCTCTCCGGCTTCCTCTTCGGGGGCCATGTAGGAGGGGGTCCCGATCACGAAAGTGGTGGTCGTGCGCTGGTCCGGGCTCTCGATGCGCCGGGCGATGTCGAAGTCCATCACCTTGACTGTCCCGTTTCGCTCGAGCATGACGTTGCCGGGCTTAAGATCGCGGTGGATCACCCCGCGCTCGTGGGCGTAGTCCACGGCCGAGCCGATGGCGCGGACGATTCCGAGGCACTCTGGCGCCTTGAGCTTGCCCTCTCGGGCGAGACGCTCCTGCAAAGTCTCCCCCGCGCAGAGCTCGAAGACGACGCAGAGGGCCTCGTCCTCCGTGAAGGCGTCGAAGACGCTCACGATGTTGGGGTGCCGGAGGCTCGCCACGGTCTTGGCCTCGGCCAAAAAACGCTTGAGGTCCCGGGGGTCTCGCTCCAAGGCCTCGTGCAGGCGCTTGATGGCGACCTTGCGCTCGAGCTGGAGGTCCCAGCCCTCGTAGACCTTGCCCATACCTTCGCTGCCCAGCAGTTTTCCTAGGAGAAAGCGCTTCCCTAGGACTTTCTTTTCCCCGGCCTGGGCGGCTTGCCTGGAATTCAGGCGGAGGCCCCATAGGGCCAGCCCCGCCAGGATCAGCAGAAGCGCGCTCATAAGGGCGGGCCGCGGGAAATAGCCGCCCCTAGGTGCTGCAGGCGCCTTGGGCTTCTTCATGCGGGAGAGCGCCGCCTCGTAATCCGCGGCAAAATGCCCGGGATCGAGTTCGGCCGCGCGCTGAAAGTCCGCCAGAAGCTCCTCCGTCTTGCCGCCCAACCCCTCCCGGGCCTGGGCGCGCTGGGCCGAGGCCTGGGCGCTTTTGGGATTGAGCCGCAGGGCTTCCTCGGCGTCGGCAAGGGAGGACTTGAAATCCCGGTTCTCGAGTGCTGCCATGGCGCGGGCGTTGTGCGCGCTTGCGAGAGCCTCCGTGCTTCCGCCCCGAGCCTGCCAGAGGGAAATGGCCTTGCCGAGTTCCTCCTGGGCCGATTTTAAATCCTTGAGTGCCAAGTAAGCCAGGCCCCGCTGCATGTAGATGTCGGGAAGGGCGGGGTCGAGGTCGAGGGCCTTACCGGCCAGGTCCAGAGCCCCTCTGGGGTCTCCTACTTCCAGGTGACTGCGCGCCTCGCCCAGAACTTCGATGGCCTTCACCCGTCCCTCGGCCCGCCGGCCCATGTTGCGCACTCGTATGTCGTTCAGGGGAGAAGTGTTTTGCCAAAGTTTTTGGAAGGCCGTGTCTGCGGCCGCAGGATTACCTGATATGTCGGAGTCGTCTATGGCGGCGGCCCGCCTGTTCTTTGAGAGCATGATCACGGCCCGCGCCGAGTCGGCGTAAGGCCCCTTGGGGTCTAGCTCCAAGGCCTCCCGGGCCCGGGCGTAGGCCCGAGGGTAGTCCCCGTTTTGCCCGTAGCCGATCGCCATGGTGAGGAGAGCGGGCGGCAAGTCCCGCCGGGTCTCCTCGGGGTTCTTCCGGGCCCGGGCGAGTTCCACGGCCTTCTCCGCCCGGGCCATGCCGGTCTTTGCATCGCCCAGCACGAAGGCCGACCGCGCCGCACTGTTCTGCACCACCGAGGAGCCCCCATGCTCCTCCGCGAGTTTTTCGATGGCCGCCAGTTTTTTGGAGATGACGCCCGGAGGGGCGGAAGCTTTTTTGGCTTCTTGGATTTCGGTGGTGGTTTGAGTGATTTGAACGGCCGCAAAGCCCTCTTCTTCCAAGGTGGGTTTAAACTTAGGCTGATTGTTTTTGCTAAAGGAAATGCTTGGCAAAAGCAAACATAGTAAAAATTGCTTCACGGCTCATTATGTTAAAATAGTCCCAGTTTCCACAAGTTATGCGATTTTCCCTCTTTTTTCTGATTGTCAACGCTCATTCCGGCCAGAAAATTAACCCTCCATCAAATAGATTTATCCAAAAAGTCCTAAAGACAGGCGCTGATATTATCTACGGTATCCCAAGAGCAAAATTGTTGGACTTGGAGCCTGGGGCTAAGGCAAAAGCGATTGAGATTGTAAATGATGAGACCAGTGATGGACTGGATCATACCTGTGAATTGGTATTAGCTTCCAGTGCGCATACTCCCGGACGAGTCGTATTCAGGGCTGGGAAATCAGGGCTGGGAAAGAAGATTTAGACAAGCACGAAAGCGAGGCTTACTATTTCCGCCTCAAGATTTCTGGTGCGTTAGAGAAATCTCTTATTGCCCGAGTAAAACTCGACGAAAACAACAAACCCATCCGCGGCTCGGGAGTCGCCGAGGTCCTGGACGTCAACTCCCCCGAGGTCAAGGAGAGGCTTCAGCATGAGCTTGATTTCTGGCTGAAGGGTCGCTACCGAAGAAAAGTCAAGCGCAAGGTTTGAAGGACATCCGAAGGCCTGAAGCCCGAAGTATTCCGATAAGCGTCTTGAATTCGGGATTCCCTTTTTTGGACAGAGTTTTATACAGCCCCATCCTGGAGAGCGCAACTTTTTTCGCCATTCTCGAAAGCCCATGGGCTCTGGCTACCTGGGCGAGGGCGGTTAAAATGAGGGCGGGCTCGCCTTCCTCCGCCGCCACATTTAAATAAAGGGCGGCTTCCTTCGGGTCTGTCAGTACGTCATTCAGGTAATCTTCGTGGCTTCTGTAGTTTCTCATGTAATTTTGGCCGCGCCGATTCGGTCCTTAAGGCAATCTATATAGTCCGCGTATGGCTCGGAACCTAGCGCGGTCTTAAAAATGATCGAGCGGAAAGGACCCATAAGAAGTGTATACTATAGTGTACAAATAGTCAAGTAGCACCACTGACGTTACCCAGGCCGCTGCTTTTCCCGCCCGAACCGTTCCATGTGCCCCTCCCCGAAGGCTTGGACCGCCGCGAATCGGTTGTGCGTCCGGCAGAGCAGGCGAATATTGGCCGGATCCGAGGAGGTCCCTCCCCGGGCCCAGGGCCGGACGTGGTCGTACTCTAGCCCGCCGCGCTCCTCGCAGTGCCTACCGTCGGGGCTCATGTAGGAGCACCGGCCGCCGTCGCGGCTCCAGACCTCGTCCTTGACCGATTGGGGGATGTAGCGGGAAGCCCCTTGTCTCGGGGCTTCCCGCAGAGATAGTTCCTTCGGGGCCGCGGACGAGGTCCGCGGCCGACTCCGGCGCTGGGGATCCTTCCTGTCCAGAAAGACCTCCAAAGTCTCCGCGAAGACGTCCTCGAGCCGTCCTGTGGGGTGCTTGTGCCTGAGGAGGTCCCGGGCCCGCTCGAATTTATCCAGGAGCCCGAGATCGGCCGTAAAGCTCAGGCGAAACCTTTGGGTGGAAAGAGGCTGGACAAGCTCGCCCTGGACGAGGCGGTCCTGGGAAACCTTGCGGATGGTGTCGGCCTCGACATGCCGGGGCTGGAAGGCGGCCACCACCGTTTCGAGCTCGCGCCGGTTCTTGAATTTGGCCCTCTCGAGGAGGTCCGCGCAATTGCTCTGATCCAGGTAGGGGGCCAGCGTGGCCAAGGCGGACAAAGAGGGCGCGCCGTCGGTCAAATAGGAGAGTATCTCCGGGAAGCTCCGGCTGGCCCGGGCGACCTGGGCCCTGCGGTAGGCGGCTCCCTCGGAGTAGCCGAGTTCCTTGACGCAGTAGACGTACAGCGACGAATACCCCTCTCTCTGCCACAAGCGCCTGCGGTCGAGCTCCGCCAGATGGGCCAGCAGCTCGACGAGGCAACGCCGCTCGCCGGCGACGAGGTTCTTCAGAGCAGACAGCAGGTCCGCGTCGCCCAGGCTCCTGGAATGGTCGAGCATATCGAACACCTCCCACTAGTTATACGACGGAGCGCCCCGAAAAGTTCCATGGAAAAAGTTATTCACATAACTTCGCCGCGAAGTTTTGTGGATGGACGGCGGTGCTAACATCCGCCCTCGCTATATATAGGACCGAGGGGCCTGAAAAGTTCCCTCTTCCTCCAGTAAAAATGCGGTAATCGGCGCCAAAACTATTGACAAGTCAATGATTTCGGGGTTAACCTTGCGCGATGGGCGACCAGGAGCCGGATATCCCCGCGCGCAAGCTCGCCAAGGTCGGGGCCAATAAAGAACGCAAAAAAGGAGGCGTCCCGCTGCTTGCCGGGTCCGGCGGCCGGGTTTCCGGCTTGTTCGGGATGGGGGGAGGCGGCGTTAGCGCGGGCTCCTCGGGCTGGGGCGGAGCGGGGCTTTCCGGGCTCCTCGGGGGTTTTGGCGGCAAGGTCCTGATCATCTTTGCCGTGGCGGCCCTCGGGGTCGGTGCTTATGGGGTGTCCGAGTTTTTCTCCTCCCGCGCGACCTTCGACTCCGACCGGATCAAGCCTTTTTCCATAGATAAATCCGCCGGCGGCGGGACGGGGAGTTCTTCTTCCTCCAGGGCGGTCTTGGGAGGCGGCGGGCGGACTGGATCTGTGGGCTACGTGAGCGAAAGTTTGGACGGCAAAACCCCGGAGCAGCGCGCGGCGGAGGCGGCGGCCAAGGCCGCGGCCGAGAAAGAGGCCCAAGCCCGGGCCGACGGCGACGGCGCTAAATCGGGATCCCGGGGAGGCGCCGGCCTCGACCCCGCGGCCTTGGCCGCCGCCGCGGGCTCCGTGGTTGCCAGGGGTCGGGATCCCCTCTCCGGCAAGGCCTTGGGCCAACTGGGCCAGTTCAATAAGGACATGGGTGCAAGCTGGGCGGGGGGGGCGCTTTCCGGAGGGGTGGGCCAAGGCTTCCAGTCCGCTCTCCGCGCCCCCAAGGTTAAGGGAGGCGGTTCGGGCTCCAATACCGGAGGATTCGCCAGATCCAACGCGGTGGGGCGCTCGGCGGCGCGGGCCGTCCGGGCCAGAGGCGGAGGGAACACCTTGGCCGGCAAGCAGTTGAGGAAAGCTTTCGGGCACTCCATGGCCGCCCGAGGGGGGCCGTTGGAGCAGGGCTCGGCGCAGGCCACGAACGCTTTCGAGAACGCTCCCGCGGCCAACTCGGTGATCGGCGGAGCGGGGACCAAGATAGGAGGCGCTGGAACAAGCTCGGGAGGCGGGGGGCTTGCCCAAGGCTCTCAAGGCGGCGGCGCCGGAGCGGGCGGCGGGTCCTCGGACCCGAATAGCCAGCCGAGCGAGGCCGGCTACGGCCCGGCGGGGCAGGAAGGCCCGGCCGAGGAATTGCCGGGAGCCCCTCCGGTCAAGGCCAAGGACAAGACGCCTTGGAAGAATCTCCTTGATATTGCCAGCAAGCTGCTTCTAGCGGCAGGACTATTGTTAAGCATCGCGGCTTTGATCGGCAAGACACAATGGGGCAAGCAAATCGCTCTTTATCTGGCCTGGGCCGCTGCGGCCCTAGCCGGTATCGCGACCATCATGGGTATGATGATCATTGGGATGGGGGCAACATCGCAGGGGCTGATATTGACCGTAACAGCAGGAATTTTAACGGCGGTAGCGGTTTATACGGCTCTTAGTGGTGATGAAAAACCATCGCAGGATGCGATCAATGACCCGACTAAAACAAAACCACCTCCTGGAGCGGACGGAACGAAGGTTGCTCAAACTGGCGCGGATAGTGGACGCATACCGCCAAATGAGCAAACGGCGGGACTGCCTGATTCGACAGCGGCGCCGGATAACACGGCATCAATTGTTGATCAGAATGGATTTCCTGAGGGTTTCGAACCTCCCCCATCTAATGCAGTTGAAGGATCGCAGCTTGCCATGGAACCAGGACGGGCGGCAACATCGTGGAATGGAACGAATTTTTATCCCGGCCAGATAAGGCCGGGAGACGGCATGATGTGGACTGGACAACGATGGGCACCCGTTGAATACTTCAATGGACACGCCTACGCAATGCCCGCGCCGGGGCCGCTTGGTCCTGTCGCTCCCTCGCCCCCGAATGCCCCACCCAGGCCTTTTACTCCTTGACTGCTTGGTCATGCACGGCGAGAAAGGCTAGTCCGGGCGGATGATATTTAAGTTCGGTGCCGAAAAGCTCGCCCAAGAGTTGCCCCTTCAGGTTTCCTTCTAAGATTCGTCCCAGCAGTATCTGATATTTGGCGAGATTATAACTCGCCCGTGAATTCTCGACCTCGACCCAGAGCCCCCGGTTTCCCCAAGGCTGAAGCATATCAGACATATCCTTGGTATAGGCTGAAAAAACTTTGTCTGTCATTCGGGAGATTACTCCTATGTTTAGGACGAGCAAACCCAAGCCTTCCTCTGCGGGGATGTTCTTGGCGATGAATTTGGGGGCTAGCTCGGGTGGGCAGGCTTCCAACTGGATGAAGTCTTGTTCTTCCTGGAGTTTGGCTCCTGCGATCGCGATGGCTTGGTCGAGCTCCTCGATGGCGGGCATGTGGTCCGGCCAATGGGCTGCGGTGAGCCAGCGGCGATGGGAGATGTTGTCGAGGCTGAGTGGGTTGGGATCGAGGCCTATGCGGGCTTGGATCATAGTCGAGTCGAAGCCTTCCTGGGGGGTAATGATGTCGGAGGCGAGGTTCAAGCCCGCCCCGGCGTTGACTTCCACGATATAGAAGGGCAGCGCTCTTTCTTGAAAGAATTTTTGGGCCGGAACCAGCCATTGCCCGGCCCGCAACGCGGAATACACCCGGCGCTCGGCCGTTCGGAGGTTTTCGAAGAAGGAGGCGGGCGGCTTGGCCAGGAACTCCGCGAGGGCCGGCCTGGGGTCGGAGGCGGCCCCTCCGCAGGAGGGAAAGCACTCGGTAAAAGGGCTGTCCTCGCTGTTGAGAGCCTCGAAGTGAATCGCGGCCAGGAGCAGGCTCCAAGCCTCGGTCCAGGTTGCGAAATTCCTGTTCCGCCAGGCCTTGGCGGTTTCCCTCCACCACAGCGGATCTCCCTTTTTAAGCTCCGCCGCGAGATAAGCGAGCACGGTCGAGCTGAGGGGGAGATCCTTGGCGACGGCGGCGGCCTGTTCGCATTGGGCGGCGAATTCTTCCTTGGTCACCGCTATAATTATGCCAATAATTGCCTAAATAAAAAAATGGTAATAAGTCCCGCCGCGTATTGACAAAAACTAGGGCCAGGGCTAAACTGACACGCATGGCTAACCCCGAGGTGGAGGTGCCGCAGTTCAAGCTGGCCAAGGTCGGCAAGGAGCGCGGGAAGAAGAAAGGCGGCCTGCCGCTTTGGTTCGGCTCCGCCGGGAAGGGCGCTGGGGCCTTGGCCACGGGCGGGGCGGGCTCTGCGGCCGGCGGGGGCGGCCTGGCGGCGTTTCTGGCCACGGTGGGCGGCAAGGTCGCGGTGGCCCTCCTGGTAGCCGCGCTGGGGGCGGGGGCCTACGGCATTGGCAAGCAGCTCGCCCCCAACGAGGGGGCCTTCGAGGCCGGGCGGAAGCCCAAGCTCTTCGCCAGCGATAAAGGGAAATACGAAGGGGACCTCTCCAATCTTCCCAAGAACACCCATAGCATCCCCAATTCGATGGGCTACGTGACCGGAAGCCTAGACGGCAAAACCCCGGAGCAGCGCGCGGCGGAGGCGGCGGCCGCCGAAGCCGCGGCCAAGGCCGCGGCCGAGAAGGAGGCGCAAGCCCAGTCGGGGGAGCCTCCTCCGGCTCCGGAGGCGACCCCTGGGGGAGTAGACCCCGCGGCTTTGGCCGCTGCGGGAGCCGCAGGTGCTCCAGGCGCTGCCGGGGAGAACAAAGGCCCCCTTGGCGGCAAGAAGCTTGGGGAGCTCAGCAAGAGCCTAGGCTCTGGCTTAGGAGGAGGAGGGATGTCAGGGGGGATCGGCCAGGCCTTCTCGGCGCCGAAGCTGAGCGTCAAGGCTCCGGCGCCGTCCAAGACCGGTAACTTCGCTCGGGCGACGAAGGCCGGGCGGGCCTCGGCCCGAGCGGCGAACGTGGGCTCTGCCCGTGGCAAGACCTTGGCGGCGCGCCAGCTCAACCGGGCCTTCGGTCAATCCGTGGCCGCGCGCTCGGGGCCCTTGGACAACAGCAGCGCGCGGGCGACCAACGCTTTCGAGAACCAGCCCGCGGCCAATTCCGGGATCACCGGGGCGGGTGCCGGGACCGGAGCCGGGATACAAGGCCCCGGGAGCGGCACGGGAGGGACCGGGGTCAACAGCCCGAGCGGGGGACAACCCACGGAGACGGGCAACGCACCCCAGGCCGAGGAGTTAGCGCCGGCCCCGGCGGTGGGCAAGAAGAACGTGACGCCGTGGCAGGGGCTGATCAAGACCGCGGCGGCGATGTTGATGTTGGCTGGCTTATTGCTGCTGGTGGCTGGTATTTTGGTGGAAATCGCTAAAAGAGCCTCAACTGTCCCAGGTGCACAAGTTGTGGCTGTAGCTACTCTTAAAATGGCTAAGACTTTGGCAATGATTGCGACTGGTCTCGCAGGCATTGCAACATTGATGGGACTTATGATTATGGGCCAGGGGCAATCAAAACAGGGGGCATTGCTGACTGGACTCGGAGCTATTACGACTGCTGCGGCAGCGTGGGTTGCTTTTGGTGGTATGGAAACAGCTAATAAATTTCAGTTGGAGAGTGAACAATTTATTCAAATTAATAATACAGCTATTTATACGGCCATGGGCGCCGGCGCCTTGGGCGGCCTCGGGGGGGCCGCGAGCCTATTTGGTTGATATGTCAGAAGCCGACATCCCCGACTTTAAGAAGAAAGAGAAGGAAGAAAAGAAGAAGGCCGGCTTTTGGTGGCGCTGGCTTAAAGGGAAGGCCTCGTGGCGCGGAGCGCCGGGCGGACCCTCGGGGGGGCTGGGGCTTTCCCGCGGGGCGGCGGGTGCCGCCGCGAGCGCGGCCGCGCGCTCCGTGGCCGCCGGGGCCGTGGCGGAAAGCGGGGCGGTCGGCTTCTGGGGCGGGCTTGCCGGGATTTTCGGGCGGCTGGCGGGGACCTTGGCCGGCAAGGCGATTTTGGCCCTTATGGCGGCGATGCTGGTGGCCGGCGGGATCGCGGCTTACAAGGCTCTCCAGAGGGGCGCCGCCCAGGCCGGCGCCGGGGGAGGGCTTGAGCTGGGGGCGCCCGGCTCCTCCTTGAAGGTCCGAGGGCCGGGCGGCGGCTCCATGGATTACGCGGCCCAGGGCGCCAAGGGCGAGCTCAAGTTCGACGACGGGCAGCAGGCCCCGGCTCCGCCGCAAAACGAGCCGGCCAAGGAAGAGGTCACAGCTCAAAACCCGGAAGGGGAAAACATGCAGGCCGAGGGGCGCAATCAGGGCTCCAAGCTTCCCCAGAGCCTCCGGGACAGATTCGGGCAGACCTTGGGAAAGCTCAGCACCGGCATGAGCGGTGTCTTCGGCGACAAGAGCATCTTCAACAATTCCAGCGCCCCCAAGTTTAGCCTCAAAACTCCGTCAGGCCCGGCCGTCCCCAGGGTTTCCCTCAGCCGCAAGACCACGTCCATGGCCCGAGCGTCCAGGATTTCCGCGGGCCGGGCGACGAAGGCCGGGCGGGGGTTCTCGCCGCGCGCGATAGGGCAGTTGAAGCTCGCCAGGACCCTCTCGGGCCAAGGCCTTAGCGCGGGAACCGGGGACGCGGCCAGGACCAGCGCCGCCGACGCCTTTGATCAATCCGCGACTCCTCAAGGAGGAGGGAGTTCCATCGCGGGGCCCTCGGACAAGGTCGTGAGCCCCAACGCCGCGGGAGGGGGAGGTCCGTCCGCCGGCGGCGCTCCCGACGTCGTGTCTCCGCCCATGCCGACTTACAACGACCAGCCCCAGTACCAGCAGTTGGCTGACGCGGCCAAGAACGCGGCCAAGGAGGCGGCCAAGCTGAAGAATCAGGGCACCATGATGATGATGATGGGTCTCGCCTTGATCGCCATCGGCATTGCCTTGGTCGCCACGGGATTTGCCGCAGGGGTCGGCTGGGCGCTCATCGCCGCGGGTGCGGCCATGCTCCTCATGGCCATGATGATGTTGAACCAAAGCAAGCAGATGGGAGAGAAAGGCAAGCAGATCGCCGGGCAGCTCGCCAACATGGAGAATCAGTCCAAGCAGGGCGAGATCATGAAGTCCTGCATCGACCAGGCCGTGGCCAACGGCACCGACCCCGACGCCTGCCAAGCCGAGCAGCAGCAGCAGCCCAAGACCAACGTCAAGAAGGCCGTGGAGGAAGAGCAGGGGTCAAGCTATTGTATCGAAGACAAGGACGGCAGGATAATGTGCCCATGAAACCTCAACCTGCCAAATCTAGGGCAACGGCCAGCCGGTGAAGTAGAAATCAGACCAGCTCTTTCTCTTCAATGCTTTGTGCAGGAGGGCTGATTCTTTATTCGTGAAATCAG
This sequence comes from Elusimicrobiota bacterium, assembly GCA_016218575.1. NCBI lineage: Bacteria > Pseudomonadati > Elusimicrobiota > Elusimicrobiota bacterium. Next base: position 224,728 of record JACRDN010000019.1, read on the forward strand.
CTTGGTTGTTTTTCATGGGCCTGTTCCTCCTCAAGAATTTCGATTCGTTTCTAATGGTGATCCAGAATGTCCTGGTGCCGCGTCAGTTTGTTTCCGTGGAGAATGACATCTCTGTTGTTGGATTCCAGTCTGGCGGCGGATTTATCCTGGGAGGATAAAATGCGATCGGCAGTGGCCATCATTGCTTCAAGCAGAGAGTTTTTTAGATCGAACATGCCCCCCTTGATAATGGAAATTTCCACGGCCATGCGTCTGGTTCTCCGTTCCAAATCGCTGATGTCCTCCTTCGTCGCGAATTGCTTCAAGTCTTCTTTAGTCGCGAACTGCTTCGCATCCTCTTTCGTTGAAAAACGGCCAAGCTCTCGGAGGATGTTGCCCTCAAGACTTTCCAGGTCCTTCTTCGTGATCGCTTCCATAAGCTCGGCTCCCATTGGCTGAATCTAGCATTTTTATTTCCAGGCCTAAAAGAGGCCTTTACATCTATACGAGCGGGGCCGCGAAAAGGTTCCCGAGGAGCGGCGGGGGATTGTTTAAATTTGGTTAAAAAGTCCCGATTCTATTGACAATTTTATGAGGGCCTATTACACTATTTTGGATTTTGAATAAGCCCAGCCATGTCGACATTTTTTGACCGGCAGAAGAAGCAGAACGCCACCCAGTCCAGGGAGGACTCCCCGGGGTCGCGGCGCGCGCTTTGGGCCTTGCTGGGCCTGGCCATGGCCCTCATGTTCTCCCCGCCGGACTGGACCTTGAACGCGCTCTCCCGCTTGTGGTTCACGCGCCCCGCGCAAAGCCAGGTGGCCCAGGCTTTCAAGGCCGCGCAGGAGAGGCGCCAGGCGGCCCGGGCGGGAGCGTCCTCGAGCTTTCGCCCCTCATCCGTTAAAGCGCCCTTGTCCCCGAACTCCACCGAGATGGTTAAGGCGAGCGCAGTCAAGGAGGAGAAACCGGGGATCCGTGCTGCGGACCCCGAGGACAAGCGAGATTTCGATTCCTTCGTCTACCTGGACCTGGCCGGGGATTCCTCCAAGCCCAGCCGGCCGCTGATTTACCGCAACAGCCCGCTTCAAGCCGGCCGCTTCGACCTCGGCCGGCACCGGAGCTTGAGGCAGCTCCGAAGCCTGGTGGCCTTGAACATGCCTTACCGCGGCGGCCGGGGGCTTTCCGGCGCGCTCGAGTTCGGCGCGGCCTCGGGAGGGCGGCATTTCGACGGGACTTTCATATCGGGGGTGAGCCGGCCATTCATGGGCGTGCCCGCCCCCGAGTCTTGGACGAGCCGGCGGTAGCGGGAGACTCTCATGGACGACAAAGAGAAGGACAAGGAAGAGAAAAAGACCGGGCTGCCCCTTCCCTCTTTGAAGGGCTCCACCAAGCCCGGCGTTCCGGGAGGCGCTCCCCAGATCCCTTCCCTCAAGGACGCGACCAATCCCTCCACCTCCCGCTTCAAGGGCTTCGGCCTCGGCGGGAGCACCTTGAGCGAGCGCCTCAAATCTTTCAAGAAGAAAGATTTAGCCTTCATTTTGGCGGGCTTGGGCGTTCTTCTCATGGCGCCCTTGGCCGAGCATTTCCTCATGAGCCCGTCGAACGAAAACGGGGCCTTCAAGGAGGGTTGGGGATTCCGGGACGGGGTCGGGGGCTTTGGCAAGGGGGGATCTCCCTACGAGCCGGGGATCACCGGGCTTTCCCCGGGGAACCTGGTGGGCGGGGGCTCGGACGTCATCACCCCCTTGAACGTGCGCGACCCTTCCGCCTTGGTCCTGGGCCCAGGAGCCACCCAGCAGCCCCCGGCGGGTGCCGTGACACCCCCGCCCTCGGAGGCTCCGCCCAAGGATGACTGGAAGAAGACCTTAAAGGACGCGGCCAACGCGGCCGGCGGGGCCGGGGGCCGGCCGAGCCTGCCCGTGCCCAAGATCAATTTCGCGGGGCCGGCCTTGCGGGGCCTGGGCGGCGGAGGCGGCGGAGGGACCGGGGCGAGCTATTCCTTGGCCCCGATCTCGGCGGCCAACGTCCCCAACAAGGCGGCGGGAAGCAACTCCTTGACCAACGTCCGGCCGGTGCAGGGCTTTAAGGGCGCTGCCGGCGCCCGGGGGCTCACCAGCGGCCATCCGGGCAATTTGGAGGAGCTCAAGAAAAACGCGGGCTCCCAGGGCACCGATTTCAACCGCGGCGGTTCCGCGGCCACCGCGCTCGAGCAGGCCGCCAACCGCGCCATGGGCCAGGGCAGCGACGGCCAAGGGGGTGCTGGCGAGCAGGGCCGCGGCGGCGAGGACAAGGGTAACAAGGAGAACCAGGACAAGGCTGCCAAGTCCACCGGGGATTCTTTGGATTTCCTCCTCAGGAAATCCCGCCTCGAGAAGGAGCTCGACCTCGAGTTCAAGAAGCGCGAGAAGCGCGAGATGTTTCCCATCGAGCTGCAGCAGAAGTTCATCGAGAAGCTCGCCATGGCCCCGGCGGATGCGTTGGCGGAGTTTGTGAAGGGCGCGATTAAGGATGCTGGCGTCGCGGCGGGAGCTTCAGCGATTTACAAGTGTCCAAATGGCTCTAAGTTTAAAAAAGATGAAGTCAAACCTAACTGTAATACTGAGGAAAATCGAAAAAGTCCTTGTATTTTGGCAAAGAAGGATGGGCAGTACACAATTTCTGTTGGGGGGACACAAATTACAGGCTGTTACCTTGATTCGGGGGATGCCGATGATTCCAAAGGGCCTCCTCAAACAGACCCCTCGGTTGGCGGTATGAATCCTGGTTCATCTGAAACTGTTAATAAGACTTTTGAAGAGGACTGTAAGGCTCTCGCGCTTTGGACCCAGGAAAAAATAGCTGGTGGTAAATCTGGTGTGATTTATAATGATGTCCAAAAGGCCGGCAGTGATTATGCACTTGCTATCCGCGAGCTTGTCGCCGCAAGTTGGGGTCTTTCTGGGGCAAGGAAAACTGGAACCATCCCAAGTTGCGTTTCCTCTAATAACGATGATTATTCACAAGAGGTGCTTCTCCCAGGCTGGAATATTCAAGAGAGGCTTAGGGAAATTGAGAGAACGCTTATTGGCAAGCCTGATGGGGCGTTGAGGAGGCTTACCGATGTTTCGATCTTGGCTACGGCAGCTCACACTCAATTGGTTAATATTGAGGATGGCCAAAAGGCGGATTTGGAGAAAAAGGACGCTGATATGTCTTTAGCATTAGGCGTAATTGATTCCGCTACTGCGGTTCCAACTCAAGAACAAAAGAATGAAGTAAAGGTTGCTGCAGAGGCAATTGTTTCTTTGACAGTGGAGGCCTCTGCTGTAAAAAAACTTATTGATGAGATGCAAGTGACATATAAAGCGATGACAAAGACAGATTCGCCAGTAACCTCGGCAAAGCTCGCTAACGCTAAAAAAGAATTGCCTGCTCTAGGAGATGCTCTTAAAAAAGTGGGAAGTCATATTGAGGCAGCGACTGCTGCAGGCAAAAGGGCCCAAGAATTCCAAAAAAAATTTTCTGGGAATAAGGATTTGGAAGGCTATTATAAGCAAGGAGAGGCATTAAACACAAAAATCTTACAGCAAAGCGAACAGATTGATATAATAACAGCTCAATATGAGAAATTCCGCAGAACAAATATGCTGGCAGCTGTAGAGAATGCTAAGTATAATGAAATAAATGCGGTCGTTAAAGAGAATGGCAAGACATTTGAAGCTATTCTAGATGATAAAGATGATAAAGTAAACGCTAAGAAGTTGGGCGTGACTGCCAGGAAGATAAGCGAAAAAGTTGGGGCGTTGTCGGCACTTCCAAACGGGGGCGTGCACTTCAAGGGAGAATTTGACACACAAATGACTCAAACTCAAGGCAGTATTAGAAGTGTGGGTGCGGAGATTTCTGGATATAAGAAAACCAATGAATTTAACGCCAATGACATAGAGCGACGAGGTATAGCCTTGGGGCTTGGTTTGAATCCGTAATTGACACTTGAGAGCGTCTATCACGCCACATGAGCGGTATTGGGGGTCAAGTCTTCGGATTACGTTTTATGTTCGGCATCGCGGCGCCGGCGAAGGCGGTGCACAGTCGAGCAGGCCCTCAAGCTCGGGCGCTGTTCATGGAACCTCCAGTGAGTTGCCTGCATTCCAGCCAGCAGTTATAAGAAGGCCAGGAATTCTTCTTTGCTTAAGCCCGCTTGATCAAGGATTGAAGGAGTCCCAGATTGCGTTTTAGTCGGCTCTCCCGTTGAGCCGCGATGTTGGCGCGCTACCGTTCTTCCCGTGCATCGTGGCGAGTATTTCGAGACAGATTGGGAAGAGCCATTGACAGGCCGGCTTAAGTCCTGTATAATCCCACTATACATTGGAAACGGCATTTGCTTGCGAAGGGTTTGAGTGGGATGAACACAATGTCCGCAAGAATTGGGAAAAACATGGAGTTTCCTTCGCGGAGAGCGAGGAAATATTTTTTAACGAGCCGCTTCTTGTGGCGGAAGTGGATCGAAGCAAAATACTGTATGGAGAACAAAGACGACTAGCTTATGGAGTCAGCAACGAAAAAAGGCCGCTTTTTATTGTGTTCACCATGAGGAATAATAAAATTAGGATTATTTCGGCTCGGGATATGAATCGCAAGGAAAAGAAATTTTACCATGAAGAAGCGAAAAACTCCAATTAGATTTAGAAGCGAGAAGGAAGAATTCGAGTTCTGGTCCAAGGCGGATTCAACGGACTATGTGGATCGGGCCACGCTCGTCAAGGCGCATTTCCCCGAGCTCAGGCCTACTAGCCGGCCCATTCCTTTAAGACTGCCGATCGCTCTGATCGATAGATTGAAGGTGTTGGCCCATAAAATGGATATGCCCTATCATTCGCTGATGCGAAGATGGATCGAGCAGGGGCTGCGGCGAGATTCTCGATAGAGAGGGGTCGCTGCACGTAGAACCCTCAGTGAGTCGCCTGCATTCCTGCCGCTATTGACAAGACACTATTATGTACATTATAATGACTTTACCGATGACAACGATCACCTTCAGCGAGCTGAGAAACCGGGCCAAGAAGTACTTCGACGCCGTCGAACGGGGGGAGACCATCGAGGTCTGCCGCCACGGCAGGCCGGCCGCCTTCCTGATACCCGCCCGAAGGACGGGAGGGGAGCGTTGGAAAACCGCCCGCCCGATGAGGCTTTCCGGCGTTTCCCTCAGCGGAGCCATCCTCGCGGACCGCTCGGAAGGGCGTTGATGAGGATTTTCCTGGACTCCTCGGCCTTGGCCAAGAGGTACGTCGAGGAGCCGGGCAGCGAGGAGATTCTTAGGCTTTGCCGGGAGGCCGAGGAGATTATCCTGAGCTCCCTGTGCGTGCCGGAGATCATATCCGGCTTTGCCCGCCTAAAAAGGGAAGGGAGGCTCTCCGCCTCCCAATACCGCAAGCTCAAGCGCGAGCTCGCCGCCGACGTGGACGCCGCCACCGTGGTGGACTTGACGCCGGCCGTGATCGGCCGGGCCGTCGGCTGCCTGGAGCGCTCGCCCCTGCGCGCCTTGGACGCCATCCACGTGGCCTGCGCCTTGGAGTCCTCCTGCGGGCTCTTCGTGACGGCCGACCGCAGGCAGAGGGACGCCGCCGTTTCCTTCCACCTGCGGCTCGGGCCGAGTCTAGGCCTTTCGTCCTAAGAAGCGGCTAGGACCTTCGGCCCTTGCCGGGGTCGAGCTTCGGGGGTATGATATGGGACCGTGTGCGCCAAAGCCCCTTTGTGGAGAGTGGTATGAACGACAGGCGATTTTTGAAGGTCTTCCTTGCGATTTCCCTCGCTTTAGCTTTGGCCCCGCTGAAAGCCTCCTCCGAGCAGAAGCTGAAAATGGCGACGGTCTTCGTCAATGACAATAACGACACCACGGTGCGGTTCTTTTATGTAGAACGAGACGCCCTCAAGCTATTGATGTCCGGTCCGGAGCCGGAGGACGGCTCCAAGGAAAGGTACGACGGCGTTCCCGGCAGGTCCGCGCCTCTTTGGGAGAAGAGCTACAAGAGCCGCGCCGAAATGCCGACGTTGACGGCCGAAGAGGCCGCGAAAGCGCCTAAGCTGATCCGCCTTAAAGAAGGCAATAAATTTAAGCTGGTTTATTGGGCCTCCTGCGATAAATGCGGATGGAACTCCTTCCACTCCCTGGCCAGGGAGCTCACGATGCCCAAGGACGAGCCCGCGGCCAAGCCGGACAAGCCCGCCCCCGCTCCGGCCACGCCCGGCGCCAAGCCCAAGCCTAAACCCGCCCCGGCGCCGACGCCCGAGGCCAAGCCCGAGGGCGTTTCCGACGAGATTTGGGATCTGTCCAATCACAAGCCGGCCCTGGCCGAGGCCTTGCAGAATTACGTTGCCAAGAGCAAGGACAGCTCTTTTCCAGGCAAGCTCAAGGCCGCCAGCCAGGAAAAGCGCGACGGCATCTTGAACCGCGTCCTCGCTATGCTCGACGCGGGCAAGAGCGAGAACGAGGTGCGCCAATTCCTGGCCTATGCCTCCAAAACCTTATCCGGTTCCGGCCCCGCGGCCGGCCCGGCGGGCTCTCCCGGCGGAGGGGCTCCGGCAGGGGCCAGCCCCGGCCCCGCTTCCCCCGGCCCCCAGGCGCCTCCAGCGCCGGGCAAAAAGGACACAGGAACCGGCAAGAAGGACGAGGGCAAGCAGGAAAACCCCATCAATACCTTGGCCGGGCTCTTGAAAGATCCCAAGACCCGTGATAACGTCAACCTCAGCATCGCGGAGCGCTTCTTCAACCTGACGGCCAAGCCCAGGAAGGACAAGAAGAGCTACATCACCGACGAGGTCGCCAAGGATAAGGGCAAGGTCCTCCAGCGTCTCAAGGGCGAGATCGAGGCCTTGGTGAAATCCGACAAGGGGGCCTTGAAGGACCCGATGACGAAAGCCGAGCTTTACTTCGTGGTCGGGGCCGACAAGGAGGCTCCCTCCTGGGCCCAAGGCAACGTCATGCTCAAGAACTCCTTGAGCTCCGGCGCCAAGCTTTCCTTCCGCTCCGATTTCGACAACAAGATGGCGGATTGGACGGGTGCCGCCAAGGCCCCCGGCCAGAAGGGCCAGTATGTCGGCAAGGACGATGCCTCGAAATGGACGATCGCCTTTTTCACGGACGGCGCTTCCCAGGCCCATGCCCTTCTCAATGATCCCAGAGTCAAGAAGGAGATCGAGGATAACATCAAGAAGAACTTCCAGGGCGACAAGGAGCCCGTGCCCGGCACCCCGGACGGCGGCCAGAAGCCCGCCTTCGCCATGGGCAGCAAGCGCCCCCTCAACGTGGATGACCTCTACATCAACGGCGCCCGGACCGCCTACCTCCCCATCCCCGGCACCTACGGCAAGAAGGCCAACGGCCAGATGGATTTTGACTACCGCCGCGTGTCGCTCAAGCTGTACACGGAGGTGGTCATCGGAGCAGACGGCTACCCCGTCATGACCAATAAGGTGGATGTTGAGGATATCTCGGTCCCCGGCGACGACCACAAGCCCGGGATTTTCGGGCGGCGCCTGCCCATCCCCCAGGGCGGCACGCGCGTCGAGGACGCCAACTTCCACATTGACGACCGGGTCTCCAACAGCCACGCCTACAAGGTGGTCTTCGAGCCCAACGGGGACATGGTTTTCACCTTGCCCGACGCCCAAATGAAGCAGGCCAAGGCCGACGCCACGAAGAGCCTTTCAGGGGAGGAGGCCGTCCAAGCGGCCAAGGACTTCGAGGCCAAATGGACGATCAAGACCAGCGTCTCCGACCTCTACAACGTCCGGCGCGAGCAGATCGCCAAGGAAGGCTGGTCTGAGGAGATCAACGGCCAGTATTTCCGGGTGTTCGGCCAGGGCGGGCCCAAAGGGGCCTGGCTCTACTACAAGGCCGACAAGAAAACAGGCCAGCTCTCGGGCACGGGCTATACCCCCGGCATGATGGCCTACGTCAACAAGGTCGGAGCCAACGGGGTCGAGATCGTCACCGATCCCCAAGCCTTGGGCTTCATTGGGAAATCCCCCAAGGACCCGACCAAGGATCAATACTATTACCAGCAGTGGAACCGTGAGGCGCAGAGGTTCGAGTACAACCCCAAGGACTTCACCGCGCCGCCCAAGGGCGAGAACACGGGCGACCCCCAGACCCCGCCGGATGGTGGGACTCAGCCGCCCGAGACTCCAGGCGATGGCGGCAATCCCCAGCCTAATCCCGACCCCAACGGCACCACTCCGCCCCCGGCCCCTGGAGGCGGCGGCAAGCCCGCCCCAGGCGCGGGCGGCAAGAATGATCCGCAGAACCCGTCCCAGGCGCCTTCTTCGGCGACCCCGATCGAGAAATGCAACGACCCCGAGGCCTTCAGCAACGCCGGAGCCCCGCGCACCAGCAGTTTCGGCGGCAAGAAATGGTCGTATTGGGTCAACGACGACGGGATGACCTATTACTGCCTCTACGGCAACGGCTTCTTCGCCAGCCAAGGGTATCTCGCCAATATTGCCGAGACCGACAGCGAGTTGCGCGTCACCATAGTGACCGTGGAGAACCCCACGGCTGGGGTGGACCGCATCAGCCTTGAAAGCATTCGAGAGGGCGTTACCATCGCTAAACGCCAGGGACATCCCGACGTGGAGCTTCACGTCTCCGGCGTTTCCATCCATTATCTCCCCAAGAAGGGGCTTCTGGCCAAGACCGGCAAGTCGCAGGCCACCCAATTCTCCAAGGTGGGCTGGCTCGTGGAGGAGCGCGACAAGCGCAAGATCGGCAAGAAAAGCGAGCTCCGCGTTTATACCGACGAGAACGGCCCGGACCGGGTCAAGGCCGCCATGGCCATGCTGATCAAGAACAGCGAGGACAGCGGCGTTTTCGGTGGGGACACCAACGCTGGCAACCGCGAGAAGCTCTTCTCCTTCCTCAACCGCCACATCGCCCAGGACAAGAGCCCCCTCAAGGAAACGGCCAGGCCCCATGCCCGGATCAACCTCCATATCGACGAGCCCAGCCGCGACGGCCAGGACGTGATCGTCTACTGGAACCGCGCCACCCAGAGGACGGCCCTGCAGTGGGTCAACCCCCAGGGCGGGCCGGGCCCGCACCTGGAGGATCCGGCCGGGAAGTAGGCGTCGGAAAGCAACTACTTAAGTCCGGAGAGCAGCTTGTCCGCGGAGATTATCCGCACGCCGTTTAAGAAGCGGTCGATCCCGTCTTTTTTGACGACCTGGTAGACGAATGGGATACTCAGCTTTTCCTGGAAATACTTGAGATGGGGAGATGGGTTCTCGTCATTGAGCTTGGCCTCCACCGCGAACCAGGGCTTTTCATCCACCGCCACCAGGAAGTCCGCCTCCCGCTTGGCCGTGTCACGCAGGAAGAAAAGCGCCGCCTTGTAGCCCTCCCGGTCGCGCAGCCAATGGACCAGCTTGAGCAGGTGGGAGGCTACGAGGTTTTCGAACCGCGCCGGCTCCTCTGGGACCTCCGACCAGTCCCAAAGGTAGAGTTTGGGCTCCTTCTTAAGGGATCTAAACGAGCCCCGCGCGAAGGGGTAAACCCGGAAGTGATAATAGAAGGATTCGAGAATATCCAGCCAGTGGGAAACGGCCCGGTGGCTTAGGTCCAGGTCCCCGCGAAGCGAGTTGGCCGACAGCAGCGAGCCCACCCGGGCCGGCAGCATGTCGCTCAAGACCTGCATCTTGCCCAGGTCGCGCACCAGCTCCACGTCGCGTATGTCCTCGCGAAAAAGCCTCTCGCACCGCTCGCTGTGCCAACGCCGCAGGTTGCGATCGTTCTGGGAAAACAACGGCTCCGGAAATCCTCCGAAGCGCTCCAGGGCCCGCAATTCGCCGCTCGACGGCGCGGAGCTCAAGGCAAGCTCCTTGAAGGGCTCTATGTCGTTGTCGGCGTTTTTCATCTCGGCCAGGGAAAAGGGATGGAGGCGATAATGGTGATAGCGGCCCTGCAAGGAATCTCCACCTCGGCGATAAATCTCCATGCGGGCGCTTCCGGTAACCAGAAAACGGTATCTTTCCTGGAAGACGTCGTATTGACCCTTGAGGAAGCTCTTCCAGCCCTTGAATTTATGCATCTCATCGAGGATGATGAGCTCGGCCGGGCCGGGCCATTGGGCCGCCATGATTTGGCGGCGGTCTTGGCGATTGTCCCAGTTGAAATAAGCGGTGTCGTTGAAGAACTCCCCGACGAGGGCCTTGGCCAAGGTGGTTTTGCCCACCTGCCGAGGCCCCCCGAGAAAGACCATCTTGGCCTTGAGATCCTCGGCCACGGGCGCGGTTAAATAGCGGTTTTTAACCATGACAAAGTATATGTAAATATTTGCATAAAAGCAAATAACATCATAAAAATATTTGCCTTACAGCAAAAAAGTTAATTAGGTCCTTTGGGTTATAAACCTAGGCCCAAAGGCCCGCTTAAGCCCTAGGTCCTAGGGCCCTGGGACCGCCTCGAAAAGCTAGCTAAACTCTAGTCAATGAGGCGGCAATTTGCGCCCGAGAAATTCCTCTCCTTGGCGCTTTCGGCGGCTCTCGTGCTGTCCGGCCCGGGGTTCCAGGGCTGGCTTCTATTCGCCGAGGTCCCGGCCGCCCAGACCGTCCAGAGGGTCATAGACCCCAGGACCAACCGGATATACAAGCTCGAAAGGCCGGTGGTGAGCAATATCCGCCTTCTCCTTAGCCGCCCCGACATCTTAAACCGCCTGGACCCGGAGTTTCGCCAGCGCACCTTCGAGTTTTTGAACCGCGCCGGCGAGCTCGCGGGAGGCTCCCCGGATCTGGTGGAGAGGCTTTCCAAACTCGAGAGCGACCTCCAGAACTTGAACGGCCGCGACCCCGGGATCCTGCTCACCCAGGCCTTCGCTAACTCGGCCTACCACGCCGGCAAGGCCGAGGGGGGGCGGGTCCATACCGAGTCCCTCGTGGAGGACCAGTACGAGAGACGCTACCGGGTCAATAACTCCCACATCGGGCGAACCCAGCAGGACGTGGACATCCAGGAGATCAAGCACGGCTTCCAGCGCTTCGTGGTGCGCCAGCCCGACCCCAAGCATCCGGGGCGCGAGGTCATCGAGCAGGTCGGCTACCAGGCCTACGAGCGCGGGGCCGAGAAGCAGAAGATCGCCTACAGCCGGACCTTCGCCGAGATGCTGCGCCTGATCATCCGCTTCTTCCACGACCGGCCCGACATCAAGGACCTCTTGGACGACGGAAAGGTCCCGGAGAAGAGCAAGGAAGGCTTGAGGCGTGAGCTCAAGCTCATCCAGGCCCAGTTCCCGAAGGAGCTCCTGGGCTATGAGAAGGAGTTGAAGCTCCTCGAGGCCCGCATCCAAGAGTCCCCCGATCTCAACCCCGAGGAGCTGAAATTCGAGGCCAAGAGGCTCGAGGGCATGCAGGCCCGCATCCAGGCCTTCTACAACAACAACCAGCTTGAGATGCTGCAGAAGACCTTGCTCGCCCAGTTCGTCTTCTACTTCACCATGATCTCCGGCACCTCCTTCAACCCCTTCGACAAGAAGGACAACACCGGGGTGGACCTGACCCGCATGAGCCTAAACGATATCCAGGGCATGCTTTCCAACTTCGAGCAGGGCTGGATCCCGGGGACGGGCTGGATCCCCTGGAAAGCGAGTTGGAGCGACATGGACTCCAACAAGCACCTGAGCTTCGAGCTCCAGATGATCGCGAGCGAAGCCATCCAGTACCTGAACTTCGCGGCCGACGCCCAGAGGCGCCTCTACAGCCCGGAGAACATGAGGAAGGCCCTATTCAAGCCCGAGCTCACCAAGCAGGACCGCGAGGCGACCTTGGCCGAGATGGACCGCTGGGTGCGCCTGGCCCAGCTTCACATCCAGCGCTTCGAGGTGCAGAGCCTGGCCGTCCAGGTTTGGCGCCTCAAGGAGAGGAAGCTCAAGGGCGAGTTGGGCCTGTCCAGCGAGGACCCGCTCATGATCAAGCAGGCCGAGCGCATGATCCGCACCGCCGAGGCCGAGATTTTGCCCGAGATGAGGAAGCTCGAGGGCTCCTCGCGCGAGTCCCTCATCCACGAGACGGCCTACGCCTTCTCGACCGCTTTGTACCGCGCGCGCTACGCGAGCACGAATTTGGAGGCCTTGGAGGATGACGTGCATGAGCTCCTGGCCCAGGCCCGGCAGATGCGGGCCCTCTTCCAGGCCAAGCAATTCAACATTTTCCTGTACTCTCCGGAGATGCGGGCGAAGTTCTCCGCGGCCCAGCAGGCGCAGGGCAGTCTTTACGCGCAGTTCCTGGGGAGCTTATCCCCCCAGGCCAAGGAGACCTTGGCCATCTTCGACGCTCTCCTCAACGACTTGCAACGCCTCCAGCAGAAGGGCCTTTCGGTCTCGCAGGTCAAGGACAGCCTCTACCCCATCCAGCTCCAGCTTAAATCATTGGTGGCACTTCTGGGCATGTCCTCCATCCCCAACCCCGAGGGCCTGAAAAAGGAGGCTGACCGGCTCAAGGTCTACCAGGCCAACCTCGGGGCCGTGGTGCAGAGCTTCAGCACGAATTTGCGGCTTTTCGACATGTTGAACGAGCTCCAGATCTACATGGGCATGTACGGCAGCTCCAAGTGGAACGAAAACGAGAAGTGGTACGAGCTCAAGCAATTCGACAGGTTCTTCAACGGCATCACCGGCGGCCTGCGCGACAAGGCCGGCGAGGAGACGGCCCGGCTCATGGACCCCGAGGCCTGGGAGGTCTTGAAGGGCAAGGAAGGGGTGAGGCTGGACGCCATGGACCTCCTGCGCAAAGGGCGGTTCAACGAGGTCCTTTTGAAGCTCGCCGAACTCGACCCTAGGGGCGCTGAGACCGCGCGGGTGCGATTCCTTCGCGACCAGCAGGACCCCGAGCTCGATCTTGACATCGTCTCGCTTTTGAGCAAGGGGCCGAGGAGCCCCGACTCGGCCGCGGCCGTGGGGGCCCTGAACGGGGCCTTCGAGCATTTGACCACCTATATCAAGGGCTTTATGATCGGGACCGCGGCGGTGGACGCCGTGGCCGGGACCTTCGCCATGGCCGGCGTGGGGCCGCTCATCGCCAAGGCCTTCACCGTGGCCGGCCGGGCGGCCCTCGGGGTCTCGCGCCTGGCGCGCCTGGGGGCCCTCGGGCGCATGGCCGAGAATTTGGGCATGCTCCAGCGCATGATCGGGTTTGCCGGCAAGCTCTCCCCGGGGCTTTTCCCCGGGACCTTTCGGTTCGCGGGGAAGATATTGACCAACGTGGGCCGCAACATCCGGGTGACCTTGGGCCTTCCCGCCAATTTGAAGGAGGCCATGGTTAAATCCCTAACCTTGAGGGGCTTTGCTAACGTGCTCCTGAACGCGGGAAAATTCCAGATTAGGAACACCATCACCATGGCCTTGGCCAGCGCCATGATGTCGGAGGGCATCCACCTGTGGTCCCCGGAGACCTCGCCTTTCAAGGACTCCCAGGACGCCATCACTCAAGGCCTGGCCGGGGGTGCCGGCTTCGGGGCCAAGACCGGCTTCCTGCTCTTGGCCAACCCCTTCCCGACCACGGCCTTCGGCAAGACCGGCTTCGGGGGCGTTATGCGCCGCCTGGGAGAGTCCAACGGCCCCCTCGAGGCCTGGGTGCTCAATCCCCTGGCCCGGGCCTTCACCCGCGCCCCCGGGGAGACCGCCATGGCCAAGGTCGGGTTCTGGGGCTCGGCCATGCAGTGGGCCGAGAACCTCTCCGGGGCCGGGCTCAAGGTCGGCGGCCGCCAGGTCTGGGGCTCGGGGCTGGCCAGCCAAGCTTTGCGCCAAGCCGCGCAATGGCTGGTCTTCGCCGGGTCTTTCGTGGATGGGGGCCTCAAGTATTTCGCCGCGGCCGAGATGAGCAAGGAGCTGGCCACGGTCGGGGGCTACGGCTGGGCCGAGCTTCTCCAACCCGAAAGGGACCGGGGGGATTTCGCGGCCTCCGGCCACATCAACCGCCTCACCTACGCCCAGTCCTGGGGCGACGGGGCCCAGCAGGTGTCGTGGCTGCTTCTACCCACCCAGCCCCATGTCTCGGTCGAGAACATGAGGGACTGGAAAGAGAGCTCCCGTGCCCTGCACACCTTGAACAAGCAGGGCCGGCTCATGGATGTCCTCGGCAAGGACGCGGCCCTCGAGGGGAGACTTCACGTTAACAAGCCTCTCCTGCAATGGGGAGTAAAGGAGTTTCTCGGCTTCATTCTAAACCGCACCTGGGGCCGGGTCCGGGGGCACCCGCAGATTGGGCGGCCCAAGGACAAGCTTGACATCTCCCCGGAGCTTCAGGCCATGGTGGTGGAGAGGATTTGGAAAAGCCTCGGCCGTCAGGCCTACCGCTTCTCGATTGCCGATCTTATCGCCATCCGCTCGGCCCGCGAGGAGCTCTTCAACTCGGAGCGGAGCATGGAGGAGGTCCTGGCCGTTCTGGGAAGGGGCGACGGCTCGACCGCCGAGGAGCGCGAGGCCGTCAACTTCCTTCTCCTTCCCAGGCTGCGCGAGTCCGCCGATCAGATCCTGAGAAAGCGCCTGGGCAGCTTCTGGAACCGGGGGCTGCTCAAGGACATCGTCCGCCAGGTGCGCGAGCACGAGGCCGGCTCTCTTTCCGGCATCGAGGTGGAGGGAACGCCCATCTCCAATCCCGACGTGATCAAGGACTTGGGCGACCTCGCGGCCTGGATACTCATCGAGAAGGCCCCGATCGGGGAAAGCAAATGGGCCCCGAGACTGCACGCGGCCCTCACGCCCAACGCCCCCATGAAGCAGAAGGCGATTTTAGTCGTGGATAGGCTGGCCGCGCGGATCGCCGCGAAAAACAAGGCCGCGGGAGGAAGTCTCGAGGCCGAGGAAATCGCGGAGATGGTGGAGCGGGAAATGGACGATTTCCTGAAGGCTTACTCCCGCCCCGGGCGCGGCAACTTCCGCTGGGCCTTGGAGCGCCACCGAGGCTCCTTGCAGGGAGACGCCTTGGACCGCTACAACGCGGAGAGCTTCCTCGAAGACGCCGTGAGCGGGAAGTACCGCGACGTTGACTCTCCCCAGGCCCAAGCGCGGGTGGAGCGGGCCGTGGCCCTCGCCGCGGCGGCCCTCAAGACCCACGGGATCGTGGACGCCCACGGCAACAAGATCGCGGAGTACAAGGACGTGCAGACGAATATTTTCAAGGACTTCCTGCGCATATTCCAGCAGGAGGGAGGCGACGTTCTGAAGGCCCTCAAGGTCTACCTCTTGGCTCACACCGGGGCTGGGAAATCCGCCATTTCCATGATCATGCTCATGCCCTTGGCTCGGGCCGTCGCCAAGAAGGCGGGCCTGGAGGGGGTGGACTACAACACCCACGGCGATCTCCTGCGCGCCCAGGCCCAGGGGGTGTACCGGGCCTATTTCAAGGGGCGCCTGCCGGATTTCCGCATCCAGAGCTACAGCGATCTCGTCCTCGAGGACTTGATGGCCATCGAGGAGGGAAACCCCTCTCCCGTGGAGACGCGCTTCCAGATCAACGACGAGTACGACCAGATATTCCTCGAGCCTCCGACTTCCCTCGGCAAGGACTCCGGGAAAATGTCCTGGAAGAGCCCGCTCTGGGAGGCCCACCGCAAGGCCGTGGAGCTCATAGACGCGCTCCACGCCAAGACGCGCCTTGAGGGCGAGCATTTCGCCAAGGAGCTTGAGCGGGGCGGGGACTTGGCCAAATCCTTCGATGAGGTCGAGGCCCAGGTCCTGGGATTTTTCCGCCAGGCCTTGAAGGAGCAGAAGAAAAGCCGCGATCCCGAGCTTAAGAAAGAAAGGGGAAAATTCTTGGACTTGATAGCGCATATGGAGCGCTACGGCTTTTCCCTCAAGGGCTATATCCGCAGCAACCTGATTGACTTCTACAAGACCGCGGGGATCAAGGACCCGTCCTCGGTGATGCTGAAAAGGCCCCAGAGAGGCGGCTCCGCCGACCCCGCCCGGGCCGGCGAGCAGCCCGCGGAGAAGGGCGATGGCACCTTGGCCGTGCACGGGGGCGGGACGGCCGTGTACTCGGCCCTGGACACCGGCGGCCAGAGGATTTACTACGACGTCAAGGAGAACGCCGACATCACCAACCCCTACGAGAACCTGGCCATGACGGACGCAGCAGGGCTTCTCTCGAGGACGCGCTACATGGTGGCCCTCTCCGGCACCTTGGCCGAGATGCTGCGCCCCATCCTCGAGAGGTACGGGGTGCTGGTGCGCGGGCATTGGTCGCGGAGCCTCGAGGGCCGCACCGTGATGGGCAAGGACCGCCGGGAGTCCTTGGAGCTCATGACGAGCTACGCCCACGGCAACGCCGCGGGCGGCGGCCGGAACTTGTCCATGATCCTGATCAAGACCAACGGCGACGCGGACGCGGTCGAGAAGCTGCTCGTGGAGCGGTATGGGGTCCGTCCCGAAACGATCGTGCGCCACCGGGTGGGAGACACCTTCAAGGCCGAGAACCTGTTCATGGGCGAGGAGGTTCGCCGGGATAAAAATGAGGCGGCCTTGGAGGACGGCACGGCTCGGTATGTTCTCTTGACCGTGGGGGCGAGCCGAGGCCTGGACATGCTGCTCAAGACCTACGACCGCGTCAACCTCTACATCTTGGGCAAGGAAAACATGTCTTTGTCTGGCTATATCCAGGGCAAGGGCCGCCCGCACCTCGACCGCCTGGCCCCGGCGGCTTTCAGCGACGTCTACGAATTCACCGACGCCCAGAGCCTGTCCGAGTACCGGACCTACCGCGAGACGAGCCGCTGGCTCCTGGGCCTGGCCTCGGAGGGGCAAGGTCCCGAGCTTGCCGCCTCCATGGCCGCGAAGATCCGCGAGGAGTGGCTGTCGGCGGGCAAATACTCCAAAGGTGCGCTCGACAAGATTTCGGACGAAGCCGTGGTGCGCCGTTATCTCGGCGAGACGCGCGAGACGGTGGCCGAGGGCCTGCGCGAGCAATGGGCCAAGGAGG
This sequence comes from Elusimicrobiota bacterium, assembly GCA_016218575.1. Lineage (NCBI taxonomy): Bacteria > Pseudomonadati > Elusimicrobiota > Elusimicrobiota bacterium. Next base: position 241,651 of record JACRDN010000019.1, read on the forward strand.
AGCCCGCCCGCGCCGCCGAGATCGCGGCGATGCCGGCCGAGCGGATCACCCGGGAGTTCCTCGATATCGTGGTCGCCAGGGCCAAGGCCGAGCACGTGGAGGGGATGGAGAAGCGGCTTTCGGAGCAGTTGAGGAAGGGCCAGCTCACCCCGGAGGAGGCCGCGCGCAAGCGGGCCGACATAGAGCTTGTCCGCGCCGAGCTCAATACCATGCCTCACGATGAGGCCCTTCAGTGGGCCCTGGAGAATCCCTACTCCATTTCAAATCCTAAGGTCTTGAACGCGGCTCGCGAAATGGTGCTGGCCCGGCGCTTGAGCCAGGCATTCCAGGACGAGCTCGCGCGAGCCCAGGCCGGCGATCCCTCGGCCCTGGAGAGCCTGTTGAGCGATTCCCGGCTCTACGACATGGTGGCCTCCCAGGTCCAGCGCCAGGTCGAGCTCTCGGACCTGACCGGCTCCGGGATCATGCGGGTGGAGCGTATCCTAGAGCCCGAGGACATCCAGGCCCTGATGATAGGGGCCATCAGCCTGGTCTCCGGAGCGGGCATGGTTTGGACGCTGGCGCATATCCCCTCGTACTTCGCTTTCCTGCAGGGCTGGCTTCCGTGGCTGGGGGGCATCAACATGATGGCTCCTTGGAACGGGGCTTTGGCCTTGGCCGCGAAGGTCTCTCCAAGCCTGGCGGCGGGGTTCGCGCAATACGCGCCGTATTCAGTGCCCCCCCTGACTATGATGACCGCCTGGCTCTTTGGCTACCGGCGGAGCGCCATGGGCCAATTGGCCCCCGAGCCGAAGCCCTTTTACAAGGGCGGGCAGGCCAAGGCCGAGCCGCCGCCGGACGACGGCTCCGAGAAGCCGAAGTAATTCGCAGGCGTCCTGTCGGATCACGCTAAGGAGGCCTCTTTCGGTCTCGTGGTTCATGCGGGGCCGGAGCATCGTTTGTTGGGGCCTCGGATTATCGCCCTTTCCGCGAGAGCTTTCTAGGTCCAACGGGGAAAAGGGGCATGGGCCCAAAGACTGTTTAACTTTTTCAAAAACGCGTGCCTGGCACCGGAGGAAATGTGCTATCCTGAACCCAACATGGGAAGGCCCAAGCGCATCCAGTTTCCTGGAGCCTGCTATTACGTCATCCTGCAGGGCAACAACCGCCAGGACATCTTCCTCTCCAACCAAGACCGGCGCTATTTCCTAAACCTCCTGCGCTCCTACAAGGAGCGCAGGAGCCTCAAGGTCTACGCCTTCTGCCTCATGGCGAGTGAAGTGCACCTCTTGATCGAAACCCAGCACGCCAACCTTTCGACGGTGATGCAGGGCTTCAACACCGGCTACACCAAGTACTTCAACAGCCAGCACGACAGCATGGGGCACGTGTTCCAGGGTCGCTACCGGGCTCTTCTGGTGGACAAGGACAAGTTCCTGGCCGAGACCACCCGCTACGTCCACCTCCGGCCGGTGCGGGCCGGACTCAAGGAAAAGCCTTGGCGCTACGTCTGGTCGAGCTGTGCGGCCTACGTGGAGGCCCACAACCCCGACCATCTGGTGGACTCCGAGGCCGTGCTCAAGCCCCTGGCCAAGACTCGGCTTGCCCAGTCCGTGCGCTACCTCACCTACATCAAGGAGCGCCTGAAAAACGCCCACCAGTTCGAGCTCCCCGTCCAGGACGGGGTGATCGGCGGGGAGGAGTACCTGGCCAAGCTCGCCAACATAGAGCCCGTTTCCCCGGCTCTGGCCCGCCCGATCGTGGTTCAGGACGCCAAGCGCATCCTCTCCGAGATGGCCGTCAAGCACGGTATCGAGGAGGAGCGGCTGGTGGGGCGGCTCCAGTGGCGGGAGATCACCGCGGTCCGCCGCCAGGCTATTTACAGGATATGGAAGGAAACCCGGATCGGGGTGACCGAGCTTGGCCGGCTCTTCAACCGCACCCCCAGCGCGGTTAGCCAGCTTATCCGGGACATGGAAGCCCCGACCTCCCGGTAGCCAAAAAACCGCGTTTAAAGTCATTTATTTAACCTTTTAAGCCTGGCACTATTAAGAAAAATGGGCCTAAGGTCCTATATAGGCCTGGGCCTATTGTAGGGGTTTCCCCGCCCCAAGGGCCCAGGCCGGGGAGCCTGCTAAAGGCTATCCTTAATCCTGATGGGGTGTCGAAAGGCCGGTAAACGGCTCGGTTGGCTTATGGCCTGCCTGGGGCTGGTTATTTTCCAACTACGTCCGGACGTAGTCGGGGCCCAGCCGCCGGCCGGCGGCCAAGCCCGGGTTTCCGCCCTCCTGGACGCCGTAGAAAAATATAAGGTTTTTTTCAAAAAAGACCCCCACAATCCCGCCACCCGCCGCTTCCTGCCCGAGCTTCACGAGATCAAGGAGGCCGCTTTGGCCCCCGAGGCCCCCCGGGACGTGGAACGGCTCGAGGCGCGGTTTTTGCGCTGGAAGGATGCCTTCCTGGCCTATCTTCGGGGGCTTTACGGGGAGCGCTTCGCCCGGGACGCGGCGGGCTTTGAGGCCGCGGCCCAGGAGCGGTTGGACGCTCTCATCGCGATCCGGGATGGCCGCCCGACTTTGGGCCGGGACCCCCGCCTTCTGGCCGACCTCGAGGCCTTGAAGGACGCGGTAAACCAAGGCGTGGACCCGGGGCGCCTCAACCGCTACTACGACCGCCTGGGCCTTTCCAGGCCCTTGGCCCGGCGGGACGGCTCCATCGCCGCGGCGAGATTTTCCCGTGGGCGGGCTGGGCTGAAACAATACCGGAGGAACCTCTCTTCCAGGGGAGCAACGCCGCCCACGGCGCATACTTTCAGTCCCAGGCCGAGCGACGCCCCGGCATCGGCCTGGGACTACTTGAAGAAGGCCTCGGAGTGGGTCGCAAACGCGGCCAAGGCCGTGGCCCGACCGTTTTTCAACCTGCTGTATAAATTCCAGGACAGCGTGGGGCTCAATATTCTCCCCAGGGCTCCGGCGCCCGCTCCCGCCCCAGCGCCCAGGCCCCAAACATCACCCAAGAGGTCGGCGGCAGCGCCCGCTCGCGCGCCCATTCAGCCGCCCGCCGCGCCGCGGCGGGAAACCGAGGCCCAGAAGGCACGAGGCCGCGTCGCCGCCCTGAACCGTCAGCTTTCCCGGGTCGAGGGCCAGATCCAGCAGGCCCGCGGCAAGGAGAGCCCCGTCACCGAGGCCGAGAAGGCGGAGTTTGACCGCATTTGGGGGGAGCTCGATCCCAAGCGCCGGGAAAGCTATATCCGCTCGAAGTTGGGCCAAGGCCATGACCTGAAGAATCCGAAGCCCCGGGATTTGCAGGACATCAAGGCCCTGAAGGCCCTCCAGGACTACTACAACGGCCTGCTCCTGCCCGGCCAGGCCGATCAGCCCGGGCTCTGGGAGAGCCTGGAGCTCCGGCTGGCCGAGCAAATGTCCCTAAGGGACCGCCTCAAGTCTTTGGCCGAGAAAAAACCCCTGGCCCGAGACCAAGGGGCGCTTCCCCGCGTGGCTCCGGAGACGGTGCAGAAAATCGAGGGGCTTCTCTCCGAGGTCGAGCGCCTGCGCGGGGAGGCCAAGGGGGAGATGGCCACTTACGAGGCCCTCTCCCAGCTTCTGGCCGCCGTCAACAAGGTCCGCAACCAGGCCTTGCGCGAGCGCCGCGACGCCAAGGAGATGCTGGCCTTCGAGAAGGATATGTCGCGCCTGGCCACGGTGATGGACCTGGCCTTCGCCATGAACCAGATAGACGCGGCCGAGAAGGTGATCCACCAAATGCTCGAGCTTCTCGAGGCCAAGCTCGCCAAGATCGGGGGGGCGCGCCAACAGAACCAGGAGGCGGCCAAGATCGCGGACGCGAATCTCGCCGAGCTCGAGAAATGGAAGGCCGAGGCCCAGGATGAGATCAGGGCCGACGAACAGCGCAAGGCCGACATCGCCAAGTACTGGGAGCAGACGGGGTTGGCCCAGCAAAGCATCGGCCAGTTCCGCGTGGAGACCGCCAACCTTTTGGATGCGATCCGCCTGCGCGACGGGGGGGACAGCGGCGACCCCATCGCCGAGTACCAGGACAAGATCCGGAAAATCGCCGAGGTGGCCCAACAGCGGCGCGAGGGCTCCGACGCCTTCTCGCTTGCCACCCTCCAAGCGAACCTGGACCGCATCCGGAAAAGCCTCAAGCTCCTGAAGGAGGGCGTGGCCCAGCTTGAGTCGGAAAGAGACCCGGTGGAGGGCGCGGCCGTGGCCATTTTCATGGTGGTCAACGAGCCGGAAGTCAATTACTCCGGGAACCTCAGCCAGGCCTTGGACCGCGCCAATCTGCAGAGGATACTTTCCGAGCGCGAGGCCTATTGGCAAGGCCAGCTCCGGGACTTCGAGAAAAACTCGAAGTCCCTGGAGAATCTTTTGTCGCGCTCCAACTCCGCCATGACGGCCGACGAGTTCGGCTACCGCCACAAGGAGTCCTTGCCCCTCTGGCGCGATGAGGAGGCCCAAATCCTGGCCCAAGCGCAGGCGCAGGTGCGCGAGCTCACCGCTGATATAGACCAGCGTGCGGCCCGCATCAACGCGGTAGCGCAGTCTCATATTCCGAGCCTGGGGAACCTAGGTCTCACCGAGCTCCAGAAGGCCGTGAAGAGCTACGGGGACCATTTGCGGGTGGTGAAATTTCCAGATCGAGACGACTTGGAGACGAGCAAGGCCCAGGTGGACCTCATCCATATAGCGCGGCTCCTGCCGCAGGCGGCCGACGAGCTCATCCGCTGGTCGCGGGCCGACGGGACCATCAAGGCCATAAATGACGCCCTTCCCAAGATATCTCCGGCCCAGGCCAGGCTCCAAGCTCTCGTCCAGATGGGACGCGACATCGTGGAGGACATCCATCAAGACCAGGTCCTCATCAACAGCGACAAGGCCTTCTCCCGGAGCCGCGAGGAGAACCAGGCGATACTTACCCGAAAGACCATCCTTCTTCGCGACAAAATGAAGCCCGCCTTGGAGGGCATGGAGGAGATGCTCTCCCTGTCCCTCATTCCTTACGTCAAGGACTCCCTCTCCTCGCTGCGCTCCGATTCTTCCGGGGACTTCTACAAGCTCTTCGACGCCCAGCTGGGCCTCTATAGGGAGATCAAGAAACTCTACGAGGAGACCATGCCCTGGGCTTTGGCCAGCCATGGCGCCGCCGAGGGCAACAGGAGCGAGGCCGCCGCGAAGGTCGCGGCCTGGAGAAAGCAGTTCACCGACAACTTGAACGGCTACGACGACGCCCAAGGGCATCACAAGGGCGTCGAGGAATTCCTGACCGAGGTCAAGAACCGGGACAATCCGGATTTCAAGGGCACGGAGGTGCTCTACGGAGAGCTTCAGCCCTTCAGCCTTCACAGAAAAATCAAGGAATACGAGAAGGAGCGCGCCGAGAAAGCCCAACAGTTGAAGGCCCAACATGCCGAGGTCAATAATATTCTCGCCGAAATAGAGAGTCTCTCCAAGGCCCGCTCCGCGGGCCCTTACAACCTCTTGGCCTATCGTCTGCCCACGGACATCAGCGCGGACTCGGCCGGCGCCGAGCGGGTCCAGGCCCTCGTCAACAGCCCCCTCATCTATAGGCTGGGCGACGAGCTTAGGCGCATCGGTGTCGAGGCCAAGGCCGAGGCCGGGGCCGAGGATACCAATTTCATTCCTGCTAATGACCAGCTACTCTCCGGCACTCAGGAAAAAGTCAAGGTTTCCGCCATGGGCAAGATCGCGCTCTTGGCCAAGAGCGCGGGCGCGCGCCTGGTGCAGTCCTCCGAGATAAAGCCCGGAGGGGCTCCGGCCTCGACCGCGATGGCGCGCTTTCTCTTCGCCGACGGGATTATCAAGGCCTCGCAGGACGCTCTTAGGGATCAGATCCCCCGGGCCAAGGACTTCCTGACCAGGGCCAAACAAGTTCTCGAGCATGCCGTCGAGCTCTCCCGGCTGGACGAGGCCTACCTCAACGGCAACGGGGAGACGGCCGAGCCGGTGTACGCCCGGCAGCTCGGCCTCTACGCCGAACTGCACTCCTTCTTGAGGGAGGGGCTGGACTTCTTCGACGTGAAGGGCCAGTGGAACGAGGACCGCTTCAAGGTCTTAGACAAGGTCCGGGAGTACTACCAGGGACTCAAGGACATCGGCCAGGGGGGGCTCGAGGTCAACGGCGGGGAGGCCGAGGCCGCGCGGAAAATGCAGGAGGTCCTCAAAAAGACCTTCGACCAGCTCGAGGCCAACCGGGCCAAGGTGGCGCGGTGGCTGGCCCAGTTGAACGATCCCCACGAGTCGGCCGTGCGCCGTCCCCTCATCCGGATCTCCGAGATCATGAAGGAGACTCGGGCCGTCCTCGAGGCCAACATCAACTACCACGACTTGAAGGACCAAAGCGGGCGCTCGCGCCAAATCCTCTCGGCTTTGCTGGGTCAAATCGAGGACAAGCAAAACGAGCTCTCCGAAGTCCTGGCCGACCCCGCGCTCCAGGACGCTTTGCCCGCGGCCTTGGTCTCGCGCATCGAGAACCTGAGGCTCTCGCGCGGGATGTGGGCCATGCCGGGCGAGGGCAAGGACAAGGGCGCGTCGGCCTTGGTGGTGCGCAAGTCCGAGTACTCGGCCTTTCTCGACGGGCTTCTCAAGATGATCCGCCCGCAGGGCGCCTCGCAGGATCTCTCGGCCATTAAACAGGGCCTTTTGGGCAACCCGGCGGGGCTTTCGAGCTTCATCCCCCAGGCCCAGGTCCTGGACTTCGGGGACTCCGCGGACGGCTTCTATCTCGTCTACCAGACCCGCTTCTCCGTCCCCAACGGGCTCGAGACGGAAAGCTGGGTGACCTTGGGCAACATCGCCCGGGTCCTCGGCAACAACGTAAGCGTGGTGGGCTGGCAGTTCGCCAGTCCCCCCAACGACCGCAACGCCCCCTACGGCGGCAAGGGCTTCGGCGTGCAGGTCGAGTCCATCCAGGGCCGGGACTGGGTCAACTACTTCATGATCACCTTGCACCGCTCGGTCTTGAACGTCCCCAAGGAGGCCACCTTCGCCTCGCAGAGCCAGGAGGTACGCGTCCAGGTGTTCGAGGACCACGCGCGCATGCTCCTGGGCGACACCCTCTACGTGGCCGCGGCGGGATACGCGGACTTCGCTTTGAACCACCCGGAGGAGCATCCTTATTATTACGGGGGCAACTTCAAGACCTCGATCAAGTTCTTCCCGGTCATGAGGCTCAACTACGAGCACCAGGAGCTCTGGGCCAAGGACCCGCGCAAATTTGATCAGGAGGTGAACCTTGACTTTGCCCACTACGACGAGTTCTTGAACAGGACCTTCCACATCCATGCCGAGGGCGCCAAGAAGCATTTCTCCCGCGACCAGCTGGGCCCGAGCTTCGACATAGGCTCTCTTCTCAACTCGGAGGACACGTTTACCTTGGACCTGTTCCTGGCCAGAAGCGGCGGCAGCGACGACATCACGCAGAGGTCCGCCGGGATCACCGTGCTCAAGGGATTTACCTTGCGCGACGACAAGGGCAAGCCCTGGATGCTCGTCAACAACGAGGCCACGGTCGAGCTCGGTGAGAAGTACCCGACCTACGTGGACCGCCTGGCCGTCAATCTCCTCGACCAGGGCCTGGTCTTTAACGCGGAGGGCCGGCTCCTGGGCAAGGTCGGGGCCTACCATGTGGGCGTCTCCAAGACCCTCGACCAGGTGACGACCTTCAACGTGGGCTACGGCAATCCCTATCCCGGCGCCCCGCCCCGCGCCGAGGTCATGATCCGCACCTCCCAGGTCCTGGGCGAGCTCTGGGACAAGGTGACGGGCCAGGCCCGCCAGGACCTCCACGGGGGGGAGATCCTCAAGCCTTTCAACGACCGCTTGGACGAGTTCTACAAGGCCGAGGAAGGCGGCCCCTCGGCCCGCAAGGTGGCCGAGCTCAAGCGGCTCTTTGAAACTGACGTGGCCCGGCGCCTGATCAGCCAGGACATGGGAATACTCGCCCGCGACATTCAAGCCCTGCGCAAGGCCGGGGCCATCCTCGACAACACCCGCATCGAAGGGATGGTGGGTTTCGTCTCCAAGCCAGTGGCCGACGGCCAGGCCGAGAAGGCCCTCACCGGAGGCCCGTCCCTGGGCACGCGCACCGAGCTCACCTTGAGCCGCGAGCAGAGGGGCCTTATCCAAGCCAAGGCTCAAAGCCTTTACCGCGAGGGCCTGCGCCTGCAGATGCGCCTTCTTGAGCTCGCCAAGGAGTGGCAGTCCACCGTGGTGGAGCTGGCCCAGGCCCAGTGGGAGCTCAAGCTCGCCAAGTACATGGCGGAGCGCGCCCCGAGCCCGGCCCTGCGCGCCGAGGGGGAGGTCAAGGCCGCCCAGGCCACCGCGCGCCTGCACCAGGCCCTCATACGCTACAACGTGCTTTCCGGCCGGCCTCCCACGGCCGAAAGCCCATTTAATAATTTAAACGCGCAAGATATAGAGGCGCTCCTCGCGGAAATAAGAAGCACCATCGCAGTTCCGGAACGTCTAAAGGAAATTCTGCTGTCTTTGAACCCCGAAGAGCTGGAGAAACGTCTAGGAACGAGCTCTTCCAATTTCTTGAACTGGATGACTTGGGTCGAGAAGCTTACTCTAGCCGTGGGGGTTCAGATTCAGGACCATTTGGCCGGCCAGCTCACCGGGGCGGGCCTCACTCTCAGCATCCCGGTCTGGGACCCCAACTCCAAGGCGGCGGATAAGGCCTTCGCTTTGGAGGGCCGGGCCGCGCTCGCGGAAATGAAGGAGGCCTACCTTGGACAGCGCCTGGCCGCAGCGCAGAGCTTTCAAAGCGGCAAGATGTGGGACGCCGCGGCCGAGCAAATCGCCCCGCGCCTGCCCCAAGCGGCCTGGGACCTAAGCCAGGCCATCCGGGGATACCGCAACGGGCTCGTCAGCGCCTCCGACCTCAAGAAGGCCTTCGACTCCTGGCAGTGGTACGCCGAGACCGCCTTGAAGGCCCGCAGCCAGGCCAGCCTTGCCCAGGCCTGGGCCGCGACCGAGCAGGGACTCCTGCGCGAGCCGGAGCAAGAGACCTCGGTTTTTCGATTGGACTCCCTCGGCCAGGCTTTCGACGGGGCGGTCCGGCGCTCCTGGACCTTGGAGGAGGTGGGCCTGCGCCAGCTCGCCGCCAAGGCCATGGGCGAGGCCAACGCCTCCCGCATCCATAAAATCCTCCTCAACCTGAGCGTGGGCGCCAACCTCACCGCCTCGGGCGCGGGCTGGATCCCCCAGTTCGGGATCACCGGCATTCCCGTTTGGCCGATGCTCGGCTTCGAGTTCAAGCCAGAGGAGCTCAAGGATTTGCAGGTGGCCCAGGCCGAGGGCGAGGGGGAATACTACCAGGCCTTGAAGGCCAAGATCGAGGCGGGCCTGGCGGTCCAGCTTTACCAGAACATCGTGACCTTAAACAGTGCCGAGGCCGCCGCCCGCGAGCTCGAGAGCGGCCCCATGACCGACCAAAACCGCCTCCAGGCGGGCGAGCTCCGGCTGGGGGCGCGCCAGGCCCTGGCCGCGATCAACTCGCTTTTGGGACGGCACCCGGAGGCGCCCCTGGAGGTTTCGCTTTCCTCCGAGCGGGCTTTGGAGGCCCTGCGCGGGATTCTCGCGGCCAAGGACCCCCAGGCCGCGGAGCGCAAAATACTCGAGGCCCGCCTCAAGGTGGCGAGAAAAGCCGAGGAGATCGCCGACAAGGGCCTCAAGATCGAGCAGTTGGCCTTGGAGCCGGTTTCCCTGGCCATGCGCTACCTGGGCCGCCTCGTCAACGCCCTGACCAGCCCCGAGGCCGCCGACCCGGATCTCGTGGCCGCGACCCGAGCCCAGACCTTGGGCGAGGAGCGCGCCTGGGAGGCCTTCCCGGAGATACTGGAGCAGCAACGGGCCAAGGCTCAAACCGCGCTGGCCTTGGTCCGCGCGGAGATCGCGCGCCTCCAAGGCGGCTCGGCGGCCGCGGGGCGCTCGCGCCTGGCCTGGCTCAAGGGGCAGGAGCTGGCTTTGAGGGGGGCTCTCCTCGTCCTCGGGGAGGAGCCCCGCCCGGCGGCCGCATCCCAGCCCCTTCCGGCGAGCTTCGAGAGCCTGAAAAGCCTCCTGATCGAGAAGGAGAGGCGGATTTCCGCGAGGGCCCCGCGCGAGCCCGCCTCCATCGCTTTGCCCGACAAGGTGGAGCACCGGGCCGCGGGATTTCTGCGCTACTTCTACGCCTGGCAGAGCTTGGGCAAGGAGACAGTGGACAAGAGCTATATCGAAGGGTGGCTTGAGCTGAGGCTCAGAAGCCCCGAGACCCCGCCCGAGGCCCTGCTCCATTTGGCCAAGCTCCGCGAGGAGAAAATGGACCGGCTCTACCGCGAAAGCCTGGCCCAGGCGGCCTCCCGGGCCGAGATACTGACCGAGAATTTCGCGGCCGGCGTCAGGCTTTCGCGCATGGCCAAGGACCCCGAGGTCCTGCGCCGGATCGGGGAAAGGCTTTCCTCCCAGCGCGCCGAGATCGTGGCGTTGTTGGGTCTTGACCCGAGCACTCCCCTGGCGGCCCTGGCGGCCTTGGTCCCGGAGTCCGCGGACTTCGCGGCCGAGCTGGAGAGAACCCAGATCCCCCGCCTGCGCGCAAGCCTCTTCGAGGGCGGGCTCCCGGAGCCGGGCAAGGACGAGGACGGGCTCATGTCCCAGATCCGGGCCGACGTGCTCGCCGAGCGCATGAGCTACAAGGGGGTCACCCCCGTGCTCGCCTTCGGCCTTTTCCGCGACAGGTTCATCTCCGGCGCCTTCCTGGAGGCCCCGGACCCGCGCGCCATCGAGAGGGAGCTCCGGAACATCATCTCGGAGGCCTTGAGAAAGGAGCTGGAGGCCACGGGCCGGATGCGCGAGCTGTCCTTGAGAATGCACTCCTTGATGAGCCGGGTGGAGGACGGGGCGCGCAAGGTAGAGGCCGAGCGCCTCCTCATCGAGGCTGCGGCCCGGGAGTACCGGGCCCTGACCGGACTTTCCTACTCTCCCGCGGATATGGGCGAGGCCGACGCCGCGCGCGAGCGCCTGGCCGCGGCCTGGCTGGCGTTCTCGGATGGCGTGGCGGAGTTCAAGTCGAGCTTCATCGAGCTCGTGACCGAGCTCGAGGCTTTGGGGGCCGAGCCCTCGTCCCAACTGCGTCCCTTCTCGGCCCCCTTGGTCCGCGACGCGGCGGGCCTGCGCTCGGACCCCAAGGCCGAGCTCCTGAGCTATTGGGCCGAGCGCCTGGCAGACCCCGCCTTCGAGAAGGGTCAGGACCTGGTTTTGGACGGGCTCGGCGGGCGGATTCCGACGGAGCTGCGGGCGCGCCTCTCGGAGCGGGCCCGGCTCCTGCGCGAGGCCTTGAGGGACGCCCAGGCCGTGAGGCTGCGCGATTTCACGCCGGCCGAGAGGCTCGAGCTCTTGAGCTTGAACGACGTCCAGGGCAAGCGCGAGGACTTGATGGCTGTCCTCTCCGAGGTCCTGGCCGCCTTGGGGGCCTTGGACGTAAAAGAGAACCCGGCCTGGGGCGGGCTCCTGAATTTCCTCAATAAGGACCTCGAGGCCTCCATTGCTCGCTCGGCCCAAGGCCGGGCGGATTACGTCGAGGCCGCAGCCGAGCTCCGCCAGGCTTATTGGCACGCGGTTCCCGCCCCGACCAAAGTGGAGGAGTCGTTCCAACGTTTGGAAGAGTTGAAAAGTCGTGTGGTAGAGCTTCGCCAAATTCTTCTTCAGAACTACTTACTGGACAGGCGAGAGGATCCGCGGTTTTTCCTCTTGAAGGACATGCAGCTCGACGCTTACCTCCGGGCCCAACAGGACTTCGACGCGGAGCTTGTGGCCGCGCTCGCGACAAGGCAGGTGAAGGAGAACCAAAGCCTGGCCCGGGGCTTGGACGGGCTCTACGACGTGGGGCGGGTCTTCGATCGCGCGATCGCCGCGCGCCGCTTCGGGCGCGGGATGCTCGCCTTGGACGCCCTCGTCATGCTGGAGGAGGCGAGGCTTGCCTCGGCGCGCTGGAGCGGGCGGGGTGCGGCTGAGATCTCCGCCATCGGAGAGGCTTTGGGCCGACTCAAGGAGACGCGGGAGCGTTGGCTCAAGGGCGGCTCGGATATGACCCCGCTCTACGCCGTGACCGGAGTCTCCAAGGACGGCAAGAGGCTGTGGACCATAGACGGCTGGCTTACCGCCGAGGAATTCGAGGCTAAGAAAAAATCTGGCGACATCCTCGAGGAAAGCGGGCGCTATTTTCTCCAGGCCGCCCCTGGCCGCGGGCGCTACGAGGTTCTTTCGGGAGCCGACCAAAACGATTTCCTGCGCGGCCGGGCCGAGGAGGGGCTGGCCGCGGCCCGGCAGTCCGCGGCCGTTCGGGAAAGGATGAAGCGCCACGACTTCGCTCTCGACCGCCCCGCTCCCGATGGGAAGGAAGGCTACTCCGTGGCGGAGATATTCGGGACGGGGGGCAAGCACTCCCAGGGGCTCGTCCTTTTCTTCAGGGCCCCGGCCTCGGGCGACCGGCCGGGGAGCCTGCACGACGCCTTGCACCCCCTTGCGGCCTTGAGGGAGGCTCCAGAGAAGTATGTGATGTATCTGTACGCCGGCGGCGCAGCGCCTCCGCGCGGGAAATTCCCCACCCTCGAGAGTCTTAAGGGCTCTCCCGATTTTAAGAACTTTCGTCAACTGCTTCTCTCCGCCTCGGGAGCGACTGCCCTCAAGGCCGCCATCGAGAGCCGCCGCGACCTCGAGCTGCGCCGAGGCTACCTGGAGTTGAAGCTCGGCGGCTATGGATTCGCCCGCGACGCTCAGGGAAATATCGCGGATATGTACCTGGGGGAGGATGATTTCAAGGCCTTGCTCAAAGCCTTCGCCCACGCCGAGAGGGACTTGGAGAGGGCCAGGGAGGAACTTGCCAAGTCCCAGGCGCGAGAGAAGGAAGCGGAGGATGTCCTGAGGGCCCGGGATGAGGAGAACCGCAAGGCCGGGATAGACTACCAAGCGATGGCGGCTCTTTGGCGCGAGCGCCTGCGCCAGGAGGGCCTCCTTCAGTATCCCCAGAGGGAGGGGGAATCCGATGAAAAATACCAGGCCCGGATTTCCGCCGAGATCGAGAGGCGCCTCGTTAAGATCCCGGATTTCAAGAAGACCCAGGAGCTTTACGCTCCCTTCGCCAAGAGGTGGACCGAGGCCGCGGAAAAGCGGCGCTTCGCCGCGGCCCGGGCGGCCAACGCGGCCAAGGCCGTGAAAGGGGCCGAGGAGCTCTTGGAGCATTCCAAGAATTGGAGCCTCTACGAGAGCCGCGACATGATCTTGGGCCTCGACCGGGAGGGCCGCCTCGTCTCGGTCAAGGCCGAGCCCGTCTACGGCCCCCAAAGGCTCGATGCCTTCATCGGCGCGGGCGAGGTCGCCGTGAGCATCCAGGGCGAGGTCTGGGTGGCCTTCGCGGACGCCGAGGGGCGGGTCAAGCGCTATTACCAGGACCGGGACCTGGCGGTCAAGGCCTTGGCGTCCTGCCGGATCAAATCCGTGACCATGGAGGCAGAGGACGCTCTCGCGGCCTCCGGCCGGAAGGCCAAGCCCTATTTCCGCATGAGCCATTACGAGGACCCCGAGAGCGGACTTTACGCCCTCATCAACGGCCGGTATCTGGCCGAGCGCGCTCGCGGCGCCAAATCGCAGATCGGGAGCGCCCGCTCCTGGGGCGTCATGCCCTGGAATTGGGGCAACATCGCCCTCGAGATCCCGCGGGGCCTCGTCGGGACCTTGAAGGAGGTCCTGCTCGGGCAGGACATGCTGCAAGACGGCTACTTGGGGCGGATACAGGCCTACAAGACCGAGGGAGTCCTGACCGAGCGCCACGGGTTCTTCCGCCAAGTCCTCGGGGCGGTGGATCTCCTGAATCTCCTGCCCGATCCCGTGGGGAGGATTTACGACCCCAGCCAATTCCCGGCCGAAGTGGAACTCGACTCCCCGATAAGGCCCGGCCAGAACATCTCGGCCAAGGGCATGCATGACCCCAAGTCGAACAAGGACGTCAAGTACGGCGTCAAGTCCCTGCAGAGGCTCTGGGCCCAGAATCTTCAGGATGTGGCAGCCCTGCGCCTGCGGGTCTTGAGCCGCTTCCAAGGCGGCTGGGAGGAGGTGTCCATTCAAAAGGTGCGCGGCCGCGCCGGCTCCTACGAGGAGTCCTCCCGGAGCGCGGGGCTCGGGGACAAATCCATGGAGAGAGAGCTTTCCGATCCCTTGATTTCTCAGGACCCCCGCTCGGACGGCACGGGGTCCGTGATTATCTCGGGCGATCCCGGGCACCTGGCCGTGGACCGAGTCCAGACCGAGGTCAAGATTCGCCCGGGCGCTACGCAGTACGAGACCCAGAGCCGGGCCTTGGACGGTTATGCCGAGAGGCTCGCGGCCCTCCCCCAGGCGGATGAACGCGCACCCGCCGAGGAGAAGGGCCGCCAGGAGCGGGCTCTGGCGCGGGAGGACGGCAGGCGCGGGACCTTGAGTCGGGCCGCGGACGCGCTCACGGCTCGGGCCCACCGGATCGCGGCGCGGCTGGCAGCGCAAAAAGCCCTGCGCCGGCATGTCGAGCGCCTGCGCCGTGAGATCGAGGCGGCGCGCCGAAAAATGGGCCTTTTGGCCCCGCAAAAATAGGACTAAAGACCCATGGTGCGGCGGGTAATTTGGTTTAAAATAAGATCATGAAGCTCGCGGCCGCTCTCATTTTTTTGGCGCTTCCTCTTAGAGCCGGGCCGATCGTCGGCGCGCGGCGCGGCGGCGCCCTCCCCCAGGCCGGGGTCGGTGTCCTCCCTGCCCGCGGAATTCCCGGCGTAGGCGGGTTCGACCTGAGAGCGCCGGCTCAAGCAGGCACCGTCCGTTCGCAGGCGCCTGGCTTTGCGCCCGGTCAAGCCGCCGGCGGATCTCTCGTTTCGGGCCGCGAGCTGCGACTCGAGGACATGGTCCTGCCGCGGTCCGCCATTCAAGGCGCGGCCGATGTTCCGGCCTCCGCCTCGCGATTCTCGTCCGCTCGATGGGACGCGGGTTGGCGCGCGCTTCGGCGGGAGAGCCGGTCCGCCCCGCCATCCCCGGCCGGGCGCAGCGCGGACCCTGTCGCCGGGGCCGGTTTCGCGCCCGAGCTTGAGTCGAGTTGGGCCTTGGAGTCCGGGCGTTGGGACGAGGCCTCCGAGCCCGGTCGGGAAGTCGGTCTTGGCGAGATTGCGTCCGTTCTCGGGGGTTTTACTCCATCGCGCGGTATCGGAGCGCATGGCGGGGCATTCGGAGCCGCCCGAGCCGAGGCCCGGAGGCCGCGGGCGCGGCCTGTCCAGCAAGAATTGTCCTTGGCGATGGCCGCTCCGAACGCCGACGGCCTGTCCGGCCGAGCTCCCGAAGTCTCACGGGCGCGGGCTTCCGAGGGGCCTGGGGCTTTGAACGATTTTCCGGGCCCGGTGGCACGGCTGGCCATCACCACGGTGGGCAATGGGCTTGGATTTGCCATCGCCGAGGTCCCGGCGCGTCGGCTGGCCCAAGCCGGCTTGGCGGCAAGCAGCGAAGATCTAAGCGCGGCCGTGAACGCGGCCGCGCTCGAGGTTGTCTCCGTTGTCTCCGCGAGATCGGCGCCTGCCGTCCCCCTCCTCGAAGCCCGCGGCCAGCCGGCTGAAGCCGAGGCGTTTTCATCCGCGGCTGGCGCAAGGAACGGCCCTACGGCTTCCTCCGCCGCGCGCGAGGGCCGCGCGTCTAATAATATCCTGCGCCGGATCGTGGCGGCCCTGAGATTCTCTGCCGAGCCCGCGCGGGCGTACGAGGGGGCCTCTCCCCTCTCGCCGCCTGCTATCCCCTTGGCCTTCGCCTTCTTCTGGACTTTTTTCCTGGGCGCCGCCGCGCTCGCCTTGGATCGGCGTTAGGCGCGAAAGGCGGGGCATTGACTTAATCCGCTTGCCGCTTTATACTTCGTAAGGCATGGGACTCACGCGCTCCGGTCTGTTCCGCAAATTCGTCGGGGTGATGGGATTTCTCGCCCTGGTTCCCGTGGCCATCCTCGGCTATCAGCTCATCAACGTCAGCCGCCGGAGCGTGCACATGGTGCACACCAAACTGGTCCAAAAGCTGGCCGAGGGCGTGGACGAGTATTTCCGGATCAATAACGAGAAGCTCCTGACCGGGCTTGAGATGCTCAAGAAGGCTCCGGTTTCCCAGCGCTCGAAGGTGCTGCGCATGCTGGCGGAGGCGCCTTACTCGGATATAGCGGAAGTCTCCATCCTCGACGGGGAAGGAGTCGAGCGGGTCAAAGCGCGCAATCCCCTGTTCGGGGGGGGCGCGGCTTTTGCTTCCCACGCCCAGGAACCCGCCTTCAGGCAATTTTCCCGCACCCGCAGGAAGGTCTCGGTGGTGGTCCAGCAGGGTGCTGCCGCAGCGCTCGTCCTCTACTACCCTCTCTCGTCCCGGGAGGTCCTGCGGGCGGTCCTTTCCCTTCATTCGCTTTCCAACCGCATCGGAGAGCAGCGTATGGGCCGGACGGGCTACGCGGTGCTCCTGGATCACCGCGGGGTGCCGCTTCTTTACCCACGCGATCAATTCGACCCGGACAAGCTCAAGCAATTCCACCAGTGGCCCATCGTGTCATCGGCCCTGGGGTCGAGTAGCGCTGGCTCGAGCGAGTTCGTAAGCCCCACCGGGCGCGCCTACATCGGCGCCTACGCCCCGGTATTCTTCATCGGCAACGCCGTCGTGCTCCTGCAGTCGCGCCAAGAAGCCTATCGGGCCGCCTCCGAGATGCTCCGCTCGGCGGCGGCCATGATTTTCGCGGTGGCCTGCATCTGCATCCTGGGGGCGACCTGGATGGCCCGCAGGCTCACCGAGCCCCTTCTGGCGCTGACCAAGGCGGCGGAAAGCGTGGCCCATGGCGACTTCCTGGCCCAGGTGGATATCCGCACGGGCGACGAGCTTCAGGAACTGGCGGATACCTTCAACCGCATGGTGGCTCAGCTTCGGGCCTATTCCCTCCTGCATGTGGACCGCTTGATAGCGGAGCAGCGCAAGACCGAGGCCATCCTCTTCTCCATCAACGACGGCATCATCATGACAGACAAGGAGGGCAAGATCCAGCTCGCCAACCGCAGGGCCATCGAGATCTTCGAGCTTAAACCCGGCGAGTCTCTCGAGGGCAAGCCTTTGGCCGAGGTCCTGCCGGAGGGCAAGCTGCGAGACGCCGTGCTCGGGGCGGCCTCCCGTCTCAAGCCCGACTCCTTCAAGGAGGTGGACCTTTCCACGTCCGGGAGCTGCCGTTACCTGCGAGTGACCGCCCATCCGGTCCTGAGCGCTGGCCGCGCCTCTGGTTCGGGGGTGGTGATGGCGGTTCGCGACGTGACGGTCGAGCGGGAGCTCGACAAGATGAAGGAGGACTTCCTCCATTACATCACCCACGATTTAAGAAACCCATTGGGCTCCGTGATGGGATTTCTCGACGTGCTCTTGAGGGGGATTCCCGGCGTTCTGAACTCCAATCAGCAGAATATCGTCCTCTCCATCAAGCGCTCCACGAGCCGGCTCATGAACATGATCAACAACATCCTCGACATCGCCAAGATGGAGTCGGGGAAGATGCGCCTGCAACTCAAGAATGTCTCGCTGGCGGGGCTGGCGGGAAAGTCCATCAACATCCTCGAATCCCTGGCCCTTCAGAAAGGGATCAAGATGCGCCTAGAGGCCAGCGAGGAGTTCTCGATCGACGCCGACCCTGACCTCATCGAGCGGGTGCTGGTTAATCTCCTTGGAAACGCCATCAAATATTCTCCCGATCTGGGCGAGATCGCGCTTTTGATCGTGGACGAGGGGGCGCAGCTCAAGATCTGCGTCGAGGACCACGGCGAGGGCATTCCCCAGGAGTACCTGGACCGGCTTTTCGCGAAATTCGAGCAGGTGAAGGGCCGCCGCCGCGGGGGGACGGGCCTGGGCCTGACCATCTCCAAGTTTTTCGTGGAAAGCCACCTGGGCCGCATCTGGATCGAGTCGGAGTTGGGCCGCGGCTCGCGCTTCTGCTTCACCCTTCCCAAGGGCCTGGCCCTAGACTCCGAGGGCGTGGCTTATATCCGCGAGAGCGTTACTTAGGGGTTGTTTCACAACCCCTTAGGCAGCCTGACGGCGGCCAAGCGCTTGTCCCCGGAGAGGTTTTCCAAGAACGCCTTTTGCTGCTCCAGGGTTCCCACGATCCCGGCCACCCCCGCTCCCCCTTCCGCCTCCAAGGCCACGGCCAGGTAACCCCAGCGCTTTGGGTCGCCGCGCAGGAGGCCGCGCGGGATGCGGATCTTAACCGTCGAGCTTGAGGGATCGGTTTCGACCGCGAGCTCCCGCGCCGCGGCGGCCCCGACCGGGGTCGAACGGTAGAGAGTCGCTTGCGACCCCGAGATGGCCATGGCGTATTCCCAGCCGTCGGAGGATCTGAGGAAGGCCTTTCGGCCCTCAAGCAAGGAGGACGAGCCCGCACCCGGCACGTGGTTGAGGTCTATGTAGACGTCGAGCCTGGGCGCGGCGCTCAACGCCGCCAGGCGCAGGATGAAGGAGAGGCCGGCTTCATCGTAGTCCACTCTCAGACCCAGGATCCTGAAGGATTCCTCAAGGGGAAGGCTTCCTGGGGGGTTCTCGAAGGAAAGCCAGCCCTCTCCCTGCTCGGAGCGGACGTCCGTCGAGGTGGGCTCGGGCTCTGGATTGGGCTGGGAGTCCGAGATGAGGTTCTCGCCCAGGATGGAGTGGTACAGGGAATCGGGCGGGGTCTGCTTGATCCTGCGGTAAACCGCGATGAGGCGGCTTCTCAGCTCCTTGTCGAGGGCTTCCGGAGAGTCCCCGGGCAGGGGGGACCCCAGCCGGTAATAGCGGTTGGCCTGGGCTCGGTACAGCTCGTCGGTGGCTTTCTCTAGAGATCCTAGATCGGCCGCTCCCGAGTTGGTGTAACGCTCCAAGTCCTCGCAGGCCTTGGAGTAAAGGCGCCAGGCTTTTTGGGATAGCGCGTCGCCGGTCCAGGGCTCGAGGCCCGTGGTCCAGGTTGGCCAGCGGGAAACCCCGGCGGCGTCCACGGCGGCCTCCCGCTTCTCCTTGACGGCCTCGGAGACGGTGAGCCAAGAGTAGCGGCCGGAGAGCTCCGGCAGGGCATGGAGGAACTCTCCCGCCTGGGCAAGCCCATCGGCCTCGTCGATTACGAAGGTTGCCGCGTCCTCGATATCCGTTCTCAAGTCCTTGGCCTGGGCGGCTTTGAAAGGGACGAGGACGGTCCCGGAGGCCGAGGCCCAGCTTCCCGAGCTCGGCGAGTACTCCGCTGCGGCGACCCAGGACAGTCCCACTATCTTGAATGAGGGCAATAGCGAGGGCTTGAGGGCGCCGACGCCGGGGACGAAACCGGCCGGCGTTTTGCCGAAGGTCAGGCGGTAGCTTTCGCGAGAGGCGGCGAGGCGGTTGAGCGGGTCCTGGGCGCGCAGCAAGGGAAGGAGGGGGTCTCCGGCCAGGCGCAGGGCTAGCTCGACTTGTCCCCCCGCGACCGGGCCCTCCAGGGCCTTGCGGGCCGGGCCGAGAGGCTTTCCGGCGCCACCGCGATGGTCAGCTTGAGGTCCTGGCGCGCGTTTAGGATCTCGGCCAGGGCCTCCCAGTCCGAAAACGACTCGGGGGGTAGCCACAGGACCGCGAGCTTGGGCTTCTTGAGTCCCAAGCCCAAGGCCGGGAGCAGGCCCAGGAAAAGCAGGAGGCTTCTCAAGCTTGGCTTCATCGGATTAGAATCACCGAGGTCTTCCTCGAGTTCAAGACAGCGGTCTCGGGATTGCCGGGGTCGGGCTTGAGATCCCCGTCCACGCTGAAGAGGTAGTGGTAGCGGCCCGGGGGCAGGGGCAGGAGGATTTCCCAGAGGCCCTGCGGCTGCTTGGAGAGGGGAAAAGTCTCCTCCTTCCAGGCGTTGAAGTCCCCGAGCAGATAGACTTTCTTGGCCTTGGGCGCCTTGAGCTTGAATTCCACGAATTGGAGCGTCTTTTCGACTCGAACCTGGCGGCCGAAGTTCTGGTGCGGCACGAAATGCACGGAGCGGGTCTTAAGGGGCACGGGCTCGTAGCCCTCGAGAAAGTCCCGGTAGTTCTTGAACGACTGGAGCAGGACCGTGGAAGGCACGCAGACAAGCGCTGTCAGGCCGAAGGCGGCGCCCCAAAAAGTCCACTTGTTTCTCTCGGAAACCATTTGCCCATTTTACCTAATTCTTTATAAAATTTGATTTATATGGAGACAAAAACTGAAATGCCCGCGGAGCTGCGGGAAGCCCTTGAGACCAACCCTTGGCATCAGGCTATGGAGCAGCTGGATCGCGCCGGGGCCAAGATGGGAATGGAGCAGCTGGTCCTGGAGCGCCTGCGCCACTGCAAGAGGATTTTGACGGTCTCGGTTCCGGTCAAGATGGACGACGGCACGATCCGGGTTTTCGAGGGCTACCGCATCCAGCACAACCTGGACCGCGGACCGGCCAAGGGGGGCATCCGCTATCACCCCCAAGTCTCCCTCGATGAGATCAAGGCTTTGGCCTTTTGGATGACCATGAAGTGCGCGGTGGTCAACCTCCCCTACGGCGGAGCCAAGGGCGGGGTGATCTGCGACCCCAAAAAGATGTCGATGGCGGAGATAGAGCGGCTCACCCGCCGCTACACCTCGGAGATCTCGATCCTCATCGGGCCGGACAAGGACATCCCGGCCCCCGACGTGAACACCAACGAGCAGATCATGGGCTGGATCATGGACACCTATTCCATGACCATCGGCTACTCCTGCCCGGGCGTGGTCACCGGCAAACCCATCGACGCGGGCGGTTCCCTAGGCCGCCGAGAGGCCACCGGTCGGGGGGTCTTCTACGTCACTCGAGAACTCTCCAACCTCAAGGGCTTCGATTTGCGCAAGGCCCCGGTCGCGGTTCAGGGCTTCGGCAACGTGGGAGCCAACGCCGCCAAGATTTTCGCGGAGCACGGCTGCAAGGTGGTCGCGGTCTCCGACGTCGGAGGGGGGCTCTACGACGCCAAGGGCCTCGACTTGGACGACATCATGGCTTACCGCGCCAAGAACGAGTCCATCGCGAATTATCCGAGGGCCGAGCACGTGCCGGTCGAAAAATTCGTGGAGGTGCCCTGCGACATCCTCGTCCCGGCGGCCATGGAGAACCAACTCACCCACGAGAACGCGCCCCGCGTCAAGGCCAAGTACATCATCGAAGGCGCCAACGGCCCAACCACCAACGAGGCGGACCGCATCCTGCACCAGCGCGGGGTCGTCGTGGTGCCAGACATCCTGGCCAACGCGGGCGGCGTGACCGTGAGCTACTTCGAGTGGGTGCAGGACATCCAGGCTTACTTCTGGAGCGAGAAGGACATCAACGCCCGCCTCCAAGAGATCATGGTGCGCGCCTTCCGCGACGTCTACGACCTGGCCCAGAGGGAGAAGGTGGACATGCGCCTGGCCGCCTTCATGGTGGGGCTGGGGCGCCTGGCCAAGGCCGTCCGCATCCGCGGGATGTTTCCCTGACCGCGTCAGCGGTCAGGTACTCGCGCCATAAGGAAGTATGTTGGCGCGATGTGCAACCGCGTCAGCCCTCAGGATATAGACCGGCTCTCCTATTTCCATGCGTATTTTACTAGCCCCTAACGCATTCAAGGGCAGCCTCACCGCTCTGGAAGCGGCTAAAGCCATGGAGCAGGGAGTGAGGCGAGTTTTACCGCGCTCCAGAACGATCCTTCTGCCTCTTTCGGATGGGGGCGATGGCCTCATGGAGGTCCTGCTCCAAGCCAAGGGCGGGCGCAGGATTTGCGTCCCGGTCTTCGGCCCCTTGGGCGAAAAGCGCCGGGCCGCCTTCGCCCTTCTCAAGAGCGGCGCCGCGGTTGTGGAAATGGCCCAGGCCTCGGGCCTGGCGCTTGTTTGCGCCCATAAACGGGACCCATTGGGCGCCACCTCCTACGGGACTGGCCAGCTCATCGCGACCGCGATCCAGGCTGGCGCCAAGGCCGTCGCCGTGGGCTTGGGCGGGAGCGCTACCAACGACGGCGGGGCCGGGATGGCCCAGGCCTTGGGGGCGCGGCTTCTCGACAAGGCTGGCCAGGAGATTGGCCCCGGGGTGGAGGCGCTCCTGAGGCTCGAGAAAATAGATGTTCGGGCCCTGCGCCAGAAGATCAAGGGGGTCCGGATATCCGGCATCGCCGATGTGGCCAACCCTCTCCTTGGCCCGAGAGGCTCGGCTCGGGTTTACGGCCCTCAGAAAGGGGCCACGCCGCGCATGGTTAGGATCATGGAGGAGGCCCTGGCCCGCTACGCGCGGATCATCGAGCGGGATCTGGGGGTCTCGGTCGGGGCCGAACCGGGAGCGGGCGCTGCCGGGGGCCTGGGGGCCGGGCTTTTGGCGTTTCTTAAGGCTCGCATCAGGCCTGGAGCCGATTACGTGCTCGACGCCGTGGAGGCAGACGAGAACCTGGCCGGAACCGGACTTGTCATGACCGGTGAGGGGCGCCTCGACCGCACCAGTTTTTTCGGCAAGGCCCCGGTCGCCATGGCGCGCCGCGCCAAGGCCAAGGGCATCCCCGTGGCCGTTGTTTGCGCGAGCCTCGAGACGGGGATTCAGGCCCGATTGAGGAGAGAGGGGATTTCCGAGGCCGTGACCTTGGCCCAAGCGGGCGCCGGGCCCGAGGACTCCTATTCCCGGGCCTCCTTTTGGGTGAGCCGCGCGGCCTCCCTGGCCGTCAAGAAAATATTGCTGGCCGCTGGATTATTCTGCGTTCCCCAGGCCTGGCCGGCGCATGCCGGCTCAGGGGGATTCTCCCCGATAGACGACGCATATTTCCACCGAGACCGGCCGAGGAACCTCGAGAAATCCCTGGAGCTCTGCGATAAGGCCCTGGCCGAGAATCCCGAGGACGCCCAGGCGCTTTGGCGAAAGGGCCGCTCCCTGGTGAGGCTGGGGGAAAGGGAGAAGAGTTCGAAGGACAAGCTCAGGCATTTCAAGCGGGCCGAGGAGGCCCTGCGCGCGGCTATCGCGAGCAAGTCCAAAGAGGCCGAGGCCCATTTTTGGCTCGGCATCGCTTTGGGCCGGCGGGGGCAGACCCAGGGGATATTCAAGTCCCTGTTCCTGGTGGGCCCCATCCGCGAGGAGATGCGGCGGACTTTGGAGCTCGACCCCAGGCATGGGGGCGCCCATCACGTCCTGGGGGAGATGTATTTCCAGATTCCCGGGGGACGCAGGAAAAAGGAGCTCTCCGCGCGGGAGCTGGAGGAGGCGGTCCGGTTGTCCCCCAATTACACGGCCCACTATGTTCCGTTGGCCAGGGTCTACGAGTACCTGGGCGAAAAGGACAAGGCTGTGGCGGCCCTGCGCCGGGTTTCGGAGATAAAAGATCCCGAGGATCCCGCCGAATACCCTGAAAATCTGAAGGAAGCCGAGGAAGCGCTCAGAGCTGGTATTCTGAGTAAAGATCCTTGAGCTTGGCCGCCACGGCCGAGAGCTCTTCTTGGGCCGCGTGCTCCCGGGAGAGCTTGGAGGATATGCCGTCCACCTTCTGGCTGAGGTCCTCGACCCGCTTCTTGTCCTTCTGTAGGCTGTGGCGCAGATGGTTCTGCATCCGGGAGAACTCTTCCACGAGCTCGTGATGGGTGTCCGTGCTGCGGATGCGCAGCGCCCCCGTGAAATTGCCCTTCTGGAGCCGTTCCATGGCCGCCGAGAGCACTCGCAGGGGGCCGGCGAAGCGGTGCGACCAGAAGATCGTGAGCAGGCCGCTCGCGAGGATGGCCAGGCACGAGGATAGGAGCAGGGGGCCGCGGACGGTCTGGAGAATCCAGGCGATGGAATGGAAGAGCTGGCGCGACTCCGTGGAGGCCGACCGGAGGCTGTAGACGATGGTGAACGTGACGAGAAGAAGGCTCGCGGTGACCAGCATGAGCACGTAGCAGAGTATCTGAAGCTGGAGCGGGGGGTCTATCCAGACCTGCTTGCGCTTGCGCATCCTCTGGATTATCCCATCATGACGGGGATATTGTCAATAAGACGGGTGGACCCCAGGCGCACGGCGGCCATGAGGCGCAGCTTTCCCGCGAGGGCGGAGGCTTCCCGCAGGCTTTCGGCTTCGACCAGGCTCACGTAATCTATGGACGCGCCGGGGATTCGGAGGATGCGGCGCTCGGCCACTGCCGCGACTTTTTTCGCGGGGCCTCCTTTCTTTGCGGCCCTGGCTCCGGCCTTGAGCGCCGCGTATAGCGCGGGAGCAAGCCTTCTCTCCTCCGGGCTCAGGTACTTGTTGCGGCTCGACAGAGCCAAGCCGTCCGCCTCGCGCACCGTGGGACAGCCGACGATCCTACAGGGCAGATTCAAATCCCGGGCCATGCGCTTGACGATGATGAGTTGCTGGTAGTCCTTCTCTCCAAAGTAAGCCTTACTGGGTGAGACCATCTCCAGGAGTTTGAGCACGACCGTGGCCACTCCCCGGAAGTGCCCGGGCCGAAAGGCCCCGCACAGGATATCCGAAAGCCCCGCCACCTCCACGCAGGTCGCGTAGCCCTCGGGGTACATGCCCGCGGCGTCGGGATGGTAGAGGGCGTCCACGCCGAGGCCCGCGCAAAGCCGTGAGTCTTCGGCGAAGGGTCTCGGGTAGCGCGAGAAGTCCTCCCGAGGCCCGAATTGCGCCGGGTTGACGAAGATGGAGACTGCGATCTTGAGGTTTTCCTTTCGCGCGCGCTTGATCAGGGATGCGTGCCCCCGGTGGAGAGCCCCCATGGTCGGCACGAAACCCACGGATAGTCCCTGGGTGCGCCACAGAACGGACAGCCGAGCCATTTCCTGCGGCTTTTTAACGATTCGCATTGGTGTCAGACTATTTGTTATAGGTACCGATTGAAAAACCCCGCGACGCGAGCCTCGTACTCGATGCCCGCCAAGTCGTGGCACTTGGAGTGCCTGGCGCCGGGGATGATCCAGAGCTGCTTGGGCTCCTTGGCCGCGGCGTAGAAGGCGCGAACCTCCCTCTCGGGCATGAGCTCGTCGAGGCTGCCTCCGATCACCAGAAGCGGGCGCGGGGAAATCATCGCTGCCGCCCGGATGGGATGGTAACTGTCCACCTTGCCGTGCCCCACGCGAAGGCGCAGGAAGAACAAAGTCAGGACGATGAAGGGGAAATAGGGCAGGTGGAAGTGATTCCAGGCCCATTGCCTGACCACTTCCCGGTAATTGGTGAAAGGGCTTTCCAGCACCGCGGCCTTGACCTCGGGATGCTTGGGCATGCAGAGAGTGGCCACGGCCGCTCCCATGGACATCCCGAACACGCCCAGCCTCTTGAGGGTATGGGGTTTTTTCTCCCTCAGGAAATCCACGGCCGCGTCGAAGTCTATGGTTTCGAGGTAGCCGATGGTGGTGATCTCTCCGTCGCTCTCCCCGTGAGAGCGATTGTCGAAATAGAGCAGGTTGAATCCCGCGGCATGATTGAGGAAATTGGTGATTTTCAGGAGATCGCCCTTGTTGTCTCCCCAGCCATGGCAGAGGACCAGGGTCCGCTCCTCGTCCGGGCCGCGGGGGGAGGGGATGAACCAGCCCCGCAAGGTCAGGCCGTCGCGCGTTTTGAAGGAGACTTTCTCGTAGGGCAGGCCGTACTGTTCCGGGAACGCCCCCAGGCGGTTCATCTTGGGGGGATGAAGGATGATGCCGGAGCCGTAATAGCAGAAGGACATGAGGGCCAGGAGCAGGACGACGCCGAAGAGAGCCCAGACCGGCACTAAGATTTAAGCTCCGCGAACTCGTGCTCGGCGGCGGGAAAAGCCCCTTGCCGGACCTCTCGGCAAAAAGACGAAACGGCTTGGAGCATGGCGGGGCGCAGGTCCGCGTAGCGCTTGACGAACTTGAGTGCGGCGTTTTCGCCCAGGCCCAGCATGTCGTCAACCACGAGTATTTGGCCGTCGCAGTGTGGGCCCGCGCCGATCCCGATGGTGGGGATGGAAAGCTTGCGGGTGATCTCCTTGGCCAGGGCCGAGGGCACGCACTCCAGGACCAAGGCGAAGGCCCCGGCCCCCTCGATGATCTTGGCCTCGGTCACGAGCTTCTCTGCCTCCTGGGGCCGGCGCCCCTGGACCTTATAGCCGCCGAAGCGGTGGATGGCCTGGGGAGTGAGGCCGATGTGGCCCACGACCGGGATGTTGATCTTGAGAAGCTCCTTGATCATGGGCGTGATCTCAAGGCCGCCCTCGAGCTTGACGGCCTGGGCCCCGCCCTCCTTGACCAGGCGGCCTGCGTTGCGCAAAGTTTCCTTGATATCCATCTCATAACTGAGATAGGGCATGTCGGCGACGAGGAGAGCCCGGCTGTTGCCGCGCTTGACCGCCTTCAAGTGGTGGAGGATCTCCTCCAAGGTCACTGGCAAAGTGTTCTCGTAGCCGAGCTTGACCATGCCCACGGAATCGCCCACCAGGAGCACATCCACTCCGGCTTCGTTGAGGAGCCGGGCCGTGGGGGTGTCGTAGGCCGTAAGCGCCGCGATTTTCTCGCCCTTTTGCTTCATCAAGGCGAGGGAGGTTGTTGTGACCGCTTTAGCGCCCATTCGCGAGTATTTTAGCTGTTTCGGGGCGGGGGTTCAATCGGCGCAGGAGTTCTAAAACCGTGCGCTTGCCGTCGAGCCTGCGGCGGGGGGCGATCTCGGCCAGGGGAGCCAGGGCGAAGGCGCGCGCGGCCGCGGCCGGGTGGGGGAGAGTTAGCCAGGGGCTTGCGAGCCGCAGGCCGCCGTAGTCGAGGATGTCGATGTCCAAGGGCCGGGGCCCCCAGCGCGGGCCCGGTTTTCTTCCGGCGAGGGTCTCGAGCCTCTTGAGCTCGACCAAAAGACCCATGGGGGAGAGAGAGGTGCCCAGGCGCGCCGCCATGTTGAGGAAAGGTCGGCGGCTGGGCCCCACGGGAGCCGTCTCGTAAATGCGCGACGCTGCGCGCAGGCGGCAGCCCGGCAGCCGGGCGAGCGCCGCCCGGGCTTGCTCGAGGCGTTTTTTGCGGTTGCCCATGTTGCCGCCCAGGAGAAGAAGGCAGGAAGCCTTACTTTTTGGCACGGCGAAGAACCTCGAAATAAAGGTCGTGAAGGGCGCGCAGGAGAAGAATCGTCAAGATCAAGGCCATGAGGTTGCCGAGCCAGCCCTCGAAGGCGCCCATGGCGTAGGGCGCGCCGCGGTAGCCGTAGTCCTGCAGGGTCTTTGACGTGAAGAGAACGAAGAACAGGGCCTTAAGCTTTGAGAATATCCCGCCCTCGAAAACCAGAAGGGTCCACAAAAGCCAGAACAGGGCTCCGGCGGCCGTCAAGCAAACGACCAGCATGGCGCCCAGATGAATGGGGTCGTAGTAAGGATCCTCCGGGTCGTCTTCCCGGAGGATCCAGGAGAGCTTTTTTAGGATTTCTCTCCTCTTGCTCATGGATGTTTAAGTCTATCCTCCATGGAATAGAATCCCGGCTTTTTGTCGCGCAGCCAAAGTGCTGCGTCCAGGGCCCCGCGTGCGAAAAGGGCCCGGGCATGGGCTTTATGCGTGAGCTCCAGCCTCTCGTAAGGTCCGGCGAGGATCAAGGTATGCTCTCCGGCCACGTCGCCCAAGCGCAGCGAGGCCGTGGGGATGGGCTCGGCGGAGCCGCGGCCCTCCCTAGCGGCTTGGGCTATTTTCAAGGCCGTGCCCGAGGGGGCGTCCTTCTTTAGTTTGTGGTGGGTTTCGCAAATCGAGGCGTCGTAGTCCTTGAGGAGGCCGGCCGCTTCCCGGACCAGGCGCAGGAGGATCTGCACTCCCGGGCTGAAGTTGGGGGTCCAGAAAATGGGGGCTCGGCGGCCAAAGGCCTTGAGGCGGGCCATTTGCCGGGGAGAAAATCCCGTGGTGCCGATCACGGCCGCCTTGCGGGCCTTGGCCGCCGCTGCTGCCGCGGCCAAGGAGCCTTCCGGCCACGAGAAATCAATGGCGACCTCGCATTCTTGGACGGCCGGGACCAGTTGGAAGCGCGGGTCCTTAGCCGCGAGACCCACGACCTCCGAGCCCATGCGCCCCGCCGCCGCGCATACGACGACTCTCAAGGGCTTCATTTCGGTGACAGTATACTTAATTCATGGCGAGACGGTCAGAGGGGTGGGCCCTTTGGGCCTGCGTTTAGGCCTAAAGGCCCTTGAAGCGATACTCAGCGCAAGGCATCCTTTGAAAATGCGTTCGCACCTGCCCCTAGCGCTTATTTGCGCGGCTTTTTTGGCCGTCGGCGCGGCCATCCACCTATGGGTCATGCCGGCCGGCCAATTGACCATGGATGAGCCCTTTTATTATTTCCAGGCGTTCTTGGCGCGCAAGGGCGAATTCGTATGGTTTGCCGATATGGTTTCCGTTCTTTATCCGATATTTCTGGCCTTGTTTATCGGCGGGAGCCTTCCGTTCCTGCGTTTCCTGACGCCCCTTCTTTTTTGCTCGGGGGCGGTGGTATTATTCCGGCTTGTATTGAGGCATGACGCCAATAACAGATGGGGGGCGCTTTGCGCCGCTGCTTTGTTGCTCTTCCACGCTCAGACTTTTCATCTTTCCCACTATTTGGCGTCGGAGGCCTTGTTCTCTCCCCTATTTTTTCTCGTGCTCCATGTTTTCTTGGACCTGTCTCAAACGCCCGGAACGGATGTCGGGAAAACCCTTCAGCTGGGCTGTCTTTGCGGCTTGTTGGGGTGGGTGAGAGCCCCGGGGTTCGTCATTTCGGCGTGGATCGGCCTTTGGCTGCTGGCATCGCGCTCCCTAAACTGGAGCGAGCGATTCAAGAGAGGGGGAACGG
Organism: Elusimicrobiota bacterium; assembly: GCA_016218575.1. Taxonomy (NCBI): domain Bacteria; kingdom Pseudomonadati; phylum Elusimicrobiota; species Elusimicrobiota bacterium. Next base: position 270,416 of record JACRDN010000019.1, read on the forward strand.
TTCTGGCAATAATCGCCGTAATGAGCGTTGTCCCGAAGCTGTTCCATACAAAAGATGGACTGACGGAATTGACTCTTAAATTAGCCATGAAAGGCCCGTTCTTTGGCGTGCCGCTTGCGGATTTGTTGGGGGTCCATGCTCCTTCGTTTTTCGGCTGGGGTTTCCTGGCGTTGTTGTGCGCGGCGCTCGTCTTTCAGTTGTTGAGGGGAAAATCGGCTCTCCTCCCGTTTCTTTTGGGCATGGAGGTTTTCTTTATCGTCGTCACCATTCTTCTTGACCGTTTTTTCCAGCCGAGGCACTTGTTCCCTCTCTTGATGATCAATTGCCTGCTTGCGGGGATATGCCTCGGCGGCGTTTCTTCAAAATGGCGCGGCTTCTTCGCGATTGGTGTCGTGGGCGTCATCCTCCAGGGACTTCCGACCCTGGCGCGTATGCCCGTGATAGGCGGCAACAGCTATTATTTCGTGGAAGGCGACAAGGACGCGTTTGAGGTGAAGTCGCTTGAACTCATGGCTCCCAAGGGCAGGGCCTATCCCGTGCCTCTACCCTACTTTGACCAGCCGGATTACACCGTCTATACCTACCGAGCGCGGCTTTCAACGGCGAGTGATTTCGATTGGCTGTTTCTCTCCTATATTTCGGACGAAATCAAGATTTCGATAGATGGCCAGGAGGTCCTGCTTGATTTTCTGCGGAGTCCCTTCGACCATCTTCTCGTTCCTTTTCATTTCAAGCCGGGAAGGCACGAAATAATCCTCAAAGTGCGCAGCAATTATCTCCTCAATGGGATCGGGCAGGTGCTTTTGGTTCGGCGGAGCTTTCTCGATCGCCGCGTGCGCAAATACGGCCCTATTCGCGCCTTGAAAAATCAGAAAGCTGAATCCTCCTGATGTCCTCGATAATCTGTTTGACGAGGGCCTGGACCACGATCCGGCCCTTCTTGCGGCTCGCGAGGGTCGGGTCTCCCCAGGCTCCGGTGGGGGAGTAGACCCCGCACCGGGCGTTTGGGTCGCGGGTGAGGCCCCCCGGGCCCTTGCCGGTGTGGAAGTCCTTCCTGGCCAATTTCATGCGCACGATTTCCGGGGCGAGATAAAGCATCATGGAGGTCTCGATCTCATCGGCGTGGGTGCCGCCCGCGGACTCGCGTACCTGCGCCTCGATGGAGGAAAGCGCTCCCAGGTCCGTGTAGCCCAGCGTCACGCCATCTTGGGAGAGGGTTTGGCGGGCTTCTTCGAGGATTTTTCTGGTGCTGATTCCGGTGTTGAGCACGTAGAATTTTCTGGCCCCATGCGCTGCGAAGGAGCGGCAGATCTCGACCACGGTGGCGCAGGAGGTGGCGGGGCTCAGGCTCGCCGAGCCGGGGTATTCCACGAAGGCCGGGTAATGGCTGTAGGCGAGGCCGGGCAGGACCAGGACTTGGGCCTTCTTCATCACAAGCGCGGTCAGGCGTTCGGCCAATATCCAGTCGTTGTTGAGCGGAAGATGCGGCCCATGCTCCTTGGCGCGCGCGCCCAAGGGGAGGAGAAGCACGGGATGGCGCTTGAGCGCCCTTTCGGCCTTAAGCCACGTCATGCTTTCCAAGAACGCGCCTTTCGCCATTCTATTTCCCAGGGAAGTTAAGTAAGTTTACTAAGTTAATGACTGGCACCCGAAGCCAAGTCTCGTTGATGACAAGGGGGACGCCTTCCCAGGCGGGGCGGTGCTCGCCCAAGAATACCCCGCGGTCCTTGAGGCGGCGAGACAGGCTCCGGGCTTCTCCTGGCGAGAGTCGCAGGAGGGCTGTGTTCGTGCCATCGGGAAATAGAACAAGGCGCTCTCCCATCCGACTCTTCAAGAGCCGCAACACTACCCGGCCATGGGAGAGGGCCTTGGCGTAGCGCTTGCGGAACCCTTCGACGGCGTCCAGGGCCGAAGCGGCGAGCCAAAACGCCTGGGGCGGGCTTCCCCCGAACATGCGGCGCTCGTCCGCCAGGCCCTTCAAAAGGGCCTTAGGTCCGGCCACAACGGCTCCGCTGGGAGCCCCAAAATACTTGTAGAGGGAAACATACACCGTGTCGAAGAGCTTGGCGTAGCGCGCGGCAGGCCGGCCCTCGGCCGCCGCGGCAAGAAATATCCGGGCGCCATCGAGGTGCGTCTTGATGCCCCGGCGGCGGCAAAGCTTGGAGATGGCTTCTAGTTCCTCGAAGGGGACGGCTTGGTTCAGGCGGCGCCGCACGGGAGACTCAATGGAGACGGCGCCAACGGGGCAGGGAACCTTGCCCTCGCCGTTTCTGTCGAGGGCCGCCTCCAGTTCCCGGGCCGTGAAATAGGTCTTGCCCTCGGCCAGGGGAACCGAAGTCAATCCCGCCAAGGCTGCGGCTCCGTCTCCGGCGTCGCGGAAGAGATGGCTCTCCTCCTGGACGACGACGCGCCGGCGCCCGCCGCACAAGGCGCGCAGGGCCAGGAGATTGGCCAGTGTGCCGGTGGGCATGAAAACGGCTTCCTCCTTTCCCAGAAGCAGGGCCATCTTTTTCTCTAGGATCGCGATCGCGCCGCCGCGGGAGTATTCGTCTGGGGCGAGGAGCCCGCGCGTTTCAAGGGAGCGCAGCTTCTCGATATGCTCGGCCGGGCTCATGGGGACCCCATCGCCGTATAGAAACACGGTGCCAGTCATGGAGCAAGTTTACTAAGTTAAGAAAGTTAATGACTGGCACCTTTTTTGTATATCTTTTCGAAGTGGGGATTCGGGGAAAGGGGGTCGTAAGTAAATCCCCGCACCCAGTCGCGCGCCACGCGCAGGGCCTTGGCCTCCACGAAGAGCACGTGGGGGAGATCCTCGTATTCGAGCTCCTGGAGCTTGAAATAGAGCTTGGCGCGCTTTTTGGCGTCGGTCTCGGCCAGGGCTTTCTCCACCAGCCTGTCGGCCTCGGGATTCTTGTAGCCTTGGACCGAGGCGGAGGCCCCCTGGGAGTGCATGACGTCGAAGGCCGGGCTGTGGGGGTCGGGATAGTCGGGGTAGTGGGCGAAGAAAACCAAGGGCAGGCGCTTGGCGTGGTAGGCGTCGAGATATCCCGGCCATTCCAGGGCCCGGATGTCGAGCCGGAACTTGGGGCTCAAGCTCTCCACCTGTCGCTTGAGCATTTGGCAGAGGATTTGCCGCGAGACGTTGCCCGCGTTGTAGACAAGAGTGAAATGGAAGCCCTTATCCCAGGCTTGGCCTTGCCAGGCTTTTCGGAAATGCTCCCGGGCCTTGCCCAAGTCGTAGGATCGAACTCGCTGCGCCGGGTTGTGTCCCAAGATTCCGGTCGGGATGCAGCCCGTGGCGCGGCGGGCCTGGCCGCGGTAGACGTCGCGGATGAGTCCGCCGTAGTCGAAGGAGTAGGCGAAGGCCTCGCGCATGTCCTTGTCGGCGAAGAAATCCGGGGGTATGCCGTCGCCGTCGAGACGTCCCGAGCCGACGTAGGGATTGGCCGCGGGATTTGCCGCGAAGGAGAAATAGACGATGGGCTCGGCCCCCGGCGAGGGCAGGTCGTCCATGACGCGCACGCCGGGAAGGCCCGCGAGCTGGCTTGCGGTGCCGCGGTCGGCCGCGATCTGGTCGGCGTCGCCGGCCTGGAGCATGAGCTTTCGGGTTCCGAACTCCGGGATCGTCCTCAAGATCACGCGCGCGAGCTTGGCTGGGGCTCTCCAATACCCGTCGTGGCGCGCCAGCACCAGCTCCCGGTTCTTTCGATCCCAGCGCTCGAGATGAAATGGCCCGGTCCCGTTGGCCTGGGCCAGGAAAATGGAGTCGTCTTTGCGAGGGTTGTTGTGCCTTTCCCACGTTTGCGCTTTCCCATCCCAGTCCCCGTGCGATGCCGCCCAATTCTTGGAAACCACGGGCGCGCGTGTGGCCAGTATCGAAAGAAGAGGGGCGTAGGGCGCGGGCAGGCGCAGGACCAGGTTTTGCCCCTGGGCTTGGACGGCCTGGGCCGCGTTCTCGTGAATGCCGGGCTTCACCCGGCCTTGTTCATCGCGCGTGGAGGGGGTGCCTAGAATGGGCTCGAGCAGAAGAGACGAAGGACCCCCCGTTCGGTCTTGGAGGATGAAGCGCAGGAGGGAGTAGCGCGCATCCTCGGCAGTCAGGGGAGAACCGTCGTGAAACTTGATCCCCCGGCGGATGGGAATGGTGTAGGTCCGGCCATCGGCCGAGACGAGGCCGTTGGCCTTGGTCGGCACCTTCGCCGCGATTAGGGGAAGAAGAGCTCCGGGCTTGCCGGGATCGAAGTCGAAAAGCGTCTCATAGAGCGAAAGGATGACGCCCTGGCTCACCTTCTCGGTGGGCCAGGCTGGGTCCAAGGTCTCTAGCTCCGCGAAATCGAGGACCGTGTAGGTGTCGGGGTTTTTGACGGGAGACGCCCAAACCGCGCCTAGAAGCGCGGCTGCGAGGGAAATGGCCGTTATCACAATGTTCCGAAATGGTGCCCCCAAGGAGAATCGAACTCCTATTTCCGCCTTGAAAGGGCGGCGTCCTAACCGCTAGACGATGGGGGCTAGTGGCGGCCTCTCCTCCTGGAGAGGCTCGCAGCAGCATATTTAAGGAACTTTTATAGTCGCGCCCGAATAACGCTTCGGGCGCGGACATGAGTCCGGAGGGATTCGAACCCTCGACCCCACGCTTAAAAGGCGCGTGCTCTACCAGGCTGAGCTACGGACTCAATTGGAAGATTGTACAAAATAACATGGGAAATCTTAGGGAGCGGCTTGACTCTGCCGCTTGAACTCGCTGCCGGGCTTCCATGTGGGCCAATTCGGGGCGTCCGCCACGCGCCGCCCGACCTCGAAGAGGAGCCGCAGGTCCTCCACCGCCCCGGAGAAATCCCAGTCGGGTTTGACCTCGTCGGTGACCTTGTGGTAGTCCCGGGCCGTGTACTCGTCGCGCTTGCGCTTGGCGAAGTCCGGGTCCTTGCCGATGAACTCGGTCCCGCCCCCGTATTCCAGGGCGGGAACCCCCTTCTTGACGAACTCGAAGTGGTCGGAGCGAAAGAAGGTCCCCTTTTCCGGCTCCGGCTCCGGCTTGACCACGCGGCTTTTTTTCGCGGCCGCCTCGCCGAGGACCTCGTCCAAGGTGGAATGCCCGAGGCCCACGGCCACGATGTCCTTGGTGAGCCCCCAGGGGTTGAGCCCATCCATGTTGATCACGGCCAGGGTCTTATCCAGGGGATAGAGGGGGTTTTCCGCGTAATGCTTTGCCCCCAAAAGCCCCTTTTCCTCGGCCGTTACCGACAAAAACAGGAGGGAGCGTCTCGGGCGAGCCTTCAAGCGGACGAAAGCCTTGGCTATCTCCAAGAGTCCGGCCACGCCGGAGGCGTTGTCTATGGCGCCGTTGTATATCTGGTCTCCGGGGAGCTTATCGTCCTTGCCCAAGTGGTCCCAGTGGGCGGTGTAGAGCACGTGCTCGTCCTTGAGGGCTGGGTCCGAGCCCTCGAGCTTGGCCGCGACATTGGCGGATTGGATGGGCCTCAGGGCGTTGGCCACCGTGAAGTCGGCCTTAAGGCCCAGCGGGACCGGCTTGAAATCGGGGCCTAAGGCCTGCTTCTTCAAGGACTCGAGGTCGCGGCCTGCCAGGGCCAGGAGCCGCGCGGCCGCTCCGGGGCTTAGCCAAGCCTCCACCGCCACGCGCCCGGTATTGCCGTCGGGCCTCTGAATCTCGAAATTCTCGCGGCCGAAGGACGCCGAAACCACCTCGTATGGGTAGCCGGCCGGGCCGGTCTCATGGATGATGACGGCCGCGGCCGCCTTCTTGGCGGAGGCGATCTCGTACTTGTAGGTCCAGCGGCCGTAGTAGGTCATGGCCTTGCCCTTGAACATTCGCGGATCGGGGAGGGGGGGATCGTTTATCAGCATGAGCAAGGTCTTTCCGGTCAGGTCCATGCCCTTGTAGTCGTCCCAGCCGTATTCAGGAGCCTCGATCCCATAGCCCACGAACACGACCTCGGAATCCTTGACGGATACCTCGGTAACGAAGCGTCGGGTCGCGGCCACGTACTCCTCCGGGAACGTGAAGGCCGCGGACTCCGAGGGCGAGGAGAAGCGGGCCGTGGGCCTGGAAGTAAATCCCATCAGCGGGACTTTCTGGATGAAAGTTCCGCTGGGGTTTCCCGGAGCCAGGCCCATATCCTGAAACTGCTTGACCAAATAACCGACGCTTTTCTCTTCTCCCGGCGTGCCCGGCGCGCGGCCCTCGAAATCGTCGGAGGCCAGGACTCGGATATGTCCAAGAAGGCCTCGACTGGAGATAGAGCGCGCGGTCCGCAAGTTCGCGCAGGAGCAGAGAGGAGCGGTCAGGGCGAAAATCGCGAGCAAGCCATGTTTTTGCATGGTAAATTATAACAAAATCTCGGTTATTCACAGAACTTCGCCGCGAAGTTGTGGGGACAACTCGGCGATTTAGTAGAATGCTTTTGTGTCGAGTAGAAATTGGGCCGGAATAGTCCTGATCGCGGCGGGAGTCTTGGCGTATTTGGGGGGAAGAGTTCTTCTTGACCAGGGGCGGCAAAAGGAGCGGGCTCCGGCTTACGCCCTTCCTGAATTCGAGCTCACGGCAGTCACTGCCGCCTCGGAGGGGCCGCTTTCCAAGGCGAGCCTCCTCGGCAAACCCTGGATCGCGGATTTTATATTCACGTCCTGCGCCGGACCTTGCCCGGCCTTGAGCCTGTGCATGGCGGCCTTGCAGCGCGAGCTTCCCGCCTCGGTGGGGTTGGTGAGCTTTACCGTGGACCCGGATTACGACAATCCGGAGCGGCTCAAGGCCTATGCGGCCCGTTTCGGGGCCAAGCCCGGGCGCTGGTTCTTCGCGACCGGCCCTAAGGCGCGGCTTTACTCCTTGCTCACGAATGGCTTCAAGCTCCCGGTGGCTGAAAATCCGGGGGCTCCTGCCGGACAGCGCGTCATCCACAGCACGAAGTTCACCCTGGTGGACTCACGGGGGTTCGTGGTCGGCTATTACGACTCCGACGATGTCGGCGACCTGCGCAGGCTTAAGCGGGACGCTCTGAGCCTCTAAGGCCCTGTCAAGTAATAATATGATCAATTTGGCCGAGCGATTTTGGAGCGAGACAAGGAGCAAGGAGCGAGCATACCCGCAGCGGTATGTGAGCAACGAGCGACGCAGTCGCAGCCCAAAAGCGCTTGGCCCCTTCGGGGCAGCCCGAGCTTGGCCGATTTCTTCGTTGCTCCCGTCCGGAAAGGATGTACTTCCTCCCGGACGGGACCTGGCGCGCATATCGCGCCAGGTCCTCGGTCACAGAGCTACCGCTATGCTCCCTCGTCGCGCCTCGAACTCGTCTCAAGCTCGGGCTGCCAAATTGATCATATTATTACTTGACAGGGCCTAATGCCCCAGTTGGTCTAGGGTGCGCTTGTAAACTCGATAGAGGTCCGAGTATTTGCGCTCTCCGGGGAGCATCTGGTCCAAAGTCTGCCACCAGAAGACCCCGCAGAGGGAACGCGGGAAGGCGCAGGAGGCCGCGGAGTAGAGGTTGACGAGGTCCTTGCGCGCGCCCTCCACGTCCTGGGGGTCGAGCCACCACCAGCCCTTGAGTTCGGAACCCTCGACGTAGCCGAGGCTGGAGACCATGAGCTTCTTGTCCGGGAGGAAAAGCCGCGTGCGCTCGAAAATCCTCTCGAGGCTCAAGCCCACGGGATTCTCATCGGGCTGGAGGCTGAGCCCCACCACGTCCAAGTTCTGCCCGAAACCCTCTGGCACGAAGCGGGAGAGCCAGCCGAATAGGGAATGGGCCTCGTCTGGCGAGGCCGCCTCCTGCCAGTAGAGCGTGGCCACGGTCTCCAGGCTCGCCTCGACGGCCTTGACCTGGGCCGCGGCCTCGGAATAGATCCTGAAGGCCTGCTCGGGGGGCAGCGGGGCGGCCCGGCCCCCCAGCCAATGCCCGTTGATCTCGCTTCCCACTTCCCAGCTGTGGATGAGCCCGCGGTAGTGGAGAACCAGATTCTTGGCGCGCTCGGCGTAGATCGCGGGGGTGAGCGCTGCGGGCCACTGGGACGTGTCCAGGACGCAGCCCATGACGCGGATGTTCTTGTCGCGCAGGGCCTTGACCACGGCGTCGTACTCGTTGAAGGAGCCCGGCTGGGCGTAGGTGAAGTCCCGGGGGTTGCTGCGAAAGACGACCCTCACCCAGTTGGCTCCCGAGCGCTGGATCATGTCTATGATCCAGTCGTAGTCGCTCATGCGCTGGAGGACTGCCTCGTGCAAGGTCAGGCCGAAGCGCAGCCCCGGCCCTCGTTTGGGGTCCTGCGCGATTTGGACTCCGTGCTCGAAAAGCATGGTCTGCCAGGAGCGCGCGGTCTGGCTCAAGGCGCGGTTAAAGAGCGCTGCGCGCTTGGCGGGGCTCGCTTGGGCCTGGGCCCTCTCGAGCAGGGACTGCGCTGCGGCGAGGGTCTTCTCGGCCTTTCGGCTCGGACGGTAGGCCGGCTCCATTTCCCGTGAGTGCTTGGTCCAAGCCTCCTTGAGGGCGCGATACTGGGAGAGGGCGATCTCCTCGTTGAGCTGGAGGGTCTCCCCTTCGGAGTAGCCGGGACCGCCCTTATCGAGCCAGACGGCCGAGAAGCCGTCCTCGGCCACGGGCCAGACCATGCTCAGGCTCACCCGGGAAAGCCCCTCCCAGCCCAGGACGAGCGAGGCCCCCTCCTGCTTGAGGGTCGGTTTCTGGGCCGTTAGGCCGTCGGGGGAGGAGACGAGGATGGCAGGAGGCGCCTTGGTCTTGTCGGCGCGGCCGATGAAGCCGAGGAAGGCCTGCAAATCCATGACGCGGCCTTGGGCGTCGAAAGCCGTGAATTTGATCTCGTTGGCTTGTAGTGCCAAGCATGATAGGGTGAGAATCTTTAACCAAAGCATTTCAGCGGAATTGATTCTGCTTGCGCCAGCGGCGCCAGGCGAGCTTTGCGCCGCGCCAATGGTCGGCCCCAAAGAAGAGGAAGTAATTGGCCAGGCCTCCGGCCAGGGCGACGCGCACGGATGAGTCGGCGAAGAGGAGATCCCAGCCGGTCAGGGCCCAGATGACGGCCGCCACCCATTTCATCCTCACCGGGATGGCGAAGAAGATGAGGACCTGAAATTCGGGGTTGAGCCGGGCGAAGGCCAAGAAGAGGCTCGTGTGGAAGTAATGGTCCGAGATTTCCTGACTGATGGCCAAGGCCGCCGCGGTGATGCCGGCAAGTCCGGCCAGGCAAAAGAGCGTGAACTTGAAGTCCCCCCAGGCCGCCTCCAGCATGCGGGTGTAGCCGTAATAGAGCATGAGCCACAGGAAGGTCCAGAATGGTGTCGAGGCCGGCGGGATCAGGGCGAAGGTGAATACCCGCCACCATTGCCCCGAGCGCAGGAGTCCCGGATCGAGCGCCAACTGGGCGGGAAACTCCGGCTTGAGCAAGGCGAGGAGCGCGACCACGGCGCTCATGCCGGCCAGGAAGGCCGGCAGGCCCGGGACGGCGATAAACCCGAGCCGGCGTTCGAGACGGTCCATTGGGGCCCATGATACTATTTTTGATATAGTTGCCGCATGACCGAGCTCAGCGACGCGTGCCGCGCGGAGCTCGAGAAAATTCTTCCGCAAGCCCGCTTCGATGAGTCCCTGGGCCCGCACACCACCTTCCGAGTCGGAGGCCCGGCCGACTGCTACGCGGAGGTCATGAGTCGTCGGGAGCTCTCCGGCCTCCTTGAGATCTGCCGCCGGCGCGCCCTGCCCTTCATGCTTTTGGGCTGGGGTTCCAATGTCCTGGTCAAGGACAAGGGCGTGCGCGGCGTTGTGGCGAGGCTGCGCGGAGACTTCGAGCGGATCGAGTTCCTGGAGGGCCGCAGGGTTCTCTCCGGGGCCGGGGTGCGGGTGCCTCAACTCGTGAGCCTCTGCGCCGAGAGGGGGCTTTCCGGGCCGGAGCCTCTGGTGGGCGTGCCGGGCACCGTGGGGGGGGCGCTTGTCATGAACGCCGGAACCCGAGATGGAGAGATCGCCCGGCTCGTCGCGCAGATCGAGACGATCGATCCGGGCACATTGGAGTTCCGTTGGGCTCCGGCCTCCGAATTCTCCTTCTCTTATCGCCGGACGAGCCTCGAGGGCCGCGTGGTGCTCGGGTGCCTGCTTCAATTGAAAGCCGGGGACAAAGGTGATATAATCAGGCGCATTCAACGGCACCAACAAAAACGCCTCCAAACCCAGCCCATCCATACCTATAACGTGGGATCAACCTTCAAGAATCCTCCCGGGCGCTATGTCGCGGAGCTCATCGAGAGGGCCGGGCTCAAGGGGAAGGCGTTCGGCGGCGCGCGCATATCCCCGATGCACGCCAATTTCATAGAAAATTTTTCCCATGCCACCGCCTCTGACATCCTGGAGCTGGTGCGCCTGGCGGGCGAGAAGGTGAAGTCCGAAACTGGGATCGACTTGGAGCTGGAAATGAAGGTGGTTGGTGAGTAAGACTCGCAGGACCCGCGCGGGCCGCAAGCGCCACCATGTGGTCATGAGGCCCAAGGTGCGCCGCGGCCGCCTGCGTCAGGCCGCGATGCTCTCCCTGATCCTGGTGCTGGGGGCCACGGCGGCCTTGACCTTGCGCCACATCAACCGGACCATGCTCCTCCCGCGGCTCGCTTATAAAGGAACGCCCCGAGCGGCCCAGCCGCGCGCATTCTTCCGAGGAGACAAGATATCCGTGGAGCTCTCCGGCATGCCGGAGAGCCTCGGCGCCGCCGTGCTCGCCTACTGGAACTCCCAGGCCCAAGCTTCTCTCGCCGAAAGGACGAAGGCCGTCAAGTCGCGATTTCCCTGTCTCAAGGAGCCGCGGGTGCGGCGCCAATGGCTGAGAAGAAGCGCCCAGGTTCGCCTGGAGGCGCGCGCCTGCGCGGCGCGGATCGCGGGCGGGGTTCGGTATCTGAGCGACGCGGGCGAGGTTTTCGAGGCTTGCCCGGGGTTGGCGCCCGAGGGTTTGGTCGAGCTTGAGCCGGGCCGGGCCGATGACAAGTCCCTGCGGGAGCTCGCGCGGGCGCTTGCGGCCGCGGTCAAGCCAGGGGTGCTGGCCTCGCCTCTCGCGCGGGCGCGCTGGATCTCCCCATCGGACGGCTGGGAGGCGGAGCTCGCCGACGGGACCACGGTGCGATGGGGCGATTTGGCCTGGACTTCCGACAAGCTCATGAGGCTGCGCCAGGTCATCGCCGACGCGCGGCTCGACCATCCCGGGCGCTTGGCGGTGGATCTTAGATATTTCGAGGACGGAAAAATTCTCGTAAAACCTGTAAAATAGATTCGTCAAAAAACCATGGCAAAACAGGATGTGATCGCGGGAGTGGACATGGGCAGCGGCCGGGTGACTTGCCTGATCGCCGCCGCGGACGCCGATAGCCAGCGCCTCCGGATAGCGGGAGGCGCTAGCGTTGCCTGCCGGGGCATCAAGGGCGGGGTGGTCATCAACATCCACGAAACGGCGCGCGCCGTGGCCCAGGTGGTGGAGGAGGCGGAGGCCATGGCCAAGGCCGTGGTGTCGAGTCTTTATCTCGGCGTGCGCGGAGGGCATCTACAATCCTTCAACAACCGAGGCGCCTTCAACATCGCCAGGACGGACAAGGAGATCACCGCCGAGGACGTGGGCAGCGTGGTCGACAACGCCAAGGCCATTCCGCTTTCCTCCGACCGGGAGATCCTCCACGTCATTCCCCAGGGCTTCAGCCTCGACCGTCAGCGCGGGGTGCCGCATCCGGTGGGCATGGAAGGCTCGCTCCTCGAGGTCGAGGTCCACATCGTCACGGCCTCGAGCGCTCACTTGAACAATCTTTTCAAGACCGTAGCCGAGGCCGGCTTCGAGGTGGTCGAGCCCGTCTATGGGCTCCTGGCCGCCGGGGAGATGCTGGTGACCCCGGAGGAGAAGGACTTGGGCTGCCTGCTCATCGACCTGGGCGGCCAGTCGATCTCTTTGGGGGTCTACTCCGAGGGAAGCATCCGCTACTCCAAGGAGCTCTCGATAGGCTCTGACTTCATCACCCGCGACCTCGCGATGGGCCTGCGCACTTCCCTGGTGACCGCCGAGAAGATCAAGGTGGAGCACGGAGTGGCGCACCCGTCTCTGCTCAATGGAGACGATGAGATCAATTTTAACGGAGTGGACGGGCGGACCGCCAACCGCGTGAAGACCTCGACCATGATGGGCATCATCCTGCCCCGCGTCGAGGAGATATTCTCGCTCATCGGGGAGGAGCTGCAGAACTCCTCCTACGCGGACCTCGTGGTTCCAGGGGGCGTGGTCCTGACCGGGGGAGGGTCCCTTTTGCGCGGGACCGCGGCCGCGGCCGAGCAGATCCTGGGGATGTCGGTGCGCGTGGGCGTGCCCCACCCCGATCTTTTCATCGCCGACGACGAGTGGTTGAAGCCCAGCTACGCCACGGCCCTGGGGCTTCTGTATTTTTCCAAGCAGCTGCGCTGGGGCTCCGGCTCTGGCCGGGTGTTCGGGCGCAAGAAGGCCATGTGGCTCAGGCGCGTGACCTCTCTCTTCGAGGACCTGTTTTAGATGCGCATACAAGTCAGCGAGGACCTCAAGGAATCGCGGGCCGTCATTAAGGCGATCGGCGTGGGCGGGGCCGGCGGCAACGCCATCAATCGCATGGCCGAGATCGGAATCCAGGGGGTCGAGCTCATCGCCGCCAATTCCGACGCGCAGGATTTGAGGAGGAGCGCTGCCGAGGTCCGCGTCCAGGTGGGAGAGACCTTGACCCGCGGCCTCGGGGTCGGCGGGGACGCGGCCAAGGGGCGCCTGGCCATGATGGAGTCCGAGGAGCAGATCCGCGAGGTTCTCTCCGGCACCGACCTTGTCTTTATCACCGCGGGCATGGGGGGCGGCACCGGCACCGGGGGAGCCCCCGTGGTGTCCAGATGGGCCAAGGAAATGGGAGCGCTCACCATCGGGGTTGTGACCCGGCCCTTTGAATTCGAGAAGCTCCAGCGCGCCACCATCGCCGAGCAGGGTATCCAGGAGATGCGCCAAAACGTGGATACTTTGCTCGTGATCCCGAACCAGCGCCTTCTCGACATCGTGGACCCCGACACTCCCGACGACATGGCCTTCCGCTTGGCCGACGACGTCCTGCGCAAGTCCATACAGTCCATCTCGGACGTCATCATCACTCCCGGCCAGATCAACATGGACTTGAACGACATCCGTGCCGTCATGCAGAACGCCGGGGAGGCCTTGATCGGCATGGGAGAGGCTTCCGGGGCCGGCCGCGCCATCAAGGCGGCCAAGGCCGCGATCCATTCGCCCCTGCTCGAGAACGTGGTCATGGACGGGGCCAAGGGCCTCATCGTGAACATCACGGCCAAGAAATCCACCCTCAAGCTCTCCGAGACCGAGGAGGCCATGGGACTCATCGCCGGGGCCGCCAGTCAGGACGCCAAGATCAAGGTCGGCAAGGCTTGGGACGAGTCGCTGGAGGAGTCCATCCGCATCACGGTGATCGCCACGGGATTTCCCGCGCGCCGCGGCAACCGCAATCTGATCCGCGCGGGCTATAAGCGCTTTTCGGGCGGAGGCCAGGGACAGGGGGAGCCGTCCGACGCATCCATGCTGGGTGCGCCGAGCGCCCCCGAGCTTTGGAACAAGCCGGCCTTCCTGCGCCTTAAAGTGAGGAAACTAAAATGACCCTCCAGAGCCTGTTGAAGACGCTGGTCGACAAGCAGGGCAGCGACCTGCACGTGCGCGCCGGAGGCCCGGCCTACATGCGCTTGGATGGGGATCTGGCTCAGGTGGGCGCGGAGTCCGTCGGCGCTCAGGAGGCGGAGGCCATGCTCCTGGAGTTCGCCACGACCCGGGCCCGCAAGCAGTTCGAGAGCCGCGGGGAGTGCGATTTTTCCTTTCAACTGGGGGAGGAGGCGCGCTTTCGCGTCAACGCTTTTCGGCAGAGGTCTAAGCTGTCCCTGGCCGTGCGCCGCATCGCCATGACGATCCCGTCCATGCAGGACTTAAAGCTTCCAGCCGCAACCTTGCGCAAGATCGCCGACAACCAGAGGGGACTCATCTTGGTCACCGGCATCACCGGATCCGGGAAATCCTCCACTCTGGCGTCCATCCTCGACTACATCAACGAGTCTCGCCACGACCATATTTTGACCATCGAGGACCCCATCGAGTTCGTGCACAAGGACAAGAAGGCCATCGTCACCCAGCGAGAGATCGGCGAGGATACGGCGACCTTCGCCGACGGACTGCGCATGGCCATGCGCCAGGACCCCGACGTGATCATGGTGGGCGAGATGCGCGATCTCGAGACGACGTCGGCCGCCCTCACCGCGGCCTTGACCGGGCACCTGGTTCTGGCCACCATGCACACGGTGGACTCGGTCCAAACCATCGCTCGTGTGATCGACCTTTATCCTCCCCACCAGCAGCCCCTGATGCGCATCCAGTTGGCGGAGAGCCTGCGGGCCGTGATCGGGCAGAGGCTGCTTTCCTGCGTCAAGGGCGGGCGCGTGCCGGCCATCGAAATCCTGGTGGTCACGCCCCACGTGCGCAAACTCATCGAGGACAACAATTCCGTCGGGATCAATCAAGCCTGCGCCAAGGGGCAGTTCTACGGCATGCAGACCTTCAACCAGTCCCTGGTCAAGCTCTTCAAGGAAGGCCTGGCCACCGAGGCCGACATCATGGAGGCGGCCTCGAGCCCCGACGACGTGAAGCTGGCGCTGAGAGGGATAGAGCAGGAAATAAAGCCAGGGTAAGACTTCTCTACTAAAACAGAAACATTAAAGCGCTCCCTCAGGCCGGGAGCGCAGCGGAGGCCAACTTATGTTCGCGGAAGGATACATCGGCATCGCCGGAGTGATTGGAGTCGGGAAGTCCACCTTGACCGTGGAGCTGGCGCGAGCCTTGAATTTCGAGCCAATCCTGGAGGAGGTGGACGGCAACCCCTACCTGGACTATTTCTACCGCGACATGAAGTCCTACGGCACGATGATGCAGGTCTGGCTCTTGAATCATCGCTTTCGCCAGCATCGGGAGTTCGTGACGCGCATAAGCCTCGGCAAGATACGCGGCGTGATCCAGGACCGCACGATCTGGGAGGACACGATTTTCGCGCGCATGCTCAACGCCCATCCGGACAAGATCATCTCGGACCTCGACTACAACACTTACCTCGACCTCTTCGACAATATGGTCCTTCGCGAACTGGTCTTTCCCCAGCTTCTCATCTATCTCGAGTGCGATCCGCAAACCGCCATGGAGAGGATACGCATGAGGGGCCGCTCCATGGAGAGAACCATCAATCTCGACTACCTGCGCGCTCTCCACGAGAACTACGAGCAGTTCATCGGAGAGATGGAGCAGGCCGGCGTGAGGGTTTTGAGGCTCAAGTGGCAGCCCTTCAAGCCCATAGCCGAGGTGGTGAGGCTGGTGCACGAGTATTCCCTCAAACCCTCGCATTTCACCAAGTGGGTCAGGCCCTTGCGCCGCATCCCAGGGGCTTCCAAGGCGCTTGCCCCGAAGCCGGAAGCCGTCCATGTGGGCCGATGAGCGCTGGACTCCGGAGGGCCTGGTAGGCGGGGTGACGAGCAAGGCTTTGGGAGACATGAACTTCGACGAAAACCGCCGCAAGGCCCTGGCTCGGGCGGGTTTGGGGGGCTTCCCGGCCTATTTTGCCAAGCAAGTCCACGGGACCGGAGTCGTCGCCCTGGAGCGGGGCCGGTCCCCGGATCCCTGGCCGGAGGCCGACGGCTGGGCGACCCGGGAGGCAGGGCTGTGCCTGGGGGTTTTCGCGGCGGACTGCATGCCCTTGTTTGTCTGGCGCAGGGGCCGTGAAGGCGGCTCCGTCATAGGGCTTTTCCATTCCGGCTGGCGCGGCACCCGGGCGGGGATGCCCAGGGAGGCGGCCGAGTCTTTCCGGAGCCTCTACGGAGTGCCGGGGGAGGCTCTGGCGGCTTCCATCGGTCCGCACATCGGCCCCTGCTGCTACGAGGTAAGTTCGGAAACCGCGCGGGGATTTCCCGCCGGCGCCGTTTCGCGCCGGGAAGGGAAAATTTTCCTGGACTTGGGCGTTGCGGCCGCGCTTCAGCTCTCCGAGGCCGGCCTCGACCAATCCGACATCGCGACTTCCTCCGCCTGCACCTCCTGTGGGAAAGATGAATTTTATTCCTTCAGGCGCGACAAGCAGAGCTCCAGGATGCTGGCGTTTTTCGCGATCTCGGGGGCGGTCTCGTGAACGCGGTAGAGACCCCCTCCGCCCGGCGCTGCCTTCGGGCCGTAACCCCTTATTCCCCCGGCAAATCCATCGCCTCGGTGCGCAGGGAGCTGGGGCTCAAGAAGGTCGTCAAGCTCGCCTCCAACGAGAACCCCTTGGGCTCATCGGGGCGGGCCGCCGCCGCGTACCGCAAGGCCGCGGGGGTCCTGCGCCTCTACCCGGAGGGGGGAAGCCCGGAGCTGCGCCAGGCCCTGGCGCGGTTCCATGGGGTGGAGTTCGACCGGGTGCTGGCGGGCAACGGCTCCGATGAGATCATCCGGCTTCTCTGCGAGGCCTTCATCGAGCCGGAGGACGAGGTCATCCTGTCGCAATACGGGTTCATCCGCTTCAAGCAGCAGGCCGCCATGATGGGTGCCCGGATCATAGAGGTCCCCATGGTGGACTGGACCTATGATTTGAAGACCATGCTCGCCGCGGTGAGCCCGCGCACGAAGCTCTTATTCATCGCCAATCCCAACAATCCCACCGGAACCTACAATAATGAGGGGGAGATCCTGGAGCTCCTGGGTGCTGTGCCGAGCTCGGTCCTGGTGGTGCTCGACGAGGCCTACTGCCAGTACGCGCGGGAGTGGGGGGATTACCCCGACAGCGTCCCCGGACTCCTCGATCGCCACGAGAATCTCGTCGTCTTGAGGACTTTTTCCAAGGTGTACGGCTTGGCCGGCCTGCGCGCGGGCTACGCCCTGGCCAGCCCCGAGGTGATCGGCTGGCTCGACCGGATCCGCATGCCCTTCAACGTGAGCCTGCCCGCCCAAGAGGCCTGCGTCCTGGCCCTGAAGGACGAGGCTTTCGTGCGCCGCAGCGTGGCCCTCGTCTCCAAGGAGAGGCCCTGGCTCTGCGCGGCCTTGAGGGACCTTGGCTTCGCGGTGGAGGAATCGGCCGCCAATTTCCTGTTCGCGCGCTCTCCCATCCCGGGCCGGGAGCTGTTCTCTCGGCTGCTCAAACTCGGCGTCATTATCCGGCCGCTCGACGAGTACGGCTTGGCCCAAAACGTCCGCATCACCATCGGGACTCGTCCCGAAAACCAGGCCCTCCTAGCATGCCTAAAAAAAATATAAAGCGCCCAAAGGGCTTAATCATCGCCATGGACGGCCCCGCGGGGGTGGGGAAATCCACGGTCGGGCAGTTCGTGGCCAAGAGGCTCGGCTATCATTTCATCAACACGGGGGAGATGTACCGGGCCTTGACCTGGAAGGGGCTCGAGGTCGGTCTCGACTTGAAGGACGAGGTCGCGGTGGCGGCTCTGGCTCGCAAAATCCGTTGGGATTTCCGCCCCAGCGAGGAGGGAGGGACCGCCCTCAAGACTTGGATAGACGGGGAGGCCGTGACGAGCCAGATACGAAACGAGGCCGTGAGCGAGAAATCGAGCCTCGTCGCCGCGCATAAAAAGGTCCGCCAATTTTTTTGCCGCCTGCAGAGGCATCTCGGAAGCGGCGGCGGCATCGTCATGGAGGGGCGCGACATCACCACCCACGTGTTCCCGGACGCCGATTTCAAGATATACCTAGACGCATCCGTGGACGAGCGCGCCGCTCGCCGCTGCCGCCAGCTCAAAGCCGCCGGCCTTCCGGCGGACCTCCACAAGATCAGGGAGGCGATTCTCACTCGAGATTTGAACGATATCAAGAGAAAGATCAATCCTCTTTCCCAGGCGAGCGATGCCTTCCTCCTCGACTCTACCTCGCTTACCATGCGCCAAGTGGCCCAGAAAATCCTGCGCCTGGTCAAGAACGGCGGAGCGCGGTGAGTTGGAAGCCGGAGAGCTCGAAAGCGAACCCTTGCTGCGCCGCGGGCCCGCGCTCGTGGCCAAATGGCTGGCCAGGAGCGTGTGGAGGCTCAAGGTTTCCGGCCTCGAGCACGTTCCTCGCCGCGGCCCCGTGATTCTGGCGGCCAACCACGTATCCTTGGCGGACGGCCCTGTCCTGGCGGTGGCCGCCGGCTCGGTGAGGTCTCCGCATTTTTTGGGAAAGGCGGAGCTCTTCTTGGTGCCTCTTTTGGGCTGGTATTTGCGGCGGACCGGCGTAATCCCCCTGGAACGGCGCGGCGGGGACATCTCGGCCATGCGGGCGGCCGTGGAGCACCTGCGCGGCGGCGGGTGCCTCGCCCTGTTTCCCGAGGGAACGCGCTCCAAGACAGGGGTTCCCGGCGCGCCCAAGGCGGGCGTTTCTTTTCTGGCCGGCCGGACCGGGGCCGAGGTGGTGCCGGTGCGTCTTGTCAACACCGCCCGGGCGGCGCGCCTTTATCCCTTGGAGGCCCGCTTCGGACCGGGGCTTAGATTCGAGGGCGACATCGCCGACCGGGACGCATGCCTTGCTTTTGCCCGAGACGTGATGGCCCATATTTTGGCATTATAGTAGCGTCATGACCTCTAACGGAGAGACGACCATGGAAACCGCGAAACACCACGAGGACGAAAGCCAGGACAATCCGCCCGCCGAGCTCGAAGCCGCGCAGGACGAAAGCATGGAGGCTCTCCTGGCCCAGGAGGCCGCGACCAAGCAGAAATTGGCCAGCCGCCAGATCGCCTGGGTCAAGATCATTCAGGTGACCGCGGATCAGGTTTTGGTGGACGTCGGCGAAAAACGCGAAGGCATCATTGATTTGAGCGAGTTCTCGCCGTCGCAGGACAAGCCGGCCCAGCCCCCGGCCGTGGGCCAGCGCGTGCCTGTCCTCGCGGCGGGGAAGACCCGGGAGGGGGCGACCAAGCTATCCTACCGCCGGGCCAAGGCGGAGCTAGCCTGGCAATCCTGCCAAAAGGCCTTCCAGGACAAGGTCCGCGTGAGGGGACGCGTCACTTCCGCGATCAAGGGCGGGTTCCTGGTGGATTTGGGCGGGGTGCAGGGATTTTTGCCGGCGTCTCTGGCCGACCTTCGGCCGGTGCGAGAGCCCTCGCGCATGGTCGGGACCGGCGTGCGCTGCGTGATCCTCGAGCTCAACGACTCCAAGCGCCAGGCAGTGCTTTCCCGCAAGGCCGTTCTAGAGGAGGAGGTGGGCAAGAGAAAGCAGAAGGTTCTTTCCGAGCTCAAAGCGGGCGAGATACGCATTGGCCGGGTGGTCCGGGTCGCCCCGGAGGGGCTGACGGTGGATATAGGGGGCCTCGAGGGTCTTGTGCGGACGGCCGATATCTCGTGGGGCGCGCCCGCGGCACCCTCCGCCCAGCAAAGGGGGACCAAGGTCCGGGTCAAGGTCCTGTCCAAGCCCGCCCAGGAGGCGGAGAAGGTGCTTCTCGGCATCAAGCAGCTGCTCCCCAATCCCGTCGACGCCGTGCGAAAGAAGTACCCTCTTAAGTCCGTGGTCCGCGGCAAGGTGCTCGAGGCCGGTCCGGCCGGAGTCAGGATCGCGGTGGGCGAGAAGCAGAAGGCTTTTTGCCCGGTTTCGGAATGCGATCCCGAGGCTTCCTGCAAGGCAGGAGACGCTGTTTCAGGGTTTGTCATCGGAGTCAACGCCGAGACTTTCGAGATTTTGTTCTCCATGGCCAAATTCAACGAGATCCAGGATAAGAAGCGGGTGGCCCAGTATTTGAAGGCCCCCCGGCCCCTGACGCTCGGTCAGGTCCTCGGGCCGGAGCAGGAGGAATAAAAATTTGAGTCATCCCAATCCCGAGGGGCTGGCCCATCGGGTGAGGCCCGTTCGTCACGGCGGCGTGAGCCTTTACTGGCTCGGCACCAAGACCCTATGGGCGCTGGCGGCCTTCTCCCTCTTGAGCTTTTTGGCCGTCCTCTACCTCGTGTTCCGAGACCTTGGCCTGGAGAGGCCCAAGACCGCCGCCGTGTACCCTCCGCCCCAGATCGACACGGCCATCGCCCAGGCCCAGGACAAGCTCAAGGCCGATCCCCAGGACCTGGCGGCCCTGGTGGAGCTGGGCAGCCTCCATTTCGAGCAAGGCAAGGACCACTACGTCGAGGCCATCAACGAGCTGGAGGAGGCGCGCGATCTCGGGGCCTTGGACGCCCGCATTTTCTATTGCCTGGGGACCATGTACCAGGAGGTGGGGCTTTACCCCTTCGCCTTGGAGGAGTACAAGAGGTTTCTGCGGCACTTCCCGAACGATCGCGAGGTGCGCATGCTTTTGGCCAAGCTTCTCTACAAGCAGGGGCGTTTCCCCGAGGCGGTGGCCGAGTATGAAAGGCTGAAATTCCATTACCCCAAGGACAGCCTGATCCTGGAAAATTTCGGCTTGAGCCTCTGGGCGGCCAAGGCCTTGGGCCGGGCCTTGGAGGCCTTCTCGGGACTCAAGGCCATGGGCCCCGAGGAGGCCAAGCGGGCCTCTTTCTACATCGGGCAGATCCATTACGAGCAGGAGCAGTACAAGCAGGCCCTGGAGCAGCTCCTGCAATGCCGCGGCCAGGCCGGAGCCCCGGGGTTCGGCATACAGCCAGAGAAAATCTACGCGGCCCTGGCCATGACCTATCAAAAGTTGGGCGACCTTGCCTCCGCCAAGGAGGCCTGGGAGATGGTCTTGTCCCAGACCCCCAACGACTCCAAGGCCCAGGTGGCCTTCAAGGACGTCGAGCGCCGCCTTTCCCGCGCCAAAAAATCCGCGAAAAAGACGTAGCGGTCCATGAGCGTCGCTTCCTGGCTGCTGACGCTCCTGGCCTGGAACGTCGTCTCTGCCCAGGAGTTCGGACAGAACCAGGTGATCCGGCGGGACTTCGATTGGAAGGTCCGCTCGAGCCCCCACTTCGATCTGTACTACTACGATGAAGGGGCGGGGCTCGTGGTCGAGGCCGCCGGAATCCTTGAAGCGTCGTTCGAGCGCCTGACGCGGGAGCTCAGGATTTTGCCCAACGGCCCATCCTGGCTCCCGGAGCGCCTTAAAAAAAAGCGGAAATGGAGGCGGCGCCCCTTCTTCCTTTACGCCAGCCCCAACGACTTTCAGCAATCCGCCATCGCCGAGGCCGGAGACGGCACCGGGGGCATCACCGAGCCATTCAAGGACCGCTTCATGGTCTACAACGACGGCTCGCGCCAGTGGCTCTGCGAGGTGTCCGCTCACGAGCTCGTCCACATCCTGCAGTTCGAGGTGCTCATGAGCGGGTTTTGGAAAACCGGGAAAATACTGAAGTCGTTTCTCTATCCCCTTTGGATGATGGAGGGCATGCCCGGGTTCTTGACCCGCGACATCGAATCCGCCCTCGAGGAGACCGTGATCCGCGACGCGGCGACCTCGGGCGGGCTCATCCCCTTGACCCATCTCGAGCATTTCGGGCATTTAAAACCCCATCAGATCGTCCTGGCCTACCGGGAGGGTGCCCAGGCCATGGAGTTCCTGGCCGAGCAATACGGCTCCCGCAAGCCCGGCGACATGCTGAGAATTTTCGAGAGCCGCTTCGAGACCTCCCAGGTCCTACAGGAGCTCGTGGGTCTCAACGCCCGCAAGTTCAGCGCCAAGTTCCTCGAGTACGTGGAGAATAAGTACAAGCGCGTCGCGCGGGCGCAAGGCCTGCGCGAGCCGGAGACCTTCGGTTCGCCGCTCACGGCTTCGAAAGGCCGCATCCCCGAGTTCAACAGTGGCCCGGCCTTGAGCCCGGACTTAAAGACCGCGTACTACGCCACGACCGCGGACGGGCACCCTCCCGAGATCCGCGCCCTCGATCTGGGTACGGGGCGCTCGCGCAAAATCCTGGGCTATCGGCCCTCCCGGATCGAAAACCTCCCCCTCGGCCGCTTCGCCAATATCTCCCGGGTCTTGGCGGTTTCACCGAACGGGCGGAGGCTGGCGTTTTCCGCCACGAAAAACCACAGGGACGCGCTCTATATTTACGATATTGCGTCCAAGCGCCTGGAACGCAGGGAGCTTCCCGGCTTCTCGGCTCTGAACCAGCCGGCGTTCTCGCCCGACTCGAAATTCCTGGCCTTCTCGGCCATGGAAAACGCGGGCACCGATCTTTACCTTTACGAGCTCGCCTCCGGCCGCCTGCGGCGGCTGACCGATGACTCCGAGGACGACGACATGCCGGCCTTCACCCCGGACGGCGCGGCGCTCATCTACTCCAAGGAGATCGGCCCGGGGCGGCGGCTCTACCGCCTGAGCCTGGCCGATTCGCGGCAGACCCGCCTCGAGAATTCTGGCGGCGAAGCCCGAGATCCCGTGGTGTCGCCGGACGGCAAGAGGGCGCTTTTCATCTTGGAGGGGTCCGACTCATCGGAGATCGCCGAGCTGGACCTGGAAACAGGGAAAGTCTCCAGGCTCACCAAGAGCCTGGGGGCCTGCTACACCCCGAGCTACGCGGGACGGGGCGAGATCGTATTCGCCGCCCTGCGCCGGGGGAGCGTCCACTTGTACAAAGGACCGCGTTCCAAGTTCCTAGACGAGGCAGTGCCTCAGGAGCTTGCGGGGGATGCCTTTGAGCCCGCAAGGAGCTCGGCCGCTTTGTCCGGAGAGCGCCCGTACCAATTCTCCTACTCCACCGACCTTTTCATCCCCGCCCTCTTCTATTCCTCGGAGGGAGGGCTGTTCATGGCCGGCTATTGGCAGGGCTCGGACCTTCTAGGGCGCCACCAGAACCAGGCCCTCTTCAATTACCACTCCGCCAAGAGCTACTCCTACCAAACGAGCTACCTGTACCGGCGCTGGCGGCCGCAGCTCTTCGCCGGGGTGACGGGGTTCAGCCAGGAGGACCTGATCGACGCGGACTTGCACCGCGTGGACGACGTCGCGCATTCCCAATTCGCCGGGGTGCGCTACCCCTTCGACCGCTTCCACCGCGTGGACGCCTTCCTGCAGTCGGCCAGCGAGCAGGTCGTGGACCGCGCCGACAGGACCCAAGAGGACCGCCAGGCCAGGCTCTACGGCCTGTCCTTGACCCGGGATACGGTGCGAGGCCGGTATCTCGTGCCCAACCAGGGCAGCCGCTTGGAGTTCTCCTATTCCCGGGCCGTGGCCGCGGCGGGGGGAAACCGGAGCTATTACGTCGCGGGGGCCGAAGGGCACAAGTTCGTGGCCACCGGAAGCCAGAGCGCGCTTTCGTTTCGCGCGGCCGCGGCCCGGGCCCTGGGGCCGGACCGGCCCCAGCTTCTTCTGGGAGGGCTCGGGGGCGTGCGCGGCTACGCCCGGGCCTCGAAGCGGGACCTGGGCGGCCATTTGGGGCTTCTCAACGCGGAGTGGCGCTTTCCCCTGATTCGGGACCTCAACTACTATATGTGGTACATCTTCCCCGATTTCTACTTCAAGGCGGTATTTGGTACGATTTTCGCCGATGCGGGTTATGCCTGGGATTCCGAGGGTCAATTGTCGCGCAGCCGCTGGCGGGACCTGCGCCAATCCGTGGGCCTCGGGATCCGGATACACACCTTCATCCTTCAGCAATTTCCCTTCGTGATTTCCATGGACTACGCCCGCCGCACCACGCAGAACGGCGGGATTTTCTACGTCTACCTGGGGCAGGTATTCTGATGCTGGGCTACCGCGGGGGCGAGCTTTATTTGGATGGAGTCTCGGCGCGCGCGGTAGCACAGCGCTTCGGCACGCCGCTTTACGTCTACTCCCGGGACCTCGTTTTGGAGCGATTCAGGGCGCTGAAGAAGGCCTTCAAAGCGCGCTCGCCGCTTATCTGCTACGCCCTCAAGGCCAACTCCAACGCGGCCCTCTGCCGGGCCTTGGCCAAGGCCGGGGCCGGTGCGGACATCGTGTCCGGAGGGGAGCTCCAAAGAGCCCTGCGGGCCGGTTTCAAGCCCCGCAGGATCGTCTTCTCCGGAGTCGGAAAAACCCAGGAGGAAATGGCCCTGGCCCTGCGCTCGGGCGTGCTCACCCTCAACGTGGAGTCGAGGGAGGAACTGGAGGCCCTGGAAAGGACCGCCCGGCGCCTGCGCATCCCAGCCCCGGTCTCGGTGAGGCTCAACCCCGATGTGGACCCGGGAACCCACCCCCATATCACCACGGGGATCTCGGAGAACAAGTTCGGGGTCGAGGCCGGGGAGGCCTTGGAGCTCTACGAGAAAGCCGTTAAAAGTCCCTGGCTCAAGATCCAAGGCATACAGTGCCATATCGGCTCTCAGATCACGTCGGTGGAGCCCTATCTTCGGGCCGCGCGCTCGCTCGCGCGGGTCGCGGCAAGGCTTCAAAAAAAAGGCATAAGGCTCGGGCTCATGGATATGGGCGGGGGGCTCGGGATCACTTACGACAGAGAAAAACCATTGAAGCTGAAGGTCCTGGCCCAAGGGCTTGCGAGGATATTGGCGCCCTGGCCCCAGGCCCGGCTTCTCCTCGAGCCGGGGCGCTATCTCGTGGCCGAGGCCGGGGTGCTGCTCACGACAGTGCTCTACCGGAAAAAAACCGCGAGGCGGCGCTTCGCCGTCGTGGACGCGGCCATGAACGACCTGGCCCGTCCCGCGCTTTACGGCGCGCGCCACCCCGTCTGGCCCGCTCTCCGGCGCTCGGGGCCCGCTCTCCCCATGGACGTGGTCGGCCCGGTCTGCGAGTCCGGGGACTTCCTGGCCAAGGGCTGCCTCCTTGCCGAGCCCGAGCCCGGAGACGTCTTGGCCGTTCTCAAGGCCGGGGCCTACGGGTTCTCCATGAGCTCCCAGTACAACTCGCGCCCTCGGGCCGCCGAGGTCCTGCTCAAGGGGGGGAAGGCGAAGCTCTCGCGCCGCCGCGAGACCCTCGAGGATTTGATCCGCTGTGAAGAAGTATAGCGGCTAAAAAAACCATGGAAGAGTCCGGGCTGTCTTTTTTTCAGAGAACCGTTGTCGCGGTTCGCAAGTTTTCCGGATTTTTCTCCGCGGGAGCTTCCTCCCGTGGTTTTTTTAGGAATCGTCCTTCATGAGAGTTCTGCCTTCGGTTCTTCTCTGGTCTTTCCAGCCTTTCCTGAAATTGCGCTGATTTTTGGGCTGAGTTCAGCCTTCCCGCCCTTCTGGTTTTTGCCTCCACCGAGCTTGCTTCGCTGGTTTTCCCAGAAGGGCCCGAATTGAGCTGAAAATCAGCCGAAAACTTGCCAACTTTTCGCCTGCTTCCAGCCCTTGCCTTTTGGGGTCCTGTCCGGATCTGCCTGCCCGCCTTTCCTTGGTGCCATGGTTTTTTAAAAGCGCCGTCCGGGGATTCCGGGCTTATTGAAATTCCCCGGGAATTGGCAACTTTTTGCCCATTTTGAGCGGTGTATTTCGGGCCGTCAGGAGGTTGGGGGAAGGGCTGTGGAAGCCCCAGGACCGCCAATTTTGGAAATCTCACAAAACCCGACGGTTAATTTAAAAACGCATTCATTTTCATGGGGAATTGTGAATTTTCTGAGAAAGATTCTTGATGGCCCAGGGTTGTTCTCTTGCCATATTATGAAACATAATATTTATTATCGTTAGTAGTAGAATCCGCCCCCGCGGGAGGCCCCCTTACGACAGGCCGGTGATGGCCGCGGTCAGCTGATTGGCCAGGATGTAGGCTTTTAGGCGGCCGGGGGCGGTAAGCTCGTAGCGGCGGGCGCGGCGCGATCCCGAGGAGAGGATTTCGCCCTTCGCAACGCCTTCTTGGAGGGCCCTGTCCATGCGCAAGATCGGGTAGCCGGAGGCTCTGAGCCACTTGGCGAGCTGGGTGGCCGTGGGTTTGGGCTGGTTGAGGAGTTTTTGAGAGGCGGCCAGGAGCACCAGGCAGGCGTCTTTTTCGCTCTTATCCTGGCTTAATTTGGCCCGCAATTGGATGTTCCGGCCCTTGGCCTCGGTGAGTACGTCCCAGGCGATATTGGGATGCCCTAGAGCGTTTTGAGGCCCATAGAGGGATGTTTCCACGCTCCCCGGCCTGTTCCAAAGGCTCGTAAATTCCCGCCTTTCCCGGTAGATGAACTCGGGGGTCCCTTCGGCCTCGAACTCGGCGCCGTTGGGCCATTTGATCTTGATGCGATGGGGCTTGTCTTCCGGCATGTCGTGATTTTGTCAAATAGATATTTATAAGTCAATGACATGTGGATATTCGGTGAATATTGTTTTATAGCGAATTAAACACGCAGTATAAGTCAAAACTTATGACATTAAAATCTTAATGAAAAATTTTATGCCAAATATAAGACAGTGAAATGTGGATAGCGCTGTGGATAATTATGGGAAGCGGAGGGGGAAGTCAGGGGGGATTTAGGTTTTCCCCCTCCTCGAGAAAATGAAAGTTTCCACGTAGAAAAAACTATGTAAGACGGCGGAATTCTCCCCCTCTCGCTGAGAAAAACCAGGGCAGAAGAGTCTCTGACTTAAAAATGCGGAGTTCGATGCTCGGATGAGCCGCTGATTTCAGGCCGGCCGTGTAATTTTAAGGCAAGGATTTCAGTTCTTTGGCCAGCTTTTTCAGGAGTTGATTTTGCCTTTCGAATTCGGCTCGAAGCGTAGCCGTCCGGCGCAAGGAGGCGATCTCCAAGGCGGCCTGGTGGAGGGCGATTCGACCTAGAACCGACCGGAGGCTTCGAGGGCGTACTTGTGGGCGCTGCCATGGGCCGCGTTCGAGGCGGAACCCACGCTGAACAGGGCCGCGGAGGCGGAGAGGGTGAAACGGTCTTGGATCTGGTAGCGCAGCCTAAAATCCCATTCCGAGCCCAAATTGCGGGGTCCCGCGCGTATCCTGTCGGCCTGGAACAGGAAATAATCCAGGTCCAGGGCCACTCCCTTGTAGGCCGGAGGGGTAAAGCCCCCTCCCGCCACCAAGATGCCGCTGGCGTTGGCGTTGAGGCCGCTGGAGACCGCGTAATTGCCCCCCCAGGCGTCATAAGGGGAGGCCCCGAAGAAATCGCCGAAGCCGCCGCGCTCGAGACCGTTGTAGCGGTGTCCCCGGGTTGGAAAAAAAGCCTCGTCGGTGGTGGGCGTCCCCGGCTTGTCTCCGCTGGCTCTGGCCACCGAGAGGCGGGCGATGCCTTCCCCGAGGCGGGGAAGGTTCTGCTTCCATTTGGCCTTGAATACCTGCGCGTCTCCTTGATAGGTGACGTGGTTGGCCAAGGGAACGCCCCCGGTGGGGGTTCCCGCCCCCCGCTCCAAGGCGAGCTCCCCATCGAAGACCAGGGGGCCGTAGCTCATCTGGTAATGCAGGCTCGTGAAGCTCCGCATGGCCTTCGAAATCATGCAATTCTGGCCCACCCAGGTCGTGTTCGCGCAGCCGAACACGGTTTGGACGGTTCTATCCCGCTCCAGGAGCTGGCTTAACTGCCAGAGCCCATCGGTGGGCAGGCTCAGGGACAGCCCCAGGAGATCCAGGTTGTTGGGCGCCCCAAACAGGGGGTTCTTGTCCTGGAAGACGAAGCCCTCGAGCTTGAGCCCCCCCCATGGGAGCTCCCCTCCGGCCTTGATTCCGGTGAGCCCGGCCCCGTCATCATCGAGGAGGAGCCCGCTTCCCAGCTTGTAGCTCTGCCGCCCGAAGACGGCCTCGAGATTCTTGCCGAACAGATGGTTGGCCTTGATGTAGGCGTTCTCGAAGAAAGGGGTGAAGTTCGAGCTCGGGTAGATGGCCGCCGCCCTATCAAAGGGCGCTGAGAGGGTCGCGGTCGAACCAGAGACCCCCAAGGCGCGCAGGAGGATGGCCACGTCCAGGCTCGGCTCCTCCGCCCCCGCCGCGTCTTCAAGAGCGATCTTTCGCACCGCGAACCCCAGTCGGGCGTCGTTCTCGATGAAGGAGCGCTTGTTGGAGGAGTTCGCCGAGCTTAGGTCCAGGTTCGTGTAGGAGAGGGCGCGCAGGCGGTAGGCGGCCGTGACGTCGAGGTTGGAGGCCCGCGCCGAGGCGGCCAAAAACGGCAGGACTAGGGCCAACGCTGGGGCGCGCATTTGAAAAAATCCTATCAAATTTGCCAGACACTAAAGATCATTCTTTAGTCCAGGCATCTTCAGGTTCTTCGATTCGCGGCGTTCCGTCCTCATTCACGTATTGAGGGCGCGCTGGTTGGGGAGGGTAAGGTTGGAAGTCATTGTTCCCCCTTTCGATTGCCCATCTTCGTTTTACTTCTTGGACATAGGCTGAGTCTTGGAAGTACTCCGGGATTGTGGCGTTGCCGGAGTATTTTTCGAGAGGCTTTAGATATAAGGTGGCATCATAAGCGTCCTTGTATGTCTGGCCATCGACGCGGTAGTTGGTCGAAATTCCGTCGAAGGGCGTTTGAGCGAAGGGGCTGCTTTGATCGAAAGGGACGGCCACGGGAGCTCTGTCGGCCAGCCTGAAGGCCGTATCCCAAAGTCCGTGCTGAATTCTTAGAGTATGCGATTCTTTTGTCTGGGTGTCATAATAAGGGTTCGCGTCATGAATTTTGATCGAATATGAAAATCCGGGATGGCGCTGATGGAAATACGTGGCCGTATTGTCGCCGAAGGTCCCATCTTGTCTTCTAAGATTAATGGTTCCGTGCCGCGTGTTGATGATAAAAATGCCTTTGGAGCCTTCATCGGGCGATTGATCGAGCGTTTCCTTGGCGACCTTGTACATGTGGAAATCACGTTGGTCCAGAGTGGCGTAGGCCTTATCGTAATCTTCGCGGGTGCGGATTTTGTCCCAGTCCCAGGGCATGTCCGTTAAATGCACTTTGAGTCGTTTCTTAATGGGACGGCTTTTATTGATCCGCCATATTTCTTCCATAAATTCCACGACAGCGAGATTGTCCCAACCAATGGCCCAACTGCTGTTCTGGTAAACCTTCAGGAGAGTCGTTCTGTTCAGGGTGTCCGCGTTAAAAAAAGCATCCAGCGCGGGCTGCATGTTGATTGAGCCGACCTCAACAAAAATGTGGCCAACTTTCGCGATAAGGTCCTCGTTGCGTATGAGTTCTTTTAAGAATTGATACTGATCCGCGTTGAAATGCCTCCCCTCCACAAGGAATACGAGGCGGAATTTGTCCAGCTTGTCCAGGACAAACGGAATGGGGTCTTGACCCTTCTGCTTGATGAAGTCGACGTAAGGTTCCACCGGGGATTTTTGGGCAATTATGCGGGGTAGCATGGGCATGACCGCGGCCGGGCTGTCCATGGGTGGTTTGGAGCCATCGAAAGAAACGCCCCCCGGCACGGCCCAAGCCGCGCAACCTGCCGCTATTGTCAGAAGAACTGCTGGAATTTGCATGGTTGACGGTCTTGAATTTCTATTGTAATAAAAAGAAGACCCCCCCGGGGTCGCCGGGGGGGTCCCTTTTTTTTGGAACAGTTGGTTAAGTTTAGAACCTAACGCGCATGTCCATGTAGGCCAAGGTCGCCGGGTTGGTCGGCTGCTGGGAAACTGCCGTCCCGCCGCCGGCTGCAACGCTCTGGTTTCCTTCCTTGATCAGCCCGCCGGGCTGATAGGTGCCCCAGCCGAAGCCGAGACCGATGTTGTCCGAGTGCTTCCACTCGAAGTCCAGGTCTACCTCGGAGCCCACATGCTTGTTGCCGCCCAAGGGCCTGCGATTGCCCTCGGCGGTCA